>CAXTPN010000102.1:0-7085 GCA_964246125.1 uncultured Acidobacteriaceae bacterium
GTTCAATACGACTGGAACTATCGCGGCTTCTGGCACTCCATGTGGGTCGAAACCACCCCCGCCCCCCAGCCCATCCGCGTAGACACCATCGAAGACTTCATCACCGAGCACTACTGGGGGTTCACCAAACGCACCCGCGGCGCAACCTCCCAGTACCAGGTCGAGCACCCCCGCTGGCGCACCTACCCCATCCTCAGCCATGAAATCCGTGCCGACTTCGCCGCTCTCTACGGCCCCGCCTTCGCCTCGCTCAATACCCAGCCACCCCACAGCATTCTGCTTGCCGAAGGGTCCCCCATCGCAGTCTACTCTGGCGCCCGCCTTCCAGGCGTCTGAACATTATCAGACTGTCTGCATCAATCTGCCGGTATCAGGGCTTTGCCTCGAAGATCACGAAGTAATCCTGACCGTCTTTCTTGGTGAAGTCGTACATGGCGACTTTCCGAAATCCGGCCTCGCTCATCTCCCGCTCAAGGACCCGTTGCGGCAGGCCGTGGTCGGTGCCGCTGCCGTTGCCGTTGCGGTCGATGACGCCCACACGAGCACCGGGCCGCAGCGACGCGCGCAGCGCCTGCATGAACGCGACCGGCCGCGCGATCTCGTGATAGACCTTCAACATCAGAACGGCGTCGACGCTCGCCAGTGGCAGCTTCGCGTCGTCAGGCACCCCGAGGACCGTGTGGACGTTCGCGAACTGCTCCTTGCGGGCGCGCGCGTCAATGTACTGGATCGCGTCCGCATTGATGTCCTCGGCGAAGACCGTGCCGGCCGGGCCAACGCGGCGGGCGGCGCGGACGGTGAACCAGCCGGAGCCCGCGCCGATGTCAGCTACCGTCTTGCCCGGCTTAATCTCAAGCAGGTTCATCACGCGGTCGATTCCAAGCTTCTTATCGCGATCCGGCGACTCGAAGATGGAGAGGTCACCGGAGTATGGCGTGCTGGTCGGGCGCGGCGGGGCAACCGTCTGGGCGGCGGTTGTGAGCGCGAAGCCGCAGGCAAGCAACCAGACCGGCAAAAAGCGAAGGCGCGAATCGAAGACGTTCCTCATGCTTCCAGCATCCGCTAAAACGCCAATGGCGGCAAGGCGAGTGGCCGCGCACGTTCGTATCTGGCATCATCGAGCATAGTTCATGAGCCCTCGCCTGCGTTTCTACAGCACCGCCTTACTGATCATCGCACTGAGTACCGGAGTGACGCTGCTGCTGCTCACGCTACTGCACAGCCGGCTGGGCCGACCGGCTTTTCAGCGCTTCGATTTCGCGGTGCAGGCATGGGTTCACGCGTGGAGCAACCCCTGGCTGACACATGTGATGCTGGCCCTGACCTGGGTGGGGGCGATCAAAATCTTTGCCACGGCGCTCGCGCTGTCAATGGTGTATCTGGCACTGCGCGGCGACGACCACTCCGCAGTTCTGCTTGGCGGGGCGATCACCAGCGCGTTTGCGCTGAACGAGGCTCTAAAGCAGCACTTCCATCGCGCGCGTCCGCTGGTGCCGTGGTCCATTGGGGATCAGCATACGTTTTCATTCCCGAGCGGCCATTCGCTGTTCTCCGTGGTCCTCTATGGGACGCTGGCTTATATCGCACTCCACGATGCCGCCAGTGTGCGGCGGCACATCACCATCCTGGTGCTCGCGATCCTGATGCCGCTGGGGATCGGGATAAGCCGCATTTACCTGGGCATGCACTACCCGACCGACGTAGCGGCGGGCTGGCTGACGGGTGCGCTATGGCTTGGCGCGGTGTTGATGATCGACAGGGCATGGGGCAGGTGGAGGTCTAGGGCTTTGCCAAGTCCCAGCCGTCGGAGCTTTTGACATAACGTTCTGTGCGCCCGGCCTTAAAGCGCGCGCCGTTCTTGGTCACGCTCCACGTCATCTCCTGCACCTCAATCGTCTTCGTGGCCGAGCCGGGCTCCGCGATGTGGATGAGGTTCCAGGCATTGGCCTCGCCTCGCGTGCGCGTGGAAATAGCGGTGCCTGCATGCGCGACCACGGCGCTGTACCCGGGCAACCGATAGCGTGCGCTGGTCGAGATAGTCAGGCCGGAGTGCAGGTGGCCGGAGAGAAAAAGATCGACGCGGCAGCGCGCGAACTCCTGCATTGCGGCGGCGGATCGGCCGACCAACTCGTGTTTAAAGTCGTCTTCGGCCATGTCGATGGGGTGATGCATGACAACGATGCGCGCGGCGTCGCTGGCTGCACGGCCGAATTGCTCACAGGCGAGCTTCATCTGCCGAGTGTTGATGCGGCCGTTCTTGACCGCGCCGATCCTGACCGTGTTGATGCCCGCGATGGCGATCTCCGCATCGTCGTAGAAGGGCGAAAGGTCCTGCGTGATATAGCGTTTGTAGCGGTCCAGCGGACGCAACGCGCGCTCCAGGAGGTTAGTTGCGGAGACGTCGTGATTGCCGGGCACGACGATGCGCGGCACGTCGGGCAGCTCGCGCAAAAACGCACGCGCCGCGCGGAACTGGCGCTTCTTCGCGCGCTGCGTCAGGTCGCCCGAGACGACGATCACATCCGGCTTCGCGGCAGCGACAGCTTCCTGCAAGCCGATCACAATCTCCGGGTCTTCGCGGCCGAAGTGTACGTCCGAGATGTGCGCGAGAGTTCTCATGCGTCCTCCTTGGCCGGGCACAGCACATGCAGCGATCCGGGAAGAATTTTGTAAAGCAGAGGCGGAGCCATGCGCTTCACCTCGCCGTCGAGCGATACGCGCAGGAGGCGTTTGCGTACCATGACGCTTAATTGCCTGGCTTTCAACTCCTCGTACTCCGGCACCTCTTTGACCCGGCCCAGCAGCGCGGCAAAGACCATCCGCAGTATCCCTGCGCGGGTGATTCCGTGCGCGAGATACAGCGACAGCTCGCCCCCATCGAGTCGTTCACGCTTGCCGATGCGCGAGCCTTCGAGGCAGTATTCGTTGTTGCCCACGAAGAGGAACGGGGTCTTCGAGCGCTGAGTCGCTCCATCGCTCTCCACCTCCACGCGCAGGCGGTGGAAGCGAACGAAGGACTTCAGGGATGCGAACACCAGGGACGCCCAGCGGTTCAGTCCGCCGCGCTTCATGCGCTCGCGATCCAGCACCATCAGCGGATAGACGCCGAGGCTGGAGTTGTTGACGAAGATGCGCCCATTCACTTCGGCGGCATCGACGGCTCTGGTCGCGGTGCCGGCTGCTACCGCCACCGCTGCTTCAAGCTCGCCGGGCAGCCTGAGGTCCTTCGCGAAGTGGTTTAGGGTGCCAACCGGCAGCACGCCCATCTTGCGCCCGGTGCCCACCACTATCGCGGCGACGCAGTTCACCGTACCGTCGCCTCCGGCCGCGATAAAGGCCACGTCCTCAGGCTCGCTCTTTGCCAGCGCCGCCAAGTCGACCGCGGCGTCCAACTCCGTCACCTCGCAGGCGCAATCATGCATGGCGAACATCGCCTTCAATCCCGCAGCGTCCGCCTGCGCGCCACCCGATTTCGCGTTCAGAAAAACTCTTACCTTCGCGCCCACATGTCTCCTCGCAGAGGTTCAGATGCGGGCGCGCGCGCCGGAGCGCACGCTCCGGGCACATATCACTGCTCGGCCGTCTTCTGCATGGGCGAGACCTGCGGCTTCACATAGGTGTCGAGCCATCGGTTCATCTCCCACAGCATATGCTGCAGGCTTTCGTGCGCGACGTAGTGATGCGCCTCGAGCGGCAGGAAGACCAAGCGCACCGTAGCGCCCTGGCCCTTAAGCGCTGCATAGAAGCGCTCGCTCTGAATCGGATAGGTGCCCGTATTGTCGTCGGCCTCGCCGTGGATCATCAGCAACGGTGTCTTGATCTTGTCCGCATAGCTGAAGGGCGACATCTTGAAGTAGACCTCGGGGTCCTGCCAGTAGGTGCGCTCCTCGTTCTGGAATCCATAGGGCGTCAGACTGCGGTTGTAGGCGCCGCTGCGCGCGATGCCGGCGCGGAACATGCTGGTGTGGGCCAGCAGATTCGCGGTCATGAAGGCCCCGTAGCTGTGGCCCATCACAGCGACGCGCTTGGGATCGACGACGCCCAGCGAAACGCCATAATCGACCGCGGCTTTCGCGCCCGCGACCAGTTGCTCGACGTAGGTGTCGTTGGGCTGCGCGTCGCCTTCGCCGATGATCGGGATGGTGGCGTTCTCCAGCACTGCATAGCCCGTTTGCGTGAAATACACCGCCGAACCCCAGTTGACGCGCGGGAAGCGATTGGGCGAGCCCGCAACCTGGCTGGCCGCGCTGCGTGTCTTGAATTCGGCGGGATAAGCCTCCATCAAGGTCGGCAGCGGACCTTGCGACTTGTCATAGCCGGCCGGAACCCACAGGGTCGCGGTCAGGTCCACACCGTCGTCGCGCTTGTACTTGAGCAACTGCTTAGTGGGCATGTTGATGCCGGCGTAGGGCGAGGCAAAGTTGGTCAGCTGCACCGGGGTGCCGGCACCGCTAAGCGACGCCGCGAAGTAGTTGGGCGAGAGGGTCGCGCTCTCGCGGCGGATTAGCGCTTTATCGTCCGAGAGCAGGGCGACCGGCTCGTCGTAGTAGGGGTCCGCCGAGCGCAGCAGAATTTTTTCCTCGCCGCCGGTTACAGGCATGATCGCGAGGAACGGGCGGTCGCCGGTGGGAGACGCGCCCTGCGAGCTAAAGTAGATGCCTTGGCCGTCCCCAGTCAGCTTCAGCACCGGATGGCCGCTGGCGTTCATCACGGTCAAGGGGCGGCCGGGATTCTTATAACGCTCCTGCGATGAGCCCGCGTAGAGGGTCGTGGTCTTGCCGGGCGAGGAGGGATCGAAGACGACAATCTGGGTTTTGCGATCTGCAAAGCGGGACTCGGTGACGATGGCGAGATGGTCATTGCCCCACTCGATGCCGCGCGCGCCGCCGAAGCCTCCGCGCGAAACGCGCATGGACGCTTCAAAGATCGTCTGCCCCTGGCCTGCGAAGGGAGCGGCCAATGCGACGACGCGGTCGGCGATGGCGGCCTTCTGGTTGGGGATGCCGCCGTCGGCAGCCTCGACCCAGACCACGGTCGCGGGAGCATCACTGCGCCACTGGTAGTCGCGAGGGCCGGGCTCGACCGCATCGCGTGAGATGGGCAGATTGTCGACCAGCGGCCGGTCGAAGAGGTCCTTGCCGGGGGCCGCCTTGAGCGCCACAATCCTTGTCTGCCGCGGAAAGCGCTCATAGGGAACGGTGAAGCTGAAGGGACGATGCAGCACATCCACCAGAGCATACTCACCGTCCGGCGAAGGCCGCGACGCGGCGATCAGACCCTTGACCGGCAGCATCTTCATGGGACCGGAAAGCGGCACCACCGCGAGCTGCGCGGTCGCGTAGTACTCGAAAAGGTCCTCGTCCTGCGCCGTCTTCAGCATGTCTTCGTAGGTGGGTGCGGGGGTCGCCTTGCCAAGGTTTTCTTCTACGTTCGGCCCGGCCGGTACGTCGCTGATCTTGGGCGCGGGACCGCGCACCGGCACCACCCGGCAGATCATGGACGCACTATCCGGCAGCCAGGCGCAGGGCGCGCCGAGCACCGCGTTCAGCTTCATCGTGCCCACACGACGCGCCTGCGCCGCGGCCACGTCGATCGTCCACAACTCGAGTCCCGCGCCGCCCGCCGCGGACGCATCGACACGCTGTACGAAGGCAATGTGCTTGCTGTCCGGCGACCAACCGGTGTTAGTTGCCTTCAGCTTCGCAGGCAGCCCGGCGATTGCCTTGGGCGAGCCACCCGCGAACGGCTGCAACTTCAATCCGACCATATAGCTGTCGCCGCTGCCCGCGGGCGCGTTGGCAGCAGGGTTGAACCGAATCCCAGCCAGGCGGTACCGCGGCTGCGCTACATCCGCAATCGTGGGGAACGTGGCTGGCTGCTCGATCAGCATGGTCGCACGATCGGGTGAGAGCGTCACGGACGGCGTCTCCGGCGCGTCCAGCAGCTGCTCAATCGCGGCGGGCGGCTTCTGATAGCCGGTCGTCTGCGCCACCGCATAATTCAGAACCACAACCGCCGCCGCTACACTCGCCAAACGCATTCTCTTCGTCATTGCTCTTCGCCTCGCAGATCGATTCCTGTTTCGCCTGAACGTGCAGGGCCGCTCCCAAGCATCGCGTGCTCTCACATGTCCGGTGTCTGAGTTTACATCGACGCGCAAACGCCCCCGGAAGTCTCGATTTTGCTCTGGCGGAGATAAACTGGAGAAAGCATGATCCTCCCCTTCGTCCGCGATCTGCTCGCGGATCTAAAACACTCCGATTCCTACGACCGCGTGCGTCGCCATCTTGAGCATGGGCAGGGCCGCCGCCGCGTCGCGGGGTTGACCTTTACTGGTCGCGCGCTCTACCTGCCGTTCTTCGTGCAAAGCACGCCCGCGCCGTCGCTCGTCTTGGTGGCGGATAACAAAGCCGCCGAGGCGCTCCACCAGGCTGTGCTCGCGGCATGCGATCTTACCGGCGCGCTCGACCCCGCCGCAATCGTGCGTCTACCCGCCCACGACGTGCTGCCGTTTGAAAACCTCTCCCCCCACCCCGAGATCCAGGAGACCCGTGCGGCCACCCTGTGGAAGATCGCCTCCGGCACGCGCGGCGTGCATCCCGTCCGGCTGGTCATCGCGCCGGTCGAAGCGGCCTGCCTCAAGCTCTTCCACTCCGACTTCTACTCCGCGCTCGCGCTGGCCCTCAAGGTTGGCGAGGAATACCTGCCTGACATGCTGGTCGAGCATCTCCTCTCAGTCGGCTACACCCGGGTTGACGTCGTCGAGATGCCCGGCCAACTGACGCTGCGCGGCGGCATCCTCGATGTCTATTCTCCGGAGATGGACAGGCCGGTGAGGATCGACTTCTTCGGCGACGAGATCGAATCCATCCGCAAGTTCGACCCCGAAACCCAGCGCAGCCAAAGTTCGCTCGATTCCGCGCTGCTGCTGCCGCTAACCGAGATTCCGATTACCGAAAAGGTGCTCGAGGCGATCAACGCGCGGCTTACGCGCTCGGGCACCGCGGCGGGGGCGCAGCTCGAAGGCGGCGAGACGCCGGCCGAGTTGCAAACGCACGTCGCGACGCGGACCGGCGAGGCGACTG
>CAXTPN010000102.1:7095-8767 GCA_964246125.1 uncultured Acidobacteriaceae bacterium
GGTCTTTCCGGGCTGGGAGTTCTTCGCCCCCGTCGCCGGTGCCGGCAAGACGCTGCTCGACTTGCTCGGGCCGGGCAAGCGCGTCTTCGTCGAAGAGCCCGCCATGATCAAAAATCAAGGCGAGCGCTGGTGGAACAAGGTCGAGCAGCGTCACGAGCGCTCCGGCATCGGAAATCTCATCCGCCCCGAGGACATCTATCTCTCCCCCTGGTCGCTGGACGACGCGCTGCAGAAGCTTCCGGGAGCGGATCTGGACCAACTCGGCGCGGTCGACGTGCTGGATGCGGATCGCAGCGGTCTGTCGGAGATCGAGTTTCATACGCGCCCGACCATGCGCTTTCATGGCGCGGTCCCCGCGCTGATCGACGCGATCAACACGCTCATTAAGCAGGAGGCGCGAGTCCTTCTGACTGCGCCGAATCAGGGCGAGGTCGAACGGCTCGCCGGCCTCCTGCAGGAGTACCGCGTCCCCTACCGCCTCGGCTCCCGCAACATGAGCGCGGGCTCTGAAACCATCTACTCCGAGTCCAGCTACCTCGCCGGAGCCACCGGCACCCCCGTCATCGTCCGCGTCCCCATCAGCAACGGCGTCCAGGTCCTCGACCTCTATAACTCTGTGCCCCATTCATCGGCAGCTTCACCGCCGATGAGTGGGCTCAGCCAGATCGTCCTCTTTGGAGCCAACGACCTCACCGACGAAGCCGACATCACCGCCCGCCCCGCCACCCGCAAATCCAAAACCGCCGCCTTCATCTCCGACTTCCGCGACCTAGCCGTAGGAGACTACGTCGTCCACGTAGAACACGGCATAGCCCAATACTGCGGCCTCCGCGTCCTCGACGAAGACTCCGGCAACACCCTCGAACTCATGATCCTCGAGTTCGCGGAAGGAGCCAAACTCTACGTCCCCCTTACCCGCCTGGACCTAATCCAGAAGTACCGCTCCACCGAGACCGGCCCCGCCCCGGTCCTCAACAAGCTAGGCTCGCAGGCCTGGCAAAAGACTAAGGCTCGCGTAAAGAAAGCCATGGCCGACATGGCCGCCGAGCTGCTCAAGCTCTACGCCGCCCGCAAAGCCGCGCTAGGCAACGCCTTCTCCCCCGACAACAACCTCCAGCGCGAGTTCGAAGATGCCTTCGCCTTCACCGAAACCGATGACCAGCTCGCCGCTATCGCCGACATCAAGCGCGACATGGAATCGACCCAGCCCATGGATCGCCTGCGCTGCGGCGACGTCGGCTACGGCAAGACCGAAGTCGCCATGCGCGCCGCCTTCAAGGCCGTGCAGGATGGCAAGCAGGTCGCCGTCCTCACCCCCACCACCGTCCTCTCCTTCCAGCACTTCGAGTCCTTCAAGCGCCGCTTCGCGAACTTCCCCGTCAAGGTCGAGATGCTCTCTCGGTTCCGCACCGCCAGGGAGAAGACCGTCATCGCCGAGCAGGCCGAGCAAGGCAAGATCGACGTGTTGATCGGCACCCACGCCATCCTCGCCAAGAACCTCAAGTTCCAGGACCTCGGCCTCCTCGTCGTCGACGAAGAGCAGCGCTTCGGCGTTCGCCACAAGGAGCGCCTCAAATCCCTCCGCAACTCCATCGACGTCCTCGCCATGTCCGCCACCCCCATCCCCCGCACCCTCCACATGTCCCTCATGGGCCTGCGCGATATGTCCGTC
>CAXTPN010000103.1:0-8723 GCA_964246125.1 uncultured Acidobacteriaceae bacterium
GTGTCTGGATTCCTGGCGTTACTCCAACAGCAGATGGTGGAGGGGCCGATGGCGACGAGGTAGGTGGTGGTGGGCGCGGGCAGAGCGGGATTGATGATCTCGTAGATGGAGCTACTCGTCGCTGGGTTGAAGTCCGATGTACCGCCGTAGGAGAAGGTGATAAGGTGGCTGCCGACAGCAAGGGTAGACGTGGTAAGGGTCGCGGTACCCGTCGCGTCCAGCGTCGCGTGGCCAATGGGCTGGAAGCCGTCGAAGAAGGTGACGGTGCCGGTAGGGATGGCGAAGTTGCCGGTGATGGCTGCGGTGAAGGTGACGGCCTGACCCAAGTTGGCGGGGTTGAGAGAGGAAGCGATGGCTGCGGTGGTGATGTCTGGAAAGACGGTGACCGCGATGGAATTTGAGGTTGAGGGCGCGAAGTTGGAGTCGCCCGAGTAAACAGCGTCTACAGTGCGGCTACCCGCGTGAAAGTTTCCGGAGTTGTTTGGGCAGGCGTTTCCACTGGGGCCAACCCCGGTCAAGTTGGCGTTGATGGTACAGAACACCCGGGTGCCGTCGAAGAAGGTGATTGTGCCGGTGAGGTCTGTAGCGGATTCGATGGCTACCCCATCCAGCGTCTGGCCGTAGTACATCGTTATGGGAGAGATCAGCGGTGTGTTGCCGAGCGGATTGGCGCACGGGAAGTTCGAGCCGGGCGCATCCACGCAGAGGAGGAGGGAGAGCGAGGTGGGGGTGCGCGGCATTGCTTGCGCGGTTTGGTTGGCGAGAACGGTGATGCCGCCGGTGTTCACGTCGGGATTGATGGCGAGGATCTCGTGGTTAGCGACAGGATTGGTGAGGACGGCTCCGCCGTTGGCCAGAACAAGGTCGGGCACGCCGTCGCCGTTAACGTCGCCCACCGAAATGGTGTTGATACCCTGGCCACCTAGGAAGTGCTTCTCCGAGCCGAAGGTGCCATCGCCTACTCCATAGGCGACTGTGATGACGTAGCCATCGCACATGATGAGATCGGGTATTTTGTCGCCGTTGATGTCGACGATGGCGAGTTGGTAGTTGTTGCGCTGGGGAGTGAGGATGAGGGGGTTTACGGGATGCCTACCCGTGGCGAGGAACTTGCCGCCACCGCTGCCGTACCAGATGTAGATGTAGTTAGGAGCGGCGCTCCGATCGGGCGCGGTGTGGTCCGCGGCCATGTTGTCGTAGGCAACGAGGAGGTCGTTGTTGCCGTCACCGTCAATATCCGCGATGACCATGGAGCCGATGGCGGCAGGAAAGCCGAGACCTCCGGCGGAGGTCGGGACAACGCCGCCGAAGGTGGGGCTTAGGACGGGCGCGACGGCGCGGCCGGGTGTGGTGAGTGAGCCGTCGACCGCTAGATCGCCTACAGGAGTGGCCGCGAAGCCGGTGGCACTGTTCGGGTAGAGCTTGAGCGAGCCTTCGTCTTGGACGATGAGGTCGGGAAGGGTGCCGCCGTGAAGGTTTCCGGCAGCCAAGAAGTTGTGCGCGTGGGGATCGGTGACAGGTGCGAGCGCGGTGGCTGTGAGAGAACCGTTCGATTGCGAAATTGTCCCCACTTGGTAGGGATCGAGACTGATCAACGCTGGCAAGTCACCTGCGCCGATGTTGCTGCTGACCACGCTGGTTCCATGGGAAAAACTAGACGTTGAGGAGGCGAGTGAAGCTACGCTATAGCCGGCAACGTTGAAGGTGCCGTCGCCATGACCGAACTCAAAATAGAGCGGCGGGTTATTGGGTGCTTGGCTGGAGAACAATGAGCCAGGTCCGTCAGGCGTAAGGGCAAAATCCAGGTTACCGTCGCCATTGAAGTCTGCGACTGCTACAGAACTCCACAAGCCCGCAGCCGCCGCCAGATTGTTAACTGGCTTGGGAGCGTTCGGTGCGGCGATAGCGGATTGGAAGTGAAAGGTTCCGTCCCCTTGCCCAAGCATGAGTTGTGCCTGTGCGGAGTTGATGGAGACGACGGCATCGAGGTGGCCGGAGGCGGTGAAGGCTCCAAGGGCGGAGGACATGGCGGGGGCTCCTGCAGCGAAGGCGCGGGAGGTTTGGAATGTTCCATCGCCCACGCCGAACAGGATGGCGATGCCTTCGGGCGAGTCGACCGCAAGGTCAAGCACGCCGTCGTGGTTGAAGTCGGCGATAACGTAGGAGGGGTGGCCTGATCCTCCAGTTGGCCCTGCATTGTAGATTCCCTTCAGTCCCAGGTACTGTGTGCCTTGCCCGAGCAGGGTGGAGACGCCCGCGGGAGTTACCGTGAGGGCGTCCAACAGTCCGTCGTGGTTCAGGTCGGCGGCGACAATCAGGCGCCCTCCGTTGCCGGTTGTGCCGTCCAGCGGTCCGGTGCCGCCGATGGACGCGGACTGGAAGGTGCCGTTGCCGTTCCCGGGGAAGACGTCAATGTGGCCGGCCGCGCCTTCGACGATGAGGTCGGGGATGCCATCGTTGTTCACGTCCTGTACGAGAAGGGAATGGACGCCGGAGGTGCCGGCGAAACGAGTGGTCGGAGTGCTTGGCAGCCCAATGACGGGAGAGTTGAGGAATATCTGCGCGGATGTGCCGGAGATTCCGTTGACGATCACGTCGGCGATGCCGTCACCGTTCAAGTCGGTAAGAGTGATTGGGCCTGATCCATCCGGCAGGGAAAGGACTTGCAGGCTGAGAAAAGACAATGTCGGCGGCGCAGACCACATGATGTCCAGTACGTTGTTGGCCGTATCTTCGGCAAGGAAGAAGACGTGTCCACCGGAGGCGAATTGAGCTGCCCGAAGGTATGCGAAGTTGTAATGAGTGGACGTTGGCAGCAGCCCATATTGATACGTCTGTTGTGCAAACGAGCCGCCGCCAAGACCTTTATAGACGTTTACAGGTACTCCGGCGTTGAGTACCGGGTTGTAGCCAAGGAAGGCGATGTCCAGGATTCCGTCTGCGTCGAAGTCACCGATCGCGACGGAAGTACCGGCAGTGGCGAGCGTGGCAAACGGGGTGAAGTTGCCGTTGCCGTCGTTAAGAAGCACATGCGTCGTGGAGGCCTGCGAGGTGGCACCCTGGTCGATGTAGATGAGATCCGGGTAACCGTCGCCATTGACGTCGGCGGTGTAGATGGCGACTGGCCAGTTGCCGGTAAGGATGACTTTGGGCTGCGCGAAGTTTTGGGCCGGTGCAGAGAACGCCAGACTGAACATCAGCCCAAAGCGAACCGAAATAGATGCGAAACGCTTCAGGAGATCGCGTGTAGAGCACATGGGGGTACCGCTTCGCTGTATGGCTTGGCCGCGAACAGGTTGAACTCTACCATGCGCGTGAAGGGCTTGGGAACGGCCCACATGGGGGATGTGTCAGAATGCTTATGTCTGCACGCGCGTTTCGGGAATGACTCTAAACCCCGCTCCCGGAACGGCCTGAACCTAATGAATCTTCCTAACTCCATCACGATGAGCCGCATTGCGAGCGTGCCTCTGCTGATCTGGTTTCTTAGCCCGCACTCGCCCATGCGCGGAGGGCATGGGGAGCAGGAATTGGCTGCGTCCGCGCTGTTCATCGCGGCGAGCATCACGGACGGGCTCGATGGCTACCTGGCGCGGAAGCGGCAGCAGATCACCACCATCGGCATGCTGCTGGACCCGCTGGCGGACAAACTGATGGTGACCGCCGCGTACATTATCCTGGTCGCCTACAACCCGCGCATCGTGCCCCCGTGGATCGCCGTGCTGATCATTGGGCGGGAGTTTCTGGTCAGCGGGTTGCGGTCGATCGCGGCCAGCGAAGGGTTCACGATCGACGCCAGCGAGATCGGCAAGTTAAAGACAGTCATCCAGATCGTCAGCGTGGTGGCTGCCATCCTGGCGCACCGGTGGGATTATTGGTTGTGGTTCCCGCAGTTTCACGGAGGGTTCGTTGTAGCAGTCCACCTGATCGCGATTACAGCCATCTACTGGATGACGTGCGTCAGTGTCATCTCGGCGGTAGATTATTTCGCAGGTTTCTGGAAGAAGATCGACCATGCCAGCGAGCGCGCTAGGACCTCGCGCAAGACGAGGGTTTTGAGCCGGAACACGAAGGTTCCTGCCGAAAATCCTTCACGCGTTGGATAAGCGCATGTTCCCGTGCATAATGAGTGACAACTAACTGATTTCCAGGCCCCTTCATCATTCAAGAGCTTTTTGAGGAAAAGCCTTCCATGGGAACTTCCACTACTCTTCCCGGCCCGCCTCCAGGGCCTGTCTCGTCCGCAAACCGGGGAATGGGCGCTATTCCGTATGCGGGAGGATTCAGCTTCCGGGTGTGGGCGAAGTTCGCTCCGTCCGTCTTCGTCATCGGCGACTTCAACGGCTGGAATATCGCGGCGAATCCGCTGGCCCCCGATGGAGATAGCGGTTATTGGTCGGTTGATATGCCTGGCGCAACAGTGGGGCAGGCGTACCTGTTTTACATCCCCGGCGCTCCGAATCAGGGCCGACGCATGGACCCCTATGCCCGCTCGATTCAGCGCACCGCCGACGGGATGAACGCGCTGATCGCGTCCAGCGACACAGGCTACGAAGAGAGCGGCTACAAAACTCCAAACTGGAACGAAGCCGTCATCTACGAGCTTCACATCCCCACCTTTTCGACCGCGCCGGATGGCTCCGCGGGGACGCTCGATACCGCGCTCGCAAAGCTGCCCGACCTGGCGGACATGGGCATCAATGCCATCGAGATTATGCCGCTGGGCGAGTTCGAATCGCTGACTTCCAGCGGCTACAACCCCGGCTACATTTTCGCGGTGGAAGATACCTACGGCGGCCCGGACGCCTTTCGCGACTTCGTCAACCGGGCGCATGAACTGGGGATCGCCGTCATCCTCGACGTGGTCTACAACCACCTTGGCAACACCGATCTGTGGCAGTTCGACGGCTGGTTCACACCGGGCGGCGTATGCCCTTATCCCGATGGCTCGCCGACCGAAGGCGGCATCTACTTCTACGAGGACTACCGTGCGCACACGGACTACGCGCATACGCGCTTCGACTTCGGCCGCCCGGAGGTGGTGCAGTACCTGCTCGACAATGTGATGCGCTGGATGCAGAACCGCTTCGTGGACGGCCTGCGCTTCGACTCCGTCGTCAACATCCGCGGCGTCCAGGTGGGCGGGACCATCGAGGCGGACCTGCCGGACGGCAAGGCACTGCTGCAGCGCATCAACCAAACCGTGCAGGCCTCGCAGGGATGGAAGCTGACCATTGCCGAAGATCTGCAGGGGTGGGACGCCATCACGGCTCCGGTGGAAGCGGACGGGTTCGGCTTCGGCGCGCAGTGGAACAACGATTTCTGCTACAGCTTGCGCAACGCGGTGCTGCCGCCCGATGACGCGGGGCGGCCGGTCGGCAACCTGGGCGGAGCCATCGCGAAGATCTCCGGCGCGGGCGCATTCAGGTCCATCCTCTATAGCGAGAACCACGACCGCGACGATCCCGGGCAGGGCGGCGGCCGGATTCCCGACCTGATCGCGCCGGGCGCCTCCGATAGCTGGGCGTCAAAGAAGCGTTCGACGCTGGCGGCGGCCATCCTGATGACCTCCCCCGGCATCCCCATGATCTTTCAGGGGCAGGAGTTCCTGGAGTGGGCCGGATTCCCCAACAGCGGCCACCCCGACCCCAAGCCCATCGACTGGAGTCTGCGCGTCCAGTTTGCCGGCATCCGAAACCTGTATCGCGACCTCATCCGCCTGCGCCGCAACTGGTTCAACAACACGCGCGGGCTGCGGGGAGCCAATGTGCATGTGCTGCCGGTTTCATCCGATAACGTGCTCGTCTACCATCGCTGGGACCAGGGCGGCGCGGGCGACGACGTGGTGGTGGTGTGCAACTTCTCCGGCCAGTCCTACCCCAGCTATGTGATCGGCTTCCCGCAAGGCGGGATGTGGCGGGTGCGCTTCAACAGCGACGCGGGCGCGTATGACGAGTTCTTTGGAAACTTCAACAGCTTCGACACGGAGGCCAGCGGGCCCGCTCTGAACGAGATGCCGCGCAGCGGGAATGTCGGGATTGCGGGTTACAGTTGCGTGGTTTACTCGCAGGACTAAACCGCTACTGGCTGCCGGGGTGCCCCGGGTAATCGTGCGCAGGCAAGTAAAGGCATTGTCTAACCCACACGATAAAGCCTCCCGGTGGCCCGGGCGGCAGTACCCCCGTAAAGCCGTGCAGGCCTTAATACTCTAGGAGTTTCGCATGCCCAGTCAGCCTAAGCCGCGTCCAGAAGGGCGGCCCAAGCACATGATGGGGACACGCGAGCGGCTATGCTTTGGGTGCGCGCAACTCCTGATGAGCTAAAGCCTTCAATCGCGCAGCTAAGGCTAGCAGAAGAAGCGGTCGGTTGAATGAGTAGCATATTGATTACAGCTACCAAAGATGAGCAACTCAAATTAAAACACTACCCGGACTTTGATCTTGAGGTTTGAGCAGAAGGTGGTGTGCTGCGGCGGGGCCGGCAAACTTCTTTCCATCTAGTCCGATCACGCAAGGGGTGTCAACGGGCGCTGTGGCTAAACCCCATCAGGCGACGGCGTTTTGGGCGATGGTGGCTTTGTAGAAGTCGGCGCTGAGTTTGGGGGTTCGCTTCTGGGTCTTGAAGTCGACATAGGTAATGCCGAACCGTTTTTCGTAGCCGTCGGCCCACTCGTAGTTGTCGAGGAGGCTCCAGAGGAAGTAACCGCGGACGGGCGAACCATGGGCGATGGAGCGCTGAAGCTGCGAGAGGTAGTTGCGCAAGAACATAGTGCGGTCGGTATCGAGGACCTGGCCGTTGGCGTCGACGACGTCGTCCGAGGAGCAGCCGTTCTCCGTAACGTAGATGGCTCTGGGCTTCCATAGCTCGTGGATGAGGCGTGGCCCCCAGTAAAGAGCTTCGGGGCCTATGAAGAGCCAGGGTGAGGCCATATGGGGGTAGGAGGCGGGAGGGTGGATCACGGCGTAGCCTTGCGGGGAGCTATCGGCGCGAACCCAGGTGGGCTGGTAGCAGTTCATGCCGACGAAGTCGAGCGGCGAGCCGATGGCGCGCATGTCCTCGGGGGTGAACTGGGGAGCATCGGTGCCGAGGCGGGCGAGATAGCGGTCGGTGTAGCGTCCTTCGAGGATGGCGGTGAGATAGCGGGCGTTTTCCTCGCGCATGGCGAGGTGGGCGGCGCGTATATGCTGATCGTTTTCGACGCCGGGGCAGGTGATGGCGGGGTTTTCGGCGAGGCCTACCTGGGTGCCCGGTTTTGCGTTCGCGCGGATGGCCTGGACGCCCAAGCCGTGGGCGAGGATGGCGAAGTGGGCGGCCTGAGCGACGCCCTTCGGGGGCAGCTTGAGGCCGGGGGCGTGGACGCCGTTGCCGTAGCCGAGCTCGATAAACGTGCTGAGCTCGTTGGTTGTCATGAAGTGACTGACGCGGTCGGAGAGATGCTTGGCGACGTAGCCGGCGTATGCGGCGTAGGCCTCGGAGGTGCGGCGGGATTGCCAGCCGCCGGCGTCTTCGAGGGGCTGGGGGAGATCCCAGTGGAAGAGGGTGCAGAAGGGCTGGATGCCGGCGGCGAGCAGGGCGTCCACGAGACGGTTGTAGAAGTCAAGGCCTTTGGGGTTGGGCGCGCCGGTGCCTTGCGGGAAGATGCGCGACCAGGCGATGGAGAAGCGGAAGGCGGTGATACCGAGGGACTTCATCAAGGCGATGTCTTGGGCGTAGCGGTGGTAGAAGTCGTCGGCTACGTCGCCGGTGTCGCCGTTGTGGGTCTTGCCGGGAGTATGGGAGAAGGTGTCCCAGATGGAGGGGCCGCGCCCGTCCTCGTTTACGGCGCCTTCGACCTGGTAGGAGGCGGTAGCCGAACCCCAGAGGAAGCCCTGGGGGAAGGTCCGGAGCGTGGGTTGGGGGGATTGGGCGGCGAATGCGTCCGCGGCACGGGGTAACGCGGCGGCCGCCGCCGCCCCCCCGCGCAGGGGGCCGCGGGTGCGGCGCGAGAATGAATGAGTCAATGGTTCTCTCCTGTGTTGCGTCAGCGATCAAAGCTACGCGGGTTTCAACGAATAGCAAAAACCTTCCGTCGAAGCATACAGGAATCGGTCGTCGGGCCTCCGACGGTGCTAGATCAGCTTCAGGAGAAGCAGGATGAGGACGATGGTGAGGATGAGGGAGAGGCCGCCGCCGCCATAGTAACCGAGGCCCGGGCCCATGCGGTAGCCTCCGAAGCCGGAACCAAAGATCAGGATGATGAGGATGATGATGAGCAGCATGGAGGAACTCCATTCAGTTTGGGATGAAAACGTAAGGGACCCGGAAGGTTGGATGCGAGTGTCCGACAAGAAGCAAGGTGTTTGCGAAGATTTGTGTCAGGGTGCTGCGGGAACCGAACGGCAAGGACAAAATACAGGGGTTCTTCGCTTCGCTCACAAAGACGTGTTTTTTAGCAATATGTGAGTTGCTCTACCGGAGGCGGGCGGCGGCGGCCTCGGGGTTCCAGTCGTCTTTGCCGCGCAGGAAGGTTGCGGGGAGGAACTGTTTGGTGGCGGGTTCCTTGTGGGGGTGGGTCCAGAGGACGCGGGTTGCGGGGCGGGCGCCGAGGCCGGTGCTGCCGTACTCGGCGAACCAGGCGGTGGACTCGTTGGCGGGCTTGCCCCAGTTGTTCCAGCCGGCGGGGTTCAGGTCTTCGGGCTGGCTGGTGTTGATGTAGACGACGCGGGCGTAGGGACGCCAGGGAC
>CAXTPN010000104.1:0-8664 GCA_964246125.1 uncultured Acidobacteriaceae bacterium
TCCGTATTGAAGCCTCGGGCGTCAACTTCATCGATACCTACTTCCGCGAAGGTCGCTACCCCGCCACTCTCCCTTACATTCTCGGCCAGGAGGCCGCCGGAACCATCATTGACGTAGCCCCTGACCTCTCGAGCTTCAAGCCCGGCGACCGCGTAGCGTGGTGCGGTGTCCCCGGCACCTACGCCACGCTCGCCCTTGCCCCCGCTGCCCGCCTCATCCGCATCCCCGAGTCCCTTACGGCCCAGCAAGCCGCCGCCGCCATCCTCCAGGGCATGACCGCGCATTATCTTTTGCACTCCACCTTCGTTCCCCAGTTTGGCGATAAGGTGTTCATCCACGCCGGCGCCGGCGGGACCGGGCTGCTCCTCATCCAGCTCGCCAAGCGCCTCGGCGCCCACGTCATCACCACCGTCTCTACCGAAGATAAAGCCGCTCTCGCCCGCGAAGCCGGGGCGGACGACGTCATCTTCTACACAGAAGAAGACATTATCACCTGTGTCCAACAGATCACCCAAGGCCAAGGTCTTCCCGTCGTCTACGACTCTGTCGGCAAATCCACTTTTGAAGCGTCGCTGCGCTGCCTTTGTCCCCGCGGCACCCTCGTTCTCTTTGGTGGAGCCTCCGGCCCCGTTCCACCCTTCGACCTCATCCGCCTCTCGACCATGGGATCCCTCTACATCACCCGCCCTACCCTCAAGGACTATGTCTCCACCCGCGAGGAGCTCGAGCAGCGCGCCCGCGACATCTTCACCTGGGTAGCAAACGGGTCCTTAAAACTTCGCATCGCCCACACCTATCCGCTTGCCTCTGCCGCCCAGGCCCACCGCGATCTCGAATCTCGCGCGACTACCGGGAAACTCCTGCTGATTCCTTCTGTTTCGACGAGCTGAGTCAAGGGGCGTTCGCCGGCAGCGTGCCCCGGGTGAGGTTGATTTGCTGCATGAATAGAGCTAAGATTGAGAATTGCGAGTAGTGTACACACTAATTTCAATTGAAGGATTTCGAGCGAATATGGCGAAGCGTCGTGGAAACCCGAACTGGGGCAAGCCCGAGCCGATTGGGCCGGTGGTTCCGACCATCACCTCCTTCGAGCAGGTGGTGAAAGAGTTCAAGCTAACTCCGGATCAATACATCCGCTCCACCCGCCTGAGGGAGTGGGCGCGCAGAAACAAGAACTCGAAGTACATCCCGGAGGCGCTGCTGGAGGCTTGGGGATTTGAGATCGAGTCAACTTTGTAGCGTGGCCGAGTGAGTCAGGATCAACGCCGCCTGTGAGGGGCGGCGTTTCCGTTTCGAGCGAAGGTGAGGTTACGATGGCGCGGCAGGGTTCGGTTTTTGCTTCAGTCGAGGATGCGGTCCAGGCCATACGCGTCGGCAAGATGGTCGTCGTGGTGGACGATGAAGACCGCGAAAATGAAGGCGACCTGACCCTGGCGGCGGAGTTCGTCACGCCCGAGGCGATCAACTTCATGGCGAAATTCGGCCGCGGCCTGATCTGTCTGACCCTCACCGAGGCGCGCGCGGACTATCTGCGGCTAGGACCCATGACGCAGGAGAACACCTCGCGATTCGGCACCGCTTTCACTGAGAGTATCGAGGCGCGCGAGGGCGTGACGACAGGCATCTCGGCGGCGGATCGGGCGCATACTATCCGGGTCGCTATCGACTCACGCTCTACCGCCTATGACCTCGCCCGGCCGGGACACATCTTTCCCCTGCGCGCCCGCAAGGGAGGCGTCCTGGTGAGAGCCGGGCAGACCGAGGCCTCGGTCGACCTCGCCCGCATGGCCGGGCTAGTCGAGGCCGGAGTGATCTGCGAGATCATGAACGACGACGGCACGATGGCTCGCGTACCGGACTTGGCCGAGTTCTGCAAGCTGCACGGCCTGTTGATGGTGACCGTCGCGGACCTGATAAGGCACCGCCTGCACAACGAACGGTACATCCACAGAGTGGCGGAGGCGATGCTACCTACCACGCATGGTGAGTTCCGCATGATCGCCTATGAAAATGAGATGGACGACGGCGAATCGCATGTAGCGCTGGTCATGGGAGACGTGACCTGTGAGGCAGCTGTGCCCGTGCGCGTGCATACACACTCACTGGCCGAGGATGTGTTTGGGCTGCTTGGGTCGGACAATCGCGAGGTGCTGGATCGCTCGCTGCGCATGATCGCGGAGGCTGGGCGCGGGGCGCTGCTCTACCTGCACAGCGGGACTCGAGGCTTCGGGATGGACCGCACGGTGATGCCGCACCGCATCATGTTTCAGCGCGACATGCGCGGACGCGGTGAAGACAAGAGCATGCGCACGCTGCGCCAGATCGGGTTGGGCGGCCAGATATTATCCGACCTGGGAGTCCGCAGGATTCAGTTGCTCACGAATACGCCGACCCATGTCCCCGCACTGCAAGGTTTCGGGATTGAAATCGTGGAGCAAGTGCCGGTGAGGCGAACAGCCGGCTCGTCTAGCGTGCTGTGACGACCAGATTTAGCGTAACCGTCTGCGCAATCTGGACTCCGCTGGTGGACGTTGCCGTGACCTGGTACTGGTAGGTACCCGCCGGAGTGTAGCGCAGGTTGGGATTTCCGTTTCCGCCGCAGCCTGTAGCCGTGATTGACACTGCTGCCAGAATAAGGGCGAGCAGCAGCGGTATGCGCCGGCGAAGTTTCCGGCGCCCCCTCCAAAGCACGCACAGACCCGGAGCCAGGAGGCAAGCGAAGGGAACTGCGAGTGGCCTGCCGGGCGGCCACGCTGAGCTAGCGTTGCCGCCGATTGAACTGACAGTGTTGATCGTCGCGAGCGCGAGCTGTGCGGTGCCGGTGAGCGCAATCGAAGACGGAAGCAGGGAACAGCTGGCGTACTGAGCGGCGATGACCGGCGCGCAGGTTAGGGTAACCATGCCGGAGTAGCCGCCGCTGGGCGTCAGCGTAAGGTGATACGTTGCGGGCGCTCCGCTGGCGACCGTCACCGTGGACGATGCGCTGCCATCGACCGTCAGGACAAAGCCGCCGCCGCCCTGCACGCCGTTGCCGCTGAGCGGGACGAGGGCGGGTGACGAGGGGTCCGAGCTGCTGACGGTGAGAGTGCCTGAACGGGAGCCGAGGGCCCTTGGTGTAAACGTGACCTGCACGGTGCAGCTTGCGCCAGGTGACAAGGTCGTGACAGCGCACGGAACGGTGTCGGCGTAGTCGCCGCTGATCGCGAGCGCGAGGCTTGTGACGGCGGCGCTGCCGTTATTCTGTACGGTTAGCGAGAGGTTCGCGGATGCGCCAAGGGCGATGCTTCCGAAGCTCAACGGGGCCGGCGTGATCGTGAGCTTCGACTGGGTGCCATGCCGGTGAGCGAAACCGTCAGCGGAAAGGTCGACGCGGAGGTTGCGACCGACAGCAGGCCGGTCCGAGCTCCGGCGGCGACAGGGCTGAACGCAACCTGAACCGTGCAGCTGGTGTTCGCGGCCAGAGCGCTTCCTGCGGCCGGGCAGTTGCCGGAAGCGGAGTAGTCGCCCGAGGTGGCGATGCTGATAAATGTGATGGGCGAGGCGGTCGTGTTTGTGACCTGAACCTGCAGGACTGCTGAAGCGCCGACCGTCACAGATCCGAAGTCCAGCGAGGAGGGCGCAAGCGTGAGAGGCGAGGGTGTTGCCCCGCTGAGCAGGCTGATGAACTCCAGCGAGGTGGCCGAGTCGGAGCTGATCTCAAGCGCGCCGGCGTGCGTTCCGGAGGTTTGGGGCGTGCTGCTAACCATGATGGTGCAGGTCGCGGCGCGCGCAACCGCGGCGCAGGAGCTCTGCACGCTGAAGTCAGCCGGAGCGCTGACCGAGTTGACGTGAAGCGCGACCGATCCGGTGTTCACCAGGGTGATGGTTTGCGCCGGAGAGGCGTTGCCCACGGCGACGGCAGTAAAGGTGAGGGAGCTTTGCGAAAGCGTGAAGGTGGCGAGCGCGGTGGAGCCGGGCGAAGTCGCGGCAATCGGTCCAGCCTGCCCCGTCAGGTTGAGGAGGTTAGGGCTGGAGGCCGCGTCGCTTTCGATCGTGAGAACTCCGGCGTCGGTCGTGCTGCCCGCCGCCGCGGTCCCCGAGACCTGGTTTGAGGGTGTGTAGGTAACCGTGACACTGCATGTCTGTGAGGCTGCAAGCACCGTGCCGCAGGTAGTCGTCGAAAAGAACGGAGGCTCGCTGGTCACGCGCCGAATCGTAATCGCCGGTGAGCCGCTGGCATTGCTCACGGTAAAGGTCTGCGAGAGTGCCTGGCCGGAGGTGACCTGGCCGAAGTTGAAGATGCCATTGGCGATGAGGCCGCCCGTGATGGACAGGCTTCCGGCGCCCACGCCGTAGCCCTCTGCGTAGGCCAGGCTCGTAAGCGCGGGGCTGCCGTCGGACGGCGTCGCCTGCGCGTTGATGGTACCGGAGAGGTCGCCGTTTGTGAGCGGCAGAAGCGCAACCGAAAAGCTACAGCTTCCATTGGGCGCAAGACTGGTGCAGGGCGACCCCAGAAGCACGAACTGGCGTGGAATCGCAATACTCAGCGTGAGCGACTTAGCTGTCAGATTGTTAATAGTGAACAGGCGGGGAACAGTTTGCGTACCCACCGCCGCCGGCCCGTACAGCGCCTCGCCGGGAACTATCTCCAGGCCGGCGGTGGCGGTCGTGTACGCGCCGTTGAGCGAGACCATGTACGTCGAAGTTTGCGGTACGCCGCCTGACGCGGGCGAGGTGACCGGAATTGCAAGTGTGCCGCTAACGCTCGCGGATGCGGGCTGAAAAGTGACGCTGATCGAGCAGGATGCCCCTGGGCTAAGCGTCGTGCAGGAGGTTGAGGACTGGAAGCTCGCCGGCGAGGGCGATGGTGTGCCGATCTGTAGCGGCTGAGAGCCAGTGTTGGTAAGCGTAACCGTCTGCTGAGTTGAGGAACTCCCCGGCACGTCATTGAAAGCGAGCGCGAGCGGACTGATCCCCAGGCCTGAATCGGCGGAGGCTAGACCGGTGAGCGTGGCGGAAACAGAGGCTCCAGATGAAGAGAAAGTAAGGGTGCCGGTCCGGGTTCCCACAGCGGTGGGAGTAAAGACGACCTCGACGAAGCACGACGCCGTGTAAGCCACGGTCCCGCCGCACGCCGGACCGCCTGTCGCGGCGGAGGTGAGGGCGAAGTCGCCAGTTACAACCGGGTTCGCCAGCGACACCGACGTACCCAACGCGCTGAGGTTCGTCAGCGTAAACAAGACGCTGCCGCTGCTGCTGTTTACCGGCGCGGAGCCGAAGTCCTGTGCCGGCGGCGTCAGCACCAGGCCTGTGAGCGACAGACCGGTTCCCATTAGGGTGAGCGTATAGGGGGTCCCCCCGGATGCGGATGAGAGCGTCAGCGTACCCGGCTGCGATCCGGCCGCGGTGGGTTGAAAGCGCACTCCGAGGAAGCAGTTATGGCAGCTTCCCGTGCCAGACGCAAGGAATGCAGAGGCCGTCGGCGACCCGTGCCCGTAACCGACATCTTCCACGAGTGTGACGGTGTAGGGACCAGTTGTGCTGAGGGTGAGTGCGCTGAACGGCTGCGCGATCTTGTAGAACAGAGTCGAGGGCTGGCCTATGGGAACGCTGCCGGAGTCGAGCGTACCGTTGTTGGCCGGCAGGATGGCGGTTCCGGTCCCGTTCAGCGTGACATAGGCGGGGCTGGTGCCTGCGCCCGCGGTGATCGAGAGCAGGCCGCTGCGGCTGCCGGGCTGCGACGGCGCGAACGTGAGTACGACGGCGCAGGTCTGACCACCGGCCAGGGTTGCGCCGCAGCTGGTCGCGTCCGTGAAGTCGCCGGTGAGCGCGAGCGTGAGCGAAAACGTCGAGGTGCCGCTGTTTGTGATCGCGACGGTCTGGGTCGTGCTCGAAACGCCCGTGACCACCGTGGGTGCGGCGAAGGTGATGCTCGACGGTGTGACAGAGAGGTTCGGGTTGACGGTCGCCCCCGCAACGCCGTGCGGCGGCAGGGTCTTGCCCGTAATCAGCACACTGAGGCCCTGGTCCAGCGCTAGCGTGGCCGAGTCGGTCGACGTGGACTGCGCGGCAAGGTAGTCGATTCGGATGCGGCAGACCGTCGCCGGCAGTAGAACGGCAGGGCACCCATCAATGAGAGTGAAGGCCGACCCCGATGGCAGTGTCAGCGCGGCGTGCGAGACTGGGGATGCCGAGGCGTTCGAAAGATAGAGGTAGCGCGGCAGGTGGATGCCGCTACTGAATTGCGTGCCGAAGTCGATCTCGCTTGCGGAGACGCTGAGCATCGCAGCCTGGCTGTAGCCCATCAGCAGCACATCGCCCCCGCCGATTGACCACTCCGCCTGCAGCAGGCCGTCGCTCGCGGCGGAAGAGGAGGCGGTCAGGCCGATTGTAATGTGGCAGGAGCCGCCTGGAGCCAGAATTTTGCTGGTCTGGGCTCCGGCAGTCGTGCAATCGCTGGATACCTCGGAGAACGGGGATGCAGGTGCAGTCTTCGAATTCGAGAATGCATCCAGCACGGAGCTGAAGGTCTGGCTTGTCGTGCCCAGATTCGACACCGTGATCGTGCGCGAGCCTGCCGGGCTGCTCGATGTCTGGATGCCGAAGTCAAAGCTCCTTTGGATAAAAAACGATGCTGCTTGGAGGAGGAGCATTCGAGAACGCCGGAAATGCAGCAGTTTGCGAGTCTGCCGAACTGGAGGAGGCCGTCAGCGTGCCCGCGGCCCCGCCCGAGAGCAGGATGCCGCACTCCCCACCGGAATAGAGCGTTGCCCCGCAGCTCGAGGCGAACGTCCCGGTGCTTACGCTAAGTTGCAGGTTAGCGGCTGCGGCTGTGCCCAGGTTCCGCAGCGTGATGAACGGAGCAGCATCGGCGGAGAAGGTGAGTGCCGCCGCGGACGCATTCGGGTTCAGTTTTGCGAGGTAGCCTGCCGACCCGGCGCATAGGCTTCCGTTGCACGCCGCTGCGGTTGGCTCGGAGTTGCGGACTGACGAAGGCATGGCGGCGGTGGGAGTGTTGCGCAGCGGCAGGTCGTAGGTCTGGGTGGCGAGCGGGCTCGAACTCGCGGTCGGCTGCATTGCGCCCGCGACCAGCGCCTCGCCCGCGGGGTCGACCGCAACGGACGTGAGCGACGCGGCAGGCTGGCGTAGGTGGGGTTAGACGTAGGCAGCCCGCCGAACCGGGCACTCTGGTCGACCGCGTTGGAGGAGTTGACGCGAACCGCGAACCCGCTCCCGAAGTCTGCCAGCGGGGTGAGCGGAAGAAACGGGGCCGCCAGGATGCCGTCAACCCACGCCGCGCCGTTCGCCGCCGGAGCCACGAACGATTGCGTTCCGGGAGCGATCAGCGTCCCGCTTTGCACCGCGCTAAGATCAAGCGGGAGCCGCAGCAGCACCTGGTAGGTTGCCGGAATCAACGGCACCGTGACGGTGTCGACCGGAAACTGCCCCAACGCTACCGAACCGGTAACCAGCAGCGTCTGTCCCGTGCTGTCGAGCGCGATAGAGTTCAGGCCTTGTCCGGGAATAAAGGTCGAGGCGGTAATGGCATCCCCGGCGGGCGTGAGTTTGGCCAGAAATCCCGACGGTGTGGAAAGGATCGCCGGAACCAGCGCGGCGATGGTGGGAAAGCCCGAGGCCGTAGTCGAGCCCGCGATAAAAGCGTCGTCGGACGCGTCTGCCGCGATGGCTGTAGGAGTGGTGTCTCCGCTCGCACCCGTAAGGTAGGTCGCGTAGACCAGGGTGCTGCCTTCGGCTGAAAAGCGCTCCACGAATCCATTCTGCGAGCTACCGTACGCAGGCGATTGCTGGATGCCGTTCGTGGTCACCGGCAGGTTGGAGCCATAGGTGAGGCCCGTCACGAAGACCGCA
The DNA here is from genome assembly GCA_964246125.1 of uncultured Acidobacteriaceae bacterium. Classification (GTDB taxonomy): domain Bacteria; phylum Acidobacteriota; class Terriglobia; order Terriglobales; family Acidobacteriaceae; genus Edaphobacter. Next base: position 7,849 of record CAXTPN010000104.1, read on the forward strand.
TCCCGTGTCGCCGCGATCGCGGTCGCGGCGATGCGGCTCCCCCCGGTGAAGGTCACAAAAATCGGATTCAGCGCCCCATCGAACTTCGCCACAAAGGAGTTGGTAGACGCGTCCGTGCGGTTGAGTACGGCCGCGCCCTGTGTTCCAACCAGTGTGCCGGAGTTGCTGGTGCCCGTGACGTAGACATTACCCGCGGGGTCGAGCGCCAGCGCCAGGCCCACATCGCCCGCAGCCCCCAGTTGCGCCTGCGCCAGCACAGCGCCGGCCGAGTTGTCGGTCTTGAGCAGGCGCACGCCGTCCTTCTGATCGATCAGCAGGTAAACATTTCCGGCGGAGTCCACCTTCAATGCATTGATCTGGCCCTGTTTGGCGACGGTCCGCAGGCCCGCGAAGACGAGTTGCTGCGATGTGTTCGCGGGCTGTGCGGCGAGGGAAGGACACAGTGAACTCAAGCTTGCAAGCAACACAAGAACAGCGCGGATTGGGCCTGGTTTCGTCATCGTTCCCACGGCTGTGGAAAGGCTCGGGACACAGCCTACCCTCACTATCTACGTTTTGAGCCGTAAACATGCGTTTAGTGCGGGCGAAAGATAAACGAAGGTAATGGATGCGTTCCGAAACGGAACGTTGGCGTATGCAACTTCGCGGTCACAGCCGCCCCTTGCGCCACAGCTCACCCCAGCCGTGCGACTCCATCTCCGCCTCGAACACAGCCTGGTCCGTATAGCGAATCGCCTGCATACCCGCCGCCCGCCCGCCCGCGATATTCTCCTCGCGATCGTCGACAAAGAGGATGTTTTCTGGCGCGGTATGAAG
>CAXTPN010000105.1:0-8639 GCA_964246125.1 uncultured Acidobacteriaceae bacterium
GCCAGCACCCCACGCATGTAGGCAAAGCTCTCGATCACCCCCGGCATTGGATTGTCCCCGTTGATCTCATACTCCAGGTCCACCTTGCCCTTGTACTTCATGTCGATCAGCGTCTGGAAGATCGCTTTTACCGGCATGATTCCCTCACCCACGGCCACCTGGCTATCTTTCGCATCCGCCTTCGCGAGGTCCTTGATGTGCATGTCGAACAGCCGCGGCCCCACCTGCCTGATCGCCTGCACCACATCCGTTCCCGCCCGCATCGTGTGCCCCACGTCGATGCAGCATCCCATCCGCGGGTCCATGCCCTTCACCGCCTTCAGCACATCCAGCGGAGAATGCCATATCTTGTCCTCGGGCCCATGGTTGTGGATCGCGAACCGAATGTCGTACTCCTTCACAAACTTTTCGATCCGCGGCAGCACCTTCTCCTCCGGATCGCCGGCTACGATCACCTTTACGCCCGCCCGCTTTGCATACTCGAACTTCGACCGGATATCCGCGTCCTCATCCTTCGGAAAGTAAACCGTCCCCACCGCCGTCGGCATGATTCCCGCGGCCTTGTAATCGTCGAGCGCCTTCTGCTGTTCCTCCCCCGACGTCGACGGAAGATGATCCTTCACATCCTTCAGGTTGATCGTATCCAGCCGCAGCTGTTTCATAAATCCGATCATCTGCGCCCGGCTGAAGCTCCGAAACGTGTAGCTTGCCATCCCTAGCTGCACCGGCAGCGTGCCGCCGGCCGCCTGCGCCTCAACCGCTATGGTTGTAAGTCCTGATACAGCTGTAGCCGCGCCCGCAAGCGCACCCGCCTTCAAAAAGCTCCGCCGGTTCGTCGAATATTTCATCGCGAGAATAGTATCAGCTACAAACTTCAAAGAGGGATTCTTCAGAAGACCACTATGCAGGAGCCCTCACCCTTTGGCTCGCACCTGCAACGGAGCGACCTGCGGAACGGCGGGCGCTGCAGTCTCTTCATCCTGATTGTACTTCTTCAGCAACTGATGATGCAGGCAGTAAAGCGCCAGCTCCAACCGGTCCGACACGCCCAGTTTGTCGTACACCTTGCGCAGGTAGTTCTTGATCACCTGTTCAGTCGTCCCAATCTGGTACGCGATCTCCTTGTTCCGCATCCCACGCGTGATGCACCCGATGATCGCCAGTTCCTTCTTCGACAGCTTCGGCTGCGACCGCGGGTTGGTTAGCGTCGTAGCTTGTGCCCGGTACGCTTCAATCACCCAGTGGATCGACTGATTGTCGATCCAGGTCTCGCCGTCCGCTATCTTGCGCACGCATTTGATCAGCAGGTCCGGAGAAATCGACCGCGGCACCACCCCGCGAACGCCGCGCCGGTACAGCTCTACCGTATTCGATTCATCGCTCTCGCTCACCTGCACGATCAGCTTTGCCTCCGGCGCCCTCCGCACCAGCTCCGGAATCGCGTCGACCGTGCCCGAAATCAACGCGCCTTCCAGGAAAACTACGTCGGTTGGAAAACGGTGAAGCGCGGAATATAGGTTCTGCAGCGTCTCCGCCTGCGCCACCACGCGTATGTCGTCTTCCAGCGCGAACACCTTGCGCATGCCTACTCGATATATCGCCTGCGAGTCCGCCAGGATGATCCGGATCGCAGGAGTTCCTTCCTGCTCGGCCTCGACCACATCCACTGGCTCATTCGAACTGATATCAACCACGTTCATGACCTTCAACCCCTCAAAAAGTACTCGTCGATGATCGCGCCGGCCTGATACTCGCCGTTGTGCTCCTGGTGGCGCACCACACGTCCGATGCACTGAATCACAACATCCTCAGGTGTGCCCATCACGGCGGCCGGCATCTGAATCGTGAACTCGATCCGGCTGTCCACCGGGGGCAGTTTCAGCCCTGTAAACAGGATGCCGTTCGCGGAGATATTTTCGGTCATCGCATCGATGGACCCCTCCGGGGTCGTCACCTTTAACGCGAGCTTCATAGGAAATCGGACTGCGGTGCGAACCTGGTCCGTGGCGGTGCTGGTTGTAGCGCTCATGACGTTCCTGCTTCCATCGATTGCAAATACTCGTTCGACATTACGACCAGTTTACCGTAGTAACCACTTCCTTTCGTAACCCGCAAATGGCACTAAAGTAGCATGCGGTGCAATCAGGATGCTGTCGGAAACAGTGCCGCCGAGCCTCCCACCCACTCCTGATTGCGGTTATGGTCCACACCCATCATCAAACCGCGTCCCAGCCGAACCAGGCTGATCAGCGGCGTCACTTCCTTATCGGCATCGGGCCAAACGTACATCACTCTGATCTCCGCCTGCGTCATCCCATGCGGGGTCTCGATCACCGGCTCGAACTTCATTCGTTCCTGTAGCAGATACAAGTTACGCTCGCCCTTGGGAATCGCCTCCAGTTCCGCCGCCGTCGGCGCAAATTGGATCCCCTTCCCGGCGAATGAGTAAAGCGGCTTCAACAGCAGCTTCTGACGATCCTCGGGAATCGTATCGCGCTTGCCCTCGAACCAATCGTTCAAGAACACGCACGGCGGTACCGACGGATGATTCAGATAGGGCAGCGAGAATTTGCTTACCCGGAAGTACCAGTTCGGCTGACCCGCCCACTCCACCTGCAGCTCATCACGATAGTCGAACGACGGCTTGATCCCCTTGCGTTCCAGTTCATCCACGATTGCCCGGTTGTAAATTCGTTCAATCGGCACCCATTGCCCGCGCCTCTGGTAGAAAAGCCGGTTCCCTTCCTTCTTCAGCGACGCAATGTCGACTGTCGCAATCCCCAACTTGTCTTCATACACGTTGAAGTCCGGGAGCGTCTTTTGCGTTTGCGGCTCCACCTCGGTCAGCACGACGTTCTCCGCATCGTGATCGCCGACAATCGTCCTGCGCAGCATCTCCCAATAGCTTTCGCCGCTTAGGCCGCCAAACCGCCACTCCAACTCCCGATCCAACCCGTAGATCTGGACATACTCTTCGCACAGCACATCCTGATAGCCATAGATCGACGGAAACGCCTGCAACTCCACCAGCTTCGGGTGCAGTTCCCCGTCCTCATCCCGAACCATGCCGAAGTCCACCTGCACAAAGTTCGGCCGCGGATTGTCGTCAGGCACCCTGAACCTGTCGGGGATCGCCCCCTCCGACGCCTGCATATATGCTGGATTATCGATGAGTTGATGCGTAAGCAACCGGCCGGCCTCGGCCATCTCGTCGAGTAGTTCCTTCGGGAAGAAACAAGGCGTCTCGCAGACCCGGAACTCAATCTCCGTGCGCGTCCGCTGGTTCAGCCGAGACAGCAGTCGTGCGTACCGCTCCGGAGAAAACTGCCGCGTGTTGAAGTTCGACCGAAATGGTTCAAGCATCCTTATTCGTGAGCCACAACTGCGCCGCATCGCGCGCCCAGCAAGTGCATGGAAGAGAGAACAGCCTCGACCTCAGCCTCCGCGACTTGCAGTTCTACGGTTTCATTTGCCATGATCGCGTCCGTCACGCTTTTTGCGTCCGACAAGGAATATTCCAGAGCTGACTTCAGCAAAAGGGTGAACTTGACTTTATCAAACCCTACGTTCCATCCGAAGATCTGTATCGTCGTCATGAACTCACCTTGACCCTGATTGGCATGGGGGTGTTTCCCGGACGAGCACCGGAGCTTCGTGCGCCACCCTGAACAATCACTTCCACTATACTGTCATCTTCTACCTGGCCCAAAAGTTTCGCAAGCCGCCGAATACATGCAATCGTCTAGCCCTCTCCACTTACATGAACTGCGTCGAAGATGAGCCGATCTTCGACTCGGATGAGGTTAGCAACGAATGTTACAGGTCCCGAAGGAGTGTGAAGGATCGCTTCTATCGTATCTCGATCACGTTCGACGATCTCGACCCCTGCCGCGGCAACGTGCTCGAACCTCCGTGTTGGGGATATTCAACCTTACTCCCCAATCAAAAACTCGCCATCCCGCATAATCTGTTCTTCGCCCGCCGCGTTCCCCAGCCAGATATTGAACCGCAGCCCCACCACATCGATATGCGTCGACGACTTCCACTTTGCGCCCGTATGCGCTCCATAAGGATCGCCGAACGCGATATGCACCCCAGGAAATTTCTCGTCCTGAAGGATGTTGCCAATCACATGCTCCACCCCGATGTTGGTCCCGATCGCGAACTCGCCCACCCTGTCCGAGTTCTCGTCCGTATGGGTATACGCCCAGAAATCCTTCTCCAACTTCTTATTCGGCGAGGTCGCCCGCACAATCCGGTTGCCTTCAATTGAGATCGTCAGTGGCTGATCGATCAGAAGCCCATACTCCTTGCACAGGAAGTCTCCCACCACGCCGTCCACCACGAATACCCCATTGACCTCGCCCGGGGCGGTGAAGCACTCGCCTCCAGGCAGATTCCCCCACTTCTCCGGGCTGATGATCCCGCTCGTCTTGAACCAGCGATACTCCGGGTTCATCTGCGCGTGAATGTCCGTCCCCGCAGGCGTCGTCGCGCGCACATACGTCGCCTTGCGCACCTTGTCCAGCACCGCCTGGCTCAACCGGTCGATCGCCATGAAATCCGCGCGCATCCCCTGCGTCATGATCTCCGGCGTGATGTTCACCATGTGCGCGTGGCGCATCCGCCGCCGGTTCACCACGTCCGTCATCTGCATCCGGCTGCGCAGCTCGTTCGGCTGCACCTCTACCGCGAAGATGCTCACCTGCGAGCTCTCCATATCCTCGAGCACGGTCTCCGGCATCCCATCCAGCGGGCGCGGCGCCAGTTCCTCCAGCACAAAGCCATTCCAGGTGCAGCCCAGCCGCTCCAACTCCTCGGCCATCGAGGCCGCAATCGCCATGCAACTGCGATCCGTGATCAACGTGACCTTCTCCTCCGGCTGAATGCGCAGGCACGTCGTCACCGCGTTGCGCGCGCCCTCTTCGAACTCCGCGGGAAATCGGATCGCGCACAGGTCGGTGAATCCAATCTTCACATCGTCTTCAAGGGCCGGAGCAGGAGCGAGCGCGGTGTTCACGAAGTTATTCATGGCTTCCTTCAGGATATCGTGTTTCGTCTGTCAATTTCAGGAATCAAATTCCGCCCAAAGCCTGTCATTCCAAGCGCGTCGAAGATTTCAACATTGCTCTCCTGGTCGCTTTCGCACTTTTCCTCGGCCTACAGATCAGCCTTCGTCTCCGCAGCCATATAATCCACCACCGCCCGCAAGCTTCCCGTCTCCCGAAACACCTCAAGCTGCCGGTCCGCGCCCGATCCCCGCTCCAGCATCGTGTGAATGTACTCGATCTCCTTGCGGCTGCCTAGCTCATCGACCACATCGTCGATAAACGCGAGGTACTCCTCCATCAAATCACGCGTCGGCACCTCCGTCTGCTTGCCGAAGTCGATCATCTTCCCGTCCAGCCCATAGCGGATCGCCCGGAACTTGTTCTCCATCAACAGCGCCCGCCCATACTGCCGATAGTCCATGTTGCGCGCATGCAGGTGCCACAGCTTGCACACCGTCGCCTGAATCAGCGCCGCCAGTGAAATCGACTCCTTTGCCCGCAGCGGAATATCGCACGCCCGCACCTCCACCGTGTCGAAGAAAGGATGCGGCCGCACATCCCACCAGATCTTCTTCGCATTATCGATGCAGTTGGTCTTGATCAGCAGGTTCACATAGCTCTCGAACTCCGAGTAGTCCGCGAAACTGTCCGGAATGTTCGTCCGCGGAAACCCCTCAAACACCTTCGCCCGATAGCTCTTGTACCCCGAGTCCATCCCCAGCCAGAAGGGCGAGTTGGTCGCCAGCGCCACGATGTGCGGCAAAAAATAGCGCAGCGTATTCATAATTCGTATCGCCGCCTCTTTGTCCTCGATCCCCACATGCACATGCAGCCCGAAGATCAGGTTCGACCGCGCCGCCAGTTGCAAATCCTCCACCACCTGCGCATACCGCGGGTCCGGATAGATCTCCTGCTTTCGCCAGTCCGCGAACGGATGCGTCGCGCCCGCCACCAGCATCAGCCCGTTCTCCTCCGCGAGGCGAATCATATTGCGCCGCAGGTCGAACAGGTCCTCCTGCGCCTCTTGGATGTTCTGGCAGACTCGCGTCCCTACCTCGATCACCGACTGGTGCAACTCGGCCTTCACCCGTTCTTCCAGCCGCAGCTTCCCCTGCTCCAGCATCTCCGTCGCAATGTGCGACCGCAGATCCCTCGTTTCCGGGTCAACCGTCTGGTACTCCTCTTCAATCCCCAACGTAAACGTAGGACGCATAAACACCCTCCACCACCGAATGCTGCCTACTCTAACCCATCCGCCTCAAGCGTGCGACGGCTCGCCCTTGCGTTCGCTCTCCAGGCGCGTCAACCGCTTTTCCATCTCCAGCGTGTTCATGATGTTTGCATAATTCGCGGCCATGGTCGCAAGCAGTGTCTCTTGCCGCGTCGAAGAGAGTTTCTCAGCAGACGCAAACCCTTTGTCCATCTCATTCTTCAGCGACTCGAACCTTTCCAGATTCATCTTTTCGGCATGTTCGAACCCCGTGCGCATCTTCTTGTCGGCACGCGCAAACCCCGCATTCCTCTCCCTCTCCAGCGCCTCCAACCTAGCGGCCAACGCTTTCAGATCAGGTGCTAGAAAGTCCTGCATCACCTTACGGACGTCGTCCACGCTGCCCATGGTCTTCTCCTTTCGCTAGTCTATGCCGTGCTAGACCGCAGCCGCCTTCTTAGGCGCAACTTTCCTCGCCGGAGCCCTCTTTGTCCCCGCCCCATTCAACAACGCAGCCCACCGCAACTCCGGCTCCACAGGCTCCTGCGCCTTCTTCACCGCCAGCCGCGCCACTGCATCCACGATCCACTCAAAGTTAGCTTTCCCCACTGAGTGAATATCCGCATCCGGCGCCGGATTCATGAAGTCGATCGCATACGGCACACCATCTTCCACCGCAAACTCCACCGTGTTCAGGTCATACCCCAGTGCCTTGCACAGCGTAAGCGCATCCTTCTCCACCCGCGCCAGCAGCGCCGGATCATACGTCGGCGGGTCCATCACATAGCGCTCATGGTGCGGCCGGCTCGGGTCATACGGCATGATCCGCACCTCGCTCTGCCCCACCACATAGCAGCGGAAATACTCCTTGAACTTCACCGCCGCCTGCAGCGTCATGCAAAGGTCCCGCGTCTGGTCATAGGCGTCGAAGAACTCCTGCGGGTCATGCACATGGAAAACGTCACGCCATCCGCCGCCATCATGCGGCTTCAGAAACGCCGGAAACTTCACATACTCGAAGATCGCATCCCAGTTCAGGGGAAACTCCATGTTTCGGCAGCTCTGCGCGTTGATCTGCGGCGGAAAATACTTATGCGGAATCAGCGCCGTCCGCGGCACCGCAACCCCCAGCTTCGACGCCAGCGCATAGTTGAAGAACTTGTCATCCGCGCTCCACCAGAAAGGATTGTTGATCACCTGCGTCCCGCTCAGAATCGCGTTTTTCAGGTAAGCCCGATAGAACGGCATGTCATGCGAGATCCGGTCCACGATCACCGCATACCCCGATGGCACCGCCATCTCCACTCCGCCCACCTGTACAAACTCTGCTGTAATCCCCTCGATCTCCATCGAGTTGACCTTCTCCACAAACGCACCCGGAAAAGTATTCTCCTGCCCAAACAGCACGCCAATCTTCTTCATCATCTCTCCTGTTGTTAACTGTCCTTAACTGTTTTCAACTGTCTTACAAATATTCCTGAACCATCCTCCGCCACAGCGGCCAGTCATGCATCTGCCGTTCCCCCCATACATCGAACCGTACCGGAATTCCCTTCCAGCGCATCAGCCCTGCCATCGCTTCGTTGTGCCCCAGGCAGATATCCCAGTCTCCGGCCGCAAGCACATAGGAATTCCGCCGATAGCGTTCGAAGTACCAAGGGTCGCTCATGTCCTTCAAGTAATGCGTCGGGAGATTGAAATAACAATCCTGGTCATAGTACCCGCGCAGAAAATTTGTAACATCGAACGCCCCGCTCATGGAGAGAAAGCCCGTGAACACATCCGGGTGGCGCAGCGCGATATTGACCGCGTGATACCCCCCGAAGCTGCATCCCAGCGCCGCCAGATGCTCGTTTTGGTTCACCCGCCGCACATAGGGCAGCACCTCATGCATGACATAGTCTTCATATTGCATATGCCGCGCAATCTGCCACCGCGGAGGCACATCCCGGTTGTACCAGCTCTCCGCATCCACAGAATCCACGCAGAAAAGCTGTAGTTGTCCATGCTCTAGTTTGTGCGACATCGCGCCCACCATGCCCTGGTCCTCAAACTCGAAGAACCGCCCGCACGAACTCGGGAACACCACCGCCGGCAGCCCATCATGCCCAAACACCAGCATCTCCATCTCCCGGCCCAATCTGGGAGAAAACCACTTGTGATATTCCCGCTTCATCCCACCGCCTTCCGCGACGCCCTCGTCGCCCAATTCCGCGACGCCCTCGCCGCCCGCTCTGCTAGTCTGTTTCAATCGTAGCGCAATGGAGCGTCCCCACGGCTTGAACCCTCTTTCGACCCCAACCCCCGCCGTTTCGCTTCCAATATCCAGCCTGTCCGATGCCCCGTCCTTCGAACCTCTACCCCCGCCCAATATCGAC
>CAXTPN010000106.1:0-8599 GCA_964246125.1 uncultured Acidobacteriaceae bacterium
GACGTAGCCGGGGGCGAGGGTGGGGGAGGTGCTGTAGACGATGGGGTAGTAGAAGATGCCATAGCCGCCGCGGACGACGGTGTTTCTATCGATGGCATAGGCGAAGCCTCCGCGGGGGTTGATGCGCCAGCCCTGGTTGCCTGTGGTGGTGGGGTTGCCGTTGACGCCGGCGAACTCGACGCCGCCGCGGGCCTGGGGGCCGGTTCCATAGGCGTTATAGACGACATTGCGATTGAAGCCGACGGAGTAGTGATTGTTGCGCTCGTGGACGCCGGCCTCGTACTCGTAGCGAAGGCCCATGTTGAGGGTGAGTTTGGGGGTGATACGCCAGTCGTCCTGGAGGTAGGTGGCCTGGTAGGGAGTGGTGATGGCGAGCCTGGCGGGGATGACGAGGGAGCCGCTGGCGGGGTAGCCGAGCAGCATGTCGGCGATGGTGTTGCCGGAGATATTCTTGTCAAAGGCGAAGGTGCCGTTGCCGTTGGAGGTGTTGGTGAAGGTGACGCTGATGGCGCGATACTCGTAGCCGGTCTTGAGCGAGTGCTTGCCCAGGCTTTTAGAGAGGCCGACGATGAAGTTGCGGGAGAAGTAGACCGCGGGGCCGGAGTTGGCGGTGGCTTCGGCGGAGAGGCCGGAGTCGGTGGTGATCTGGGGGAAGGCCGGCTTGCTGATGGCGCTGGTGTAGCTGCTGGGAAAGCCGAGGGTGGACTGCTGGAAGCCCTGGCTGATATCGAGGGTGTTGTTGGGGAAGCGGTTGAAGCCGAAGCCCACGGTGAGCAGCGTGGTGGGATTGATGGTGATGGTGTTCTGGATGCTGGTGGCGTCGACCTTGCGGTAGAGGAGGTAGGAGCTGTTGCTGCCGGCGAGGGTAGTGAGGGCGTTGCCGCCGGGCTCCTTGGAGCCGTAGTGGAGATAGTAGAAGTCTGCCAGCCAGCGCGTGCCGAACTGGTGAGTGAGCTTGCCGTCGAACTCGTCGGCGCGGTCGCCGAGGGTGTCGCCGCCGTTGAAGTTAGGCGTACCGACGGTGGCGATGGAGGTGTTGGGGAGAGGATAGTAGTTGAGGATGGCCTGGCCGACGGGATTGATGGAGCCGGCGAGATTGTTATTGGCGAAGTAGGCGTTGGTGGCGGGATTGATGGGGCAGATTTTGTCGACGCCATCGGTGCCGGTGGTGCAGGTAGCGCCGTTGACGGTTCCGATCTCGGAGAAGTCGCCGGCGCGCTCCTTTGCGGTGGGGACGACGAAGGCGTTGGAGGCGGTGAGCGGGGAGCGCTGGCGGTAGCCCTCTTCGGTGATCCAGAAGAAGGTCTTGTTGTTGCCGCCGAGGAGATGAGGCAGGGGGATGGGGCCGCCGATGGCACCGACATAGCTGTAGAACTCGGCCGCGCCGCGGGGTGCGCCGGTCATGTTGTTGAAGAAGAGGTTGGCGCCCCAGTTGGTCTGGCGGGTCTCGCCCTGGAGCACGCCGTGGAGGGCGTTGGAGCCGGATTTGAGGGTGGTGTTGAACATGCCGCCGGAGGTGCGGCCGATCTCTGCGTCGTAGGTGTTGGCCTGGACCTTGACCTCTTCGACGGCTTCGATGGAGGGAATGATGACGGCGCGGTTGGAGAAATCGGTGATGGGACGCCGTCGATGAGGTAGTTGTTGGAGGAGAGCGGGGCGCCGGCGATGGAGATGGTGGAAGAGCCGGACTGATCCTGAAAGCGGACGAAGCGGGGGTCGCCGACGGGGGTAACGTTGTTGTCGAGCTTGGAGAAGAGGAAGGGATTGCGGCCGGGGTTGGGCAGGTTTTCGAGCTTCTGGGCGTCGATGAGTTGGCCGTTGTAGGAGGTGCCGTTGTTGACGACGGCCTCGACGGCGTTGACGTCGACGCTTTCGGTGGCGACGCCGATGGGCAGCTTGAGGTCGAGCGGGATGGTGTCGCCGGAGTCGATGACGACGCCCTTTTCGTCGACGGTCTTGAAGCCGTTACCGGTGACGGTGACCATGTAGCGGCCGGGTTCGACGGCGTTGAAGACGTACTCGCCGGAGCCGTTGGAGGAGGTGGTGCGGGTGATTTTGGTGGCCTCGGAGGTGAGGGTGATGCTGGCGGCGGCGACGGTGCCGCCTTGTACGTCGGAGACGATGCCGCGGAGGGCGCCGTAGTTCGACTGCGCGAGGGCGGCGGCGGTGGTCATGATCAGAATGAGGAGGAAACCGAAGCGGCGGGCCTGGACATTGTGCGGGATCTGCATTAGGGGGCTCCTTCAAGTTCGAGGTGGGGCTTGGTGCGACTTTTGAAGCAACAGGGGGCCGGCCGCGCGGAAGAGCACTGTGCGCGGGGGAATGTGCTGGAAACAAATGCCGGGCGGGGTGCGGATACACCTCTGGCCGGGTCGTCGGGAGGACAACTTTGAGTGGCCGCATGGTGCGCGGACACGGCGATCGGTTTCAGGTCAGTTCAGGGTCTGCGAAACGAGTGCATTGCTTACTGCGGGATGCTGCTTGGCCCGGCACGATGTTAGTGCGCGAGGTCATACGGCTCAACCAGAACAGATTCGGCGTTGCATCGACGTGAAGACGTGTGGAGGGGTGATGGGGCTTAGCCTCCGAGAGGCGCGTGTGGCGCGAATCTCAGGGACGAAGAAAAACTGCTTTTTGATGATGGATTTGAGATTACAGAGGTGTGAAGTACACGTCAACAAAAAAACTTCGCGAATCGAGACTTTTTCATATGGTTTGCGCGGCGGGGCAGGCCGCATCTCGAAAGGTGTGGCGACCGGCCGCGTGCCGCAAGGGGATGGACGTCAGAATTTTTCTTGGGGATGTTGTGTTTTTGGGGGAAATTTGCGATACAGTGAGCACACGTCCCCGAAAATCTTTGCTTCATCGTACCTCGATCTGCCTCTCAGCACACCGAACAGCATCCGTCCCTTTCCGTTCTATCGCCCGAACGCCACACTACCTGACGCAAGGAGATATTCATGAAACGCAATGATTCTTCGACCACCCGCCGCAATTTTCTACGGTACGCATCGCTTGCCGCCGCCGCGCCGATCTTTACCGAAGCGCACTTCGCCCTGGCCGCGCAACAGACCGCCTCCGGTCAGGCGGGCGGCGCAAGACGCCAGCGGCCGGCCATGCCGGAGGGCGCGGTGCTGATCAACGCCAACGAAAACCCGCTGGGGCCTTGTACGGCCGCGTGCGAGGAGATCTCGAAGCTGGGGCCGATGGGCGGACGCTACGACATCACCGGGCAGACCGACAAGCTGACCAAGACGTTCGCGGCGCAGCATGGGCTGAAGGAGGAGTACATCGCGGTGTATGCGGGGTCGAGCGAGCCGCTGCACTTTACGGTGCTGGCGTTCACGTCGAAGGCGAAGGGGCTGGTGACGGCAGACCCGTCCTATGAGGCGCCGGTGCGCGCGGCGCAGGTTTCCGGGGCGAAGGTCTCGAAGGTGCCGCTGACGGCGAAATATGAGCATGACGTGAAGGCGCTGGTGGCGGCGGACCCGAACGCGGGCGTCATCTACATCTGCAACCCGAACAACCCGACGGGAACGCTGACGACCAAGCAGGACATCGCGTGGGCGCTCGAGAACAAGCCGAAGGGGTCGATTCTGCTGGTGGACGAGGCATACATTCACCTGTCGGACTCGCCGGATGTCCTGGACTTCGTGGCAGCGGATAAGGACCTGATCGTGCTGCGGACGTTCTCGAAGATTTACGGGATGGCGGGGATTCGCTGCGGCTTCGCGCTGGGGCGGCCGGACCTGCTGAAACAGTTGCAGCCGTATGGGCAGAATCCGATGCCAATCACGGGCTCGGGGGCGGCGGTTGTTTCGCTGCTGGAGACGGACCTGATTCCGCAGCGCAAGAAGATCATCGGAGATACGCGGCGGGATACGCTGGCGTGGCTGGCGGCGAACAACTACAAGGTGATCGGCGACTCGCAGTCGAACTGCTTCATGATCGACACGGGGCGTCCGGGGCGGTCAGTGATCGCGGCGATGCAGGCGAAGAACGTCTTCATCGGGCGGACGTGGCCGATCTGGCCGAACGCGGTTCGGGTTTCGGTCGGAACCCCGGCGGAGATGGCGAAGTTCAAGACAGCGTTCAAGGAAGTGATGGACGCGCCCGCGGTTGCGGCTGCCGCGCACGATCCCATGCACGACCTGGCGGACCCGATGCGCTTCGCGCACTTCGCTTAAGGCCGGTCCAACGCAGCGAGGCCCCGGTGATGGCCGGGGCTTCGTTGTTTCTCACCTCGCGAACCAAAAGAAAGGTACTGCGTTGATCTGCTCTGCACGTCTACTCACTCCGGTATTTGCGTTGCTCTCGCTGGCGGTTCCAACATTGGCTCAGACGACGCACACACCGCGCACGAAACCTGTGACGCAGGCGGAGGTCGACCGCATCACGCGCGAGGCCATCCTGATCGACACGCACGACGATGTGACCTCGCTGACTGTAGAGGGCTATGACATCGCCACGCCGAACAAGCGTGGACAGACCGATCTGCCGCGGATGAAGGGGTTCCTGGGCGCGGAATTTTTCGCGGTGTATGTAGGCGCGGAGTATACGAACGGGAACCACTCGGCGAATCGGGCGTTGCAGATGATCGATACGGTGCGCACGGATATCGTGCGGGGCCATCCGAATGAGTTGGTGCTTTCGACAACCGCGGAGGATATCGTGCGCGCGCACAAGGAACGGAAGATTGCGGCGCTGATGGGGATCGAGGGCGGCCATGCGATCGAAGATTCGTTGCGGCTGCTGCGCAACTTTTATGCGCTCGGCGTGCGCTACATGACGCTGACGCACTTCAATACCAACAACTGGGCGGATGCGCAGGGAGACGTGGATAAGGCGGAGGTGGCGCATCATAACGGGCTGACGCCCTTCGGCAAGGATGTGGTGCGGGAGATGAACCGGCTGGGGATGATGGTGGACATCTCGCATACGGCGGACAAGACGTTTTACGATGCGATCGAGACCTCGAGCGCGCCGATCATCGCGTCGCATTCTTCGTGCCGGGCGATCTCCTCGAACACGCGCAACATGACGGACGACATGATCCGGGCGCTGGCGAAGAACGGCGGGACGATGCAGATCAACTTCGATTGCGGTTACCTCTCGCAACGGTATGACGATGCGTCGAAGCCGCTGATGGCAGGGATTCGGGAGCGATTCGCGGAGGCGCAGAAGATCGCCGATCCCGGCGCGAAGGCCGCGGCGATCGAGGCCTTGCGCGCCGAGGCTGCCAGCGCGGTGCCGCCGGCGACGCTGGCCGACGTGGTGGCGCAGATCGACCACGCAGTGGAAGTGGGCGGGATCGATCATGTAGGGATTGGGACGGACTTCGATGGGGTGGGATGCGTGCCGTTGGAACTGAGTTCGTACGACAAGTTCCCGGCGTTGACGCGGGCGCTGCTGGAGAAGGGATACTCGGCGGCGGAGATCGAGAAGATTTATGGGGGGAACCTGCTGCGGGTGATGCGCGCGGTCGAGCAGCGGGCGGGCGAGTTGAAGGGTACGGCGCCCATCGAGAGTGCGGTGGATAAGAAGTAAGCAGGATTTTCCGCTCCCACTCATCGCGATGGGACTGCGATGAATGGGGCACATGTCGACTGGGACGCGTGTGTCTACTTGCCGCGGACGGCGATGACTTCGATTTCAAGCAGCGCCCAGGGGGCGGCTAGGGCGGCTACCTGGAAGGCGGAGCGCGCGGGCTTGTTGGGCTGGGTCGCGGTGCCGAAGTACTTTATGTACTCCGATTGCATGCCGGCAAAGTCGAGCTTGCCGGTGGCGGGATCGGGACCGAGGAAGACCGTCATCTTGACGACGTCTTTCATGTCGAGGCCCTGCTCCTTGAGCGCGGCCTGAATCTTGGCGAAGACGCTGGCGGCCTGGGCCTTGGTGTCGCCGTAGTCGGCGGCGGTACCCTTGGCGGCGTCGGCAGGGGTGATGGGCGAGGCGAGCTGGCCGCTGAGGTAGTAGGTATCGCCGGCCCATACACCTGTGGCGATGGCTGCCTTCTCGGTTTGGATATGCTTGACGGGGACCTGGGCGGGGACGGCATGCGAAGCGGCGAGAAGGGCGGTCGCCATCCACATCGTGATCGTATTCTTCATTGAAGGCTCCTTGGAAATGCAAAGATATGGAACAGACCTAGACCGATACCATGGTTGCCGATCGGCTGTGCCCCCATCTCAGCAGCATGAGACCGCGTCTGAGATGGGGCACCCGGGATGCAGTAGTCAAGCGTTGGCGGCTTTGGCCATGTCGGCTACCTGCTGGACGGCGCGCAGTCCGCTGAGCGCCGCGCCTTCCTGCCAGGCGACGATGTGGCTGACGTGATCGCCGGCCATGATGATGCGGCCATCCGGCTGGATGAGAGTGTCGTAGCCGGGGTTCGACTGGGTGCGGGCCGCGGTGGGGTTGCGCGCCTGGCCGGTCTGCGGGCTGACAGCGATGCCGGGAGCGCCTGGAGCAGGAGTGGTGGGACCCTGGCTGGTCACGGGGGTGCGGTTCTGGTTGGGGCCGTAGGCGCGAATCCACGAGCCCTCGTTGTATGGGACCTTGCCCCAGCCGACGTACATCGGCTTTTCGAGTTCTTTGCCGTGGCCGGGGTGCAGGCGCTCGATGGACTTGCGGCTCTCCTCGAATTTCTCAGGGATGGAGAGCTTGCCGAAGGGCTGGTTGGTCTCGTCGGTGTAGCCGCTGACCAGGACGCCGCGCTCCGAGAACATGCCGGCGGAGGGGAACCAGATGGGGCTGCAACCGACGTTGACGAACTCGAGGCCGCCGTAGATGTTGTAGTCCTGCTCCCAGAAGCGGCGGCTTTCCCAGGCGACCTTGTAGGCGCTGGCGTAGGTGCATTCGTCGATGACCTTTCTGTAGGGCGCGCTCATGTCGTTGGGGATGGCGCGCTGTATGTTCAGCGGCAGTGCGTTGATGCAGTAGTCGGCCTCGATGACCTTGGAGGCGCCCTTTTGTTTGTAGACGACGCGAACGCCCTTGCCGGTCTTGCGGATCTCGGTGACGGGCGCGCCGTACTGAACGATCGAGCCTAGCGACTTCGCGAAGGCGTAGGGGATGCGGTCCATGCCGCCGACCGGCTGGAACATGGTGGCCTGCATGTCGAACTGCTGGTCGAAGAGCATGCCCTGCCAGAAGTTGTCGTCGAGCAGCGTGTGCATGTCGATGGGCTCGAGAAGGACGCCGGTCTCGTCGCCTGCGCCGGCGGTTTTGCTGTAGCCCGCGCGGTCGCTGCCCTGGTACTTGCCTGCGTCGTCGAGCGAGCCGTAGAGACGCAGAAAGCTCAGCATGCGGTCGCGGTCGGTCTTATCCATGTCCTGATCGAGCGCGCCCTGGTTGATGCATTTGCCCAGCAGCTCGCTGACGTGGCCGCGGGTGTCGTTGATGGCCTGGCGCATGACCACGGGCTTGCCACCGTTGGCCGCGTCGTTCTGCAGGAAGGCGGAGTTGGTCATGTTGACCTCGACCTGGAGCTCGACGCCGAGCTTTTTGCAGTAGCCGAGAATGGTGGGATGGATGGAAGGCAGGCGGGCCGGGCCGAAGTTCTGATAGTGGCCCTCCTGCCAGGTACAGGTCTGGTCGCTGCCGTCGGTGAAGGCGATCTTGTCGCCGGGCCGGACGGTCCAGTTGCGTCCTCCGGGGCGCTCGCGAGCTTCGAGCAGAGTGGTTTCGTAGCCGAGAGCGCGCAGTTCGTAGGCGGCGACCAGGCCGGCGATGCCTCCGCCCAGCACGACGACTTTCACGCCCTTGCCGGAGCCCGGCGCGGCTCGCAGAGGCTCAGGCATGGCGGCGCGAGCCTCCATGACGCCCAGGCCTTGCATCGCGAGGAAGGCGGCGCTATAGCCACCGGCCTGTCCGACTCTTGTCAGGAAATCCCGTCTCGTCAATCCCATGAAGCCAAGCCTCCGTGTCGAAGTTTGAGTGATGGTTCCGAGCCGAGCCCGCGAGGGGGTTGTCGAGAAAGGCGTGCATCCCCGCGCTGGGAGAGGACTCCAAGAAGCGACACCTGGGCGAGTGAAGGGACAGGCCCGCCGGTGAGCCGCAGCTATAAGAAATCTAAAAACTCATTTTCAGGTATTGATTTCACTCTACCGTAACTTGCGCGCTCGCGACAAATAATTTGCGGGTACCGCGCAGTATCTGGTCGCCGAAGGCTCTCTCATCGCTGTCACCTTCGGCACACGCATTGCGAACGGCTAAACTGGAAGGATGGCGCCACGCCGAAAGCCATCTCGCAAACTCGAAGAGATCGACATCCCCACCTGGCTCCGCCTGCTGCCGAAGGCCGAGCTCCATCTTCACCTTGAAGGCACCATCACCCCCGAGACCCTGGTCGAGCTCTCCCGCCGCCACGACGCGCAGCCTCTCACGCTCGAAGCCGCCCGCGCCCTGTACACTTACGCCGATTTCCAGCACTTCCTGCTCACCTTCAAGTCCGTCTCCGAGCGCCTTCAGACCGCCGAAGACTTCGCCTTCATCACCTACGAGATGATCCGCGCGCTAGCCGCCCAGGGAGTCGTCCACGCCGAGGTTTATATCTCCTGGGGCATCCTTCTGCGCTTCAAGCCGCACCTGCCTATTG
>CAXTPN010000107.1:0-8273 GCA_964246125.1 uncultured Acidobacteriaceae bacterium
ATCTACGAGAGGATTGAAGAGGATATGCGGCTGCAGTATCAGATTGGGTATACGCCGCCGGAGTCGAAGGCGGGCGCGTACCACAAGATCGAGCTGAAGGTGCAGGGCGGGAAGAAGATGACGGTGCAGGCGCGGAAGGGGTTTTATGCACCGCAGTGAATCGGCTGCGCGTCTAATTGGGTGAGGTTGGTAATGACGCGTAATCAGGTGTTGGTCGTTGGAGTGTTGCTGCTGGGTATAGTGTTGGTGGGGTATCGAAGGATGGCGATGGCGGGAGCAGTGACGAGAGGGCCGATACCGGCGGCGGCGCAGGATGAGGCTTTGGCGCAGCATCCGGGCAGCGAGACCGCGGTGTTCGCGGGCGGATGCTTCTGGGGGACGCAGTCGGTGTTTCAGCGGGTGAAGGGTGTGACCCACTCGGAGGCGGGCTACGCGGGAGGGAAGGCGGAGACGGCGACGTACGACCAGGTGACGAGCGAGACGACCGGGCACGCGGAGTCGGTGGAGGTGACGTTCGACCCTTCAAAGATCAGCTATGGGACGCTGTTGCGGATATTTTTCGCGGTGGCGCACGACCCGACGACCAAGAATCGGCAGGGGCCGGATGTGGGAACGAGCTATCGTTCGGCGATTTTTTATAACAGCGAGGCGCAGCACAGGATTGCGGCGGCGTACATTCAGCAGCTGGACGCGGCGCGGGTGTTCAACGGGAAGATCGTTACGGAGTTGACGCCACTGAAGGGGTTCTACAAGGCGGAGGCCGATCACCCGGACTACGCGACGAAGACTCCGAACAATCCTTACATTCAGATCTGCGACGTGCCCAAGACGAAGGCGCTGAAGGCGGAGTTTCCGGAGTTGTTTGTGGAGTACAAGGGACACTAGTGCTGTTTGGATTGAAGGAGATCAGCCGGCTTCGCGTTCGCCCTCTTCACCCGCGCCGAACTCGTTGAGGACGGATTCGATTTCGGTGTCGAAACCCTCGAGCAGGGCGGCGAGAAAGGCTTCGGTGTCGAGGTCTTCGTCGGCGTCGGCGTGGACCTGAACGATGTTGCGGGCGAGATCGGCAAGCATGATGCCCCAAGCGGAGGGGTCCTGCCAGATGCCGGGGCGGAGGGTAACCTGCTGGCTTTGTTGGGCGACCCAGACGCGCAGGAGCTCGAAAGAGGCGGGGTCCTTGGCGGCTAGGGTGGGGATGGCGAGTTGTTTGGCGGGTTGATCTTCGGGGGCCATAAAGATTCTCGCCTTTCACGTTACTGCATCGGCAGGGCGGGCGTCGCCTAAAGCAAAGATTGCGGGGATCACAAAGGCAAGGGCAGGATCAGTGCGGGCCTGAAGTGGCCGCGATTTCCTTTTATCCGAGGGATTCACAGGAGAGACAGAGAGCCGTGTAACGTTAGTCTTATGGTGCGCCGAGTCGCGCGAGAAAGTATGTGAGTCATGGCTTCGCTTCCCCGTTTGGTAAATCCTGACGACGATAACCGGCCCGCATCGCTGCATGCGGAGCAGACGATTCTGGGCGCGATGCTGGTTGAACCGCTGGCGATCGTCGATGCGACGATGCTGCTGAAGACGGAAGACTTCTCGCTGGACTCGCATCGCCGTATCTACGAGGTGATGCTGCATCTTTCGGAGGTGGGATACGCGGTCGACATCGTCACGGTGGCCGAAGACCTGCGCAAGAAGAAGGAGTTGGAAGCCGTTGGTGGCATGGCGTATCTGGCGAGCCTGAGCGAGGGTTTGCCGCGCAAGCTGTCGATTGAAAGCTATGTGCGCATTGTGCGCGACAAGAGCCTGATGCGGCAGCTGATGAGCGTCTGCGACCTGGGGATGATGGAGGCGGCGGACCAGACGCTGGAGGCGATCGACGTGCTGAACCAGGTCGAGAGCCGTTTGATCGAGATCTCGGAGCACGCGGTGACGGGCGGGTTTTCGGGAATCTCGGACATTGTGCGGGAGTCGTTCGGGTCGATCGACCAGTTGTTCGAGCAGGGGCGCGAGGTTACGGGGCTGCGCACGCATTACGCGGAGTTGGATAGCAAGACGAGCGGATTGCAGAATTCAGAGTTGATCATCATTGCGGCGCGGCCGTCGATGGGCAAGACGGCGTTTGCGATCAACATTGCACAGAATGCGGCGGTGAAGGATGGCAAGGTGGTCGCGGTGTTCTCGCTGGAGATGTCGAAGGAGAGCCTGCTGCGCAGGATGCTGGCGGGCGAGGCGCTGGTGAACGCGCGCAACCTGCAGCAGGGCTTTTTATCGGGCGCGGACAAGAGCAAGCTGCACAAGGCGTTGGAACGGCTGATTGAGTCGAAGCTGTTTGTGGATGACACGCCGGGGATTACGCTGGCGGAGATGCGGGCGAAGGCGCGGCGGCTGAAGCAGCAGGAGGGGCGGCTGGATTTGATCGTGATCGACTACCTGCAGCTGATGACGGGGTCGGTGGGGGCGAACGCGAAGAAGTTCGAGAACCGCACGCAGGAGGTGTCGGCGGTGAGCCGAGGGCTGAAGGCGCTGGCGAAGGAGATGAAGGTGCCGGTGGTGGCGCTGAGCCAACTCTCGCGCGGCAGCGAGCAGCGGGCGGGCGACAAGAAGCCGCTGTTGAGCGATCTGCGGGAGTCGGGGTCGATCGAACAGGACGCGGACGTGGTGTGCTTTATTCATCGCGAGGAGTACTACGACAGGGACAACGAAGACCTGAAGGGGAAGGCGGAGATCATCATCGCCAAGCAGCGGAACGGGCCTACGGGTTCGGTGAATCTGGCTTATATCTCCGACTACACGCGCTTCGAGAACCTGGATACGGCGCATGCGGGCGGCGGCGGCGATTACTGAGCGCGAAGTGAGATGATGGCGGGATGAGACGGCGCGATCTGTTGCGGGCTGGACTGGCTTCGACGGTCGCGGGTGCGTTGCCGGGTGGCGCGGCGGAGCGGCAGGCCGGAACGGCGGCGACTGGCCGCGAGATCTGGGTAGGGCATCTGGATCGGGTGGCGAAGCCGGTGCTGGAGGCGCTTGCGGCTGGACGGCTGCGGGCTACCATGCCGATTGAGATGCGCGCGGGGATGGAGAAGAGCCGTCCGCGCACGACGCATCTGGAGGCGTTTGGGAGGCTGCTCTCGGGCCTGGCTCCTTGGCTTGAAGTCACGGGCTTGAGCGGCGTGGAGGGCGGGTTGCAGGCGCGGTATGTTCGCCTGGCGCACGCTGCGCTTGGGTCGGCGCTCGATGCTGGGTCGCCCGACAAGCTGGAGTTTGCGGCGGAGAACCAGAACCTGGTGGACGCGGCGTTTCTCGCGCTGGCCGTGTTGCGGGCGCCGCGAGTGTTGAACTCGGGGCTGGATGCTGGGGTGCGACGGAGGCTCGTGGAGGCGTTGCGGGCGACGCGTGCGCTAGAGGCGGGGTTCAACAACTGGCTGTTGTTTGCGGCGTGCGTGGAGGCGGCGCTGGCCGCGCTGGGCGAACCGTGGGATGCGATGCGAGTCGACTACGCGGTGCGCGAACACATGAACTGGTACCTGGGCGACGGCACCTATGGGGATGGGCCGCACCTGCATTGGGATTACTACAACTCGTTCGTGATCCATCCCTTTCTGCTGGCGGTTCTGGAAGCGGTGGGAGAGCACAAGGCGGAGTGGAGAGCGTTCGTCCCTGTGGCACGGGCGCGAGCCGCGCGGTACGCCGTGGTGCAGGAACGGATGATCGCGGCGGATGGCTCGTATCCGGTGGTGGGCAGGTCGATCACATATCGCTGCGGGGCGTTTCACCTGCTGGCGGATGCGGTTTTGCGCGGGATGCTGCCAGAGAACTTGAGGCCGCAGCAGGTGCGCTGTGCGATGGCGGCGATGATTACGCGCACGCTGTCGCCGCCGGGGACCTATGACGAGAACGGCTGGTTGCGAATCGGCCTGGCGGGACACCAGCCGTCGCTGGGCGAGGCCTATATCTCTACCGGCAGCCTGTACCTTTGCGCGAATGCATTTCTGCCGCTGGGGCTTGCGGCGTCGGATCGCTTCTGGGCCGCGCCGGATGCCCCATGGACCGCGCGGAAGGTTTGGGGCGGCGACGATTTTGCGGCGGATCACGCGATGGAGGGTTAGCTGGGCTACTGCTGCCTGCCCATGAGTTCGCGGATCCGCTCCGCCGAGAGGTCGATGGGCTGGAGCGCCTGCGGTTTGCCGATGGGCGCGGCGGCATGGTGGCCGGGATACGGCGGGAAGAGCGGGTCCGCGGCGGCTATCGGCGTCAGATTGACGTCGGGGATGGAGGATTTGAACGCGGCGTTCATGGCGTCGATGAAGGCGTTCGCGATGACCGCGTAGCCGGTGTTGGTAGGGTGTATGCCGTCGAGCGAGAAGACGCCACCCAGAAAACTGGTGTTGCCGGTGATCCCGTTGGCGGTAATGCCGTTGGCTGTGGTTTTGGCGAAGAGCGCGTTGATATCGACCAGCGTGGCGCCCGCGCTGGTGGCGCTCGATGCGATGACCTTGTTATAAGCGGTTACGTTGGCCTGCACCGTGGCGACGTCGGCGGCGTGGAGGATGTTGGTTGCGGCGATGGGTCCTGCGGCTGTGCCGCCGAGGATGCCCGGCACCTGCTGCACTCCGGGCAGGCTGACCAGATCGCCCGGCTGGATTCCGAGCACGGCGGAGAGAGCCGCCGCGGGGACGCCGGTCTGCGCGGAGAAGAAGCCGAGGAGTGTCGTGGCGGGCTGCAGGTATGGAACTGCGGTCACGTCGGGGATATTGGCGATGACCAGATGCGCGTTGGAGTTTGTGGTCAGATACGTCATCAGCTGCTGGTACTGGGTGGTGAAGGTGGCGAGCGGGGTCATGGCCGAGGGGCTGCCCGCGAAATCCGCAACCAGCGCGTCGTTGTTGCCCAGCCAGACGAAGATCGTAGTGGGGTTGGCGGCAACGGCTTGCTGGGCCTGGCTGCGGGCCACTCCAAAACCGAAGCCAGGGTAGCCGAGGACCAGCTGGTTGAGGTTCTGCTGGCCGGTGGTGGGATTCAGCAGCGGGAGGGTGTTGAGCGCATCGTTGAGGAGAGCCCCTGGAACGGCTACGTCGGTGGGCTGGGCGGCGAAGTTGTCGCGGCCCGAGGTGGTACCCGATAGCATGCCGATGGTGGATAGGAGCGTGGGGCTGGCGAGATGCACGAGGGTTAGCTGGTCGGGCGCGCCGGGCGAGGCAATGAGCGGTAGAGTAATGGCGAACTTGGCCTGGGCGGCAACCAGCGGAGCCCAGCCGTTGGGCTGGGAGGTGTCGATGAGCGAGCCCGACTGGTAGCCGGCGGTGAGCGAGTCGCCCAGGAAGTACGTGGTGGTGAAGTTACCGGCGTTGGCGGCCTGGGCCGCGGTTCGGCTGGTTGCGGCCGAGGGCGTGCTGGAGGAGCAGGCGGTAAGGACCAGCGCGACGGATGTGATGGCGGCGAGGCTTAGAAGTGAACGGTAATTCATTTTCATGGCGAAGCAAGACCCCTTTGAGCTCAGACCCAAATGCCGTTTACCGGGACGAGGTTTTGTATCATAAACGGGACACGATGGGGAATCGGTGTCCAACGGCGCATACGATCTCGTATGCAATCGTGCCGCCCAGCCGTGCATGGTCATCGGCGGTAATGCCTTCGCCCAGGATCACCGCGACCTCATTCGCGGAGACTCCCTCGATCTCCGTCACATCCACCACGGTGAGGTTCATGGAGATGCGCCCGACAATGGGTGCGCGGCGGCCTCGCAACATCACCCAGCCCCCGCGCGACAGTTCCCGCCGCAACCCGTCCGCGTAGCCTACGCCTAAGGTGGCGATGCGCATGGGACGCTCCGCCACAAAGGAGGCGCCGTAGCCGACCGTCTCACCAACCTCGAGCGCACGCACCGCCAGCACCTTCGCCTTCCAGGTCATCACCGGCCTCAGCGCCGCGCGCAGGTGAGCTTCACCCGCACCCTGAATCGGCAGGCAGTATCCATACAGCGCCAGGCCGATCCGCACCATGGCTCTCGCGGCGACGGTAGCCGCCAGCTCTTCCAGCCAGGGCCAGCGCTGCGCAGGATTGTCCAGCGTAGACGTGTTGCCCGCATGTACCCATCGCGGTCGCACGCCAGCGGCCTCGACCTGTGCGATCGCCGCCTCAAACCGCCGCTCCTGCTGTTGTGTCACCTCGCTGCCGGCCTCCTCGGAAGAGGAGAAGTGGGTCAACACCCCATCAACATTCATTCCCGCCCGCGCCAGCATCTCCAACAGCCGGGCCAACTCGCTCCCGGGCCGCACCCCTTGCCGGCCCATTCCGGTGTCTACTTCGACATGCACGAGCCCCGGTGCAAGCCAGGCCACCTGCTGCTCGGTCCAGACTACCGGCATCAGCCTGTGCTCCCGGATTGCAGCCGCATCCTCCGGCAGGAAGCCGCACATGACCAGCACTTTGACTTGCGGCCCCGCAGCCGCCCTCGCCGCGACTCCCTCCGCGGCAGAGGTCACGCCGAGCCAACGAGCTCCCGCCCCTGCGAGCGCCTGAGAGCACCTCTCCACTCCGTGGCCGTAGGCACCTGCCTTCACCACGGCGAGAACCTCGGTGCTCTGACCTGCCGCCATCCTCACGGCCGCATAGTTCGCCGCCAGGTTCGACTCCGATATCTCGATCCAATCGTTCAACCTCGCCTATCCTTCAGGAGGCCGTCTCGCAGCCCTCCTCCATCCTACCGGGATCATTCCGATGTTCCCCCCGGGTTCATCCTTGTGGGCAGCGGACGGCGGTTGTAGCATGGGGAAATGGACAGTCCCACGAACAATGCTGCACGGCGCACGGAAGATATTGCACTGGACCTGCTGAAGTTTGTTGCGTCCCACGCGAATGTGGGATCGAAGTCGAGCGGGTCGACGGGGTTTGTGGCTCCATCGGCTGCGAAGAGCGAGGACCAGGTGGCGAGCCTGCTGGAGCTGTACTCGCGCTGCCGCGAGGCGGTGGAAGCGCCCATCTAAACGTACGGGACGAGCGCAGCCAGGACGCGGGTTGCCGTGGTGGGGGCGGGGGCGGTTGGGCGCAACCACCTGCGGGTGTATCGCGAGATGGAGGTTGCGGGGCTGCCGGTGGAGTTGGCCGCGGTCGTGGATGCGGACCCGGCGGTGGCGGCTGGGGCGGGGGAGCGATATGGCGTTCCCGGCTTCGCTTCGGTCGAGTCTATGCTTGCGGCGGGTCTTCAGATTGGGGCAGCGAGCGTGTGCGTTCCGACGGTGCATCATGCGGCTGAGGCGCGTCGGCTGCTGGCCGCGGGTTTGGACCTCCTGATCGAGAAGCCGGTCGCGGCATCGCTGGCGGAGGCGGATGAGTTGATCGCACTGGCCGACGCGAACGGGCGGCTGGTGCAGGTTGGTCATCTGGAGCGGTTCAACCCGGCGGTGACCGCGGCGCGGGGGCTGCTGAACCGACCGATGTTCTTCGAGGCGCACCGGTTGAGCGTGTTTACGGCGCGCTCGCTGGATGTGGACGTGGTGCTGGACCTGATGATCCATGATCTGGACATCGTGCTTTCGCTAGTGGATTCAGCGGTGCGCGAGGTTCGCGCGGTGGGACTGCCGGTGCTATCCCGGACTGTGGACATTGCGAATGTCCGGCTGGAGTTCGAGAACGGGTGCGTGGCGAACTTTACGGCGTCGCGGGTTTCGACGGAGCGGGTGCGGAAGCTGCGGTTTTTTCAGCCGCACCAGTATGTGTCGCTGGACTTTGCGCGGCAGGATGTTTTGTTGATCGACGTGACCGCGGCGGCCGGGCTGACCCCGGAGCAGCTTGCGGCGCTGATCGAGAAGCATTCCAAGCCGGAAGGGCCGGGGGAGCCGAAGCATCCTACGGCAGGGCTCAATCTTTCGAAGGTTCCGGTCGTGGCAGGTGAGCCGCTGCGGCTGGAGTTGGAGGCGTTTGTCGCGGCGGTGCGCGGGCGGACGAGGCCGGTGGTGGATGCGGTCGAGGGGCGGCGGGCTTTGGCGCTGGCGCTCGAGATTATGGCGGCGATCGAAGCGCATGCGGGGCGGACCGGGTTGTCGAACGAGGCTCTGCCGGTAAGTGCAGCGTAATGAAGTAGCTGTGATTGGCTTACACGCAAAAACGTGCAGCCACAGGACTTAGCGGGTTTGTCTCTGCTGGAGACAGACCCTTTGCGTGTTTCTGCATGGGTGGACCCACTCATCGCGGTAAGACTGCGAGAATGGGGCACATGCACATGACAGCTTGGATTGTGGCTTTGGTGACAGTTTAGCAGGTGGGTTTGCGTGCAAATACGCCAT
>CAXTPN010000107.1:8339-8590 GCA_964246125.1 uncultured Acidobacteriaceae bacterium
GACGGTGTAGTCGCCGATGCGCTTGCCGTGGGCGAGGCCGGCGGTGATGTCAGAGCGGTAGTGGATGCCGGCGTAGAGGCGGGACATGGCTGCTTCCTGCGCCTGCGCGTTGAAGTAGGCTGCGCCATCGGGGAAGAGATAGGAGAGGACGTCAGCGGCGGCGGCGGATAAGGCGGAGGGGCCGGAGACGTAGGAGGGGAAGTTGGGCAGGGGGATGAGGGGCTTGACGTTGGGGGCGAGCTGGGGGGCGC
>CAXTPN010000108.1:0-8534 GCA_964246125.1 uncultured Acidobacteriaceae bacterium
CTCCCACGGGTTCGCAAATGTCTCCGAGGAAGCTACGCTGTGGACGAGCCGCTTTAGCCATGCGCTCACCGCGTTAGGCTTGCTTTCGCCGGGCGTGGCGGGTTGGGTTGGTTCAATCACTCGTTGGATTCGTTGAGCCGATTCAGGGTAGCAGAGTTAACCTCATTCTTCCCCAACCAGCCGTCCCGCGCTGAGCTCCGCCTCAGCCGCTGCCGCTGGCGCAACCCCGCCCGCCGCGGCCCGCTTGGCGTCGCGCTTCCGCATGCGACCCAGCAGCTCGTCCATGCGCCCCGTCATCTTTTCAGAGCGGTCGATCGCAAACGAAAGCTCCGGAATGTGCCGCACGCCCATGCGATCGCGAATCTGCGCCCGGATAAACCCCCGCGCCTGGGTCAGTGCCTGCAAGGTCGAGTCCTCCTCGTCAGTGCCGCCATGAACCGCGACGAAGACCCGCGCCGACTTGCCTCCCGGCGCGAGCACCACCTCCGTCACCACCGACGGAAAGATGCGCGGATCGGACAGTTCGCCCTCCAGCATGGCTCCGATCTCTTCGGAGAACGAGTGGGCGACGCGATTGCGATGGTAGGTTCGAGCACGGTGTTCAGGCATGGTCTCTTCCGTTTCTTTGGTTAATCAGGCAGTATCTCCGCATACGAGTCCGCAACCTCCGCGCTCAACGACAGCGTGATGCGGTGCGCCGCTTTATCGATCGACTCCAGGTGTTGCGTCAGAGACTGCGTCGAACTTGATATCACCGCAATCTCCACGGTCGCCTGATTCCAGAGCGTACCGCCCTCGTTCATCTCGGCGACCGACAGGTTGAACGCGTGGCGGAGCTTGTCCTTCAGCGAACGCACCACCTGCCTGTGGTCCTTCAACGACTGGGCATAGGGAATCGACAACTCGAGCGTAAGTTTACCGATGGGCATCGTTCCACGAGGGGCTGACTCGCTTACTTCATTGTAATAGCGCCCATCCTCCCACACGCTTACGGGCCGATGTTTACCGTGAGCTTCGAGCTGATGGCCACGCCCGAGACTGTAACCGTGATCTGCACCGTCTCGGCCTCGGGGGGTATGTCGCCGAACGTGCCGCCCTCCGCGCACCCCATCATCATCGCGGAAAATGTGGAAAGTATGAGCAGGCGAACAATGCTCGCGACGTGTCTCCGCTTAGATCTATATCTCCCGATCAGTGGCAGCAGCAGTGCCAGAACCACGGTCGAAGTGCGTCCTATATTCCTCGGCACCCCGGCTGCCAGGGTATTCGCCGCGATGGTGACATGAACACTCGTGCTGACCGGGCTCGGGCCGGTGATCGGCGCCATCGTGTCCACCTTGCAGGTAATGTAGGAGATCGATGACTGGCACTGCGGCTCGACTGAACCCGTAAAACCCAAAAGCGGAGTCACTTCGACGATCGAGCTTTGCGTAGATCCCGCCTTGGCGTTGATTGACGCCGGGATCAAAGCGACCGTTATCGGCAACGTAACCGCCAAAGCCTGGGCCGACGACGACGAAGTCGCGAACCACCCCGTAGGGTTGAAGGTAGCGGAGATCGCATATGCTCCCAGCGCCGTAGCCGTCAACGTGGTGCTCGCCGTTCCTGAGCCGGTCACCCGAACCGTGGCGATGAGCTGGCCATTGCTGAAGAAGGTGACGCTGCCGGTCGGCATCTGCGAGGACGAAGAGACCGTCGCCGTCAGGTTCGTCGATCCCTGCAACGGGAGCTGCGTAGCCGACAGGCTCAAGCTCGTGACCGTGGGGATCGTCACCACGCTGAAGAGAGTCGACGTGCCGCTCGAATCGGACGCCGCGTCGGCTCTGTCGCCGGAGTAGAAGGCGGTAGCCGTGTAGGCGCCCGCCCCCAGCGTTGCGGAGTTCGCGGAGAGTGTGGCGTAGCCCACTCCCGCGGCGGCGTTGGCCAGCGGGCCGGATGCTAGAGTAACCGCTCCGGACCGAATCGCAACGGTGCCGCTCGGCGTGGTAGCTAAGGGCGAGTTGACGCGAACATTGAATACGATCGGATTCCCGATGGTGACGTTCACCTGGGCCAGCGACAGCGTCGTCGTGGTGGAGTTCAGGACGATGGTAGTCAACGCAGCGGCTGAGGTAGAAGCCGCGTTCAAGCTGTCGCCCGAATATATTGCGCGGATGGTATGCGAACCCCCGCCCAGGTTGTTGACGCTGAGCGTTGCCATGCCGTTGATCAGAATCGCCGTACCGAGTGGATTCGAGTTGTTGTCGGTAAACGTGATCTCCCCGGTTGCGGTTGCGGGCGATACCGTTGCGCTCAGGCTGAGGGCGGCACCATACAGGACAGATGCGGGAAGCGCGCCAAGCGTAGTCGTGGTCGCTGCCGGCGTCACCTGCGTCGACACGGCGGCCGAAGTAGAAGGCGCGTCGAAGCTGTCGCCGCTGTAGATCGCCGTGATCGAGTAAGCTCCGGCGGCGAGTGAGTTCAGCGTAAGCGTCGCGCTCCCCTGATTGACCGTCGCTTGTCCCAGCGTTCCCGTAGAAGCATCGCGGTAAAGTACCGTTCCCGTGGCCGAAGCAGGTGTGATGGTCGAGGTGAGGTTCAAGGCCGCGCCCACATTGGTGCTGGCCGCGACCGGCGCGATGACGATAGTGCTGGCGCGCGGATTGACCTGGATCGAAACCGACGGGCTCGTCGACCCGCCATCGAGGCCGTCGCCGGAGTATACGGCCGTGAACGCGTGCGGACCGGGTGTCAGCGAAGTGGTACCGAACGCGACCGAACCGTTGACCAGCGCGACCGTCGCGAGCGCACCCGAAACCGAATCGCGGAACATAACGGTACCGATAGCCGATGCAGGGGTCACACTCGCGGTGAGGGTCTCGGTCGAGCTGTAGGAGAGGGCTGCCGGGCTGGCGGTCAGTGCCGTACTGCTGGTGACCGCCACCACCCGCGTAGTAGTGGCAGCGCTAACGGCAGCGAGGTCGAGCGTGTCGCCCGGATAGCTGCCTGTGATCGTATGGGTGCCGGGCAACAGCCCTGTGGCGGTGAACGTCGCGCTGCCGTTGTTCAAGGTCGACTGGCCGAGGATAAGGCTCTGGCTGGCGCTTTGGCCGGCTGCCGTAAAGCTGTCCAGGAAGGTGATTGCCCCGGTCGCGCTGGCCGGCGAGGTAGTCGCGGAGAGCGCTACCGGCGTGCCGTAGGCCATGCTGCCGGGGATCGTCGCCAGCGTGACCACCGTGCCGTAGGGGCCGATCTCAACCGTCAGCGCGGGGCTCCCGGATGGTGTGTCCGGGCTGTCGCCGCTGTAGTTCGCGGTGACGCTGTGCAGGCCAAGCCCCAGTGTCGAAGTCGTGAACGCCGCACTGCCTGATGCCAGCGGAACCTGCACCAGGAAACTCGTTCCATCGTAAAAAGACACAGTCCCCGTCGCGCTCGCGGGCGAGACCATCGCCGTGAACGTGACCGGCGTGCCCGTGGTGTAGCGCGTAGCCGAAGTCGAAAGTGTCGTGGCCGAGTCGGCCTGGGCCAGCACCGTAACCGTAATCGGCGGGGCTGCGGCAGCCCCGTACACGTGGTCACCCGAGTAGCCCGCGCTCAGCGTGTGCGTGCCCGGCGTAGTCAGCGTGATGCTCGTCGATACCGGGCCACTGGCGAAGGTGGAGTACGGCGAGGTCGGTGAACTCGCGAACGCATTCTCGAACGCAATCGCCAGATGCGAGTTGCCCAGAGCATTTGGATTCACCTGGTCGAACATCTCGGCTGCGCTGCCCAACATCGATTGCTGCGTCGCTACCGCGCGCAGGTCCAGCCCGTCCGCCTTCAGCAGCGCGATGTCCTGCTGAATGGACTGCGTATACTGCGCGATCGCGCCCGCCGGCGCTTGTGGGTTCGTCGCCAGCTGGTTCGGCACGTCGCCCACAAGAACGGTAGGGTGAACGCTGGCAACGCCCGGCGACGGTGCCGTAGCCACGCCCAAAATCCCCACCGTGCCGGATTGCACAGCCACATCCAGCACATGCGCCCCAGCCGCAACCGGCAGCCGCAGCAACGCATACCCGATGCTCGCCGGATTCGCCGCAATCACCGACCCAATCGCGGCTGGCGGCTGCGTGGAGTAGCTCACCCCCGTCGGAGTACCGTCGCCCCTGATCGTAAAGCTCCCGGCCAGATGATCCCCCATCAAATACCAGACATAGACAGGCCCCCCCGCCGAAATCACGGAGAACCGCGCCGTGCCGCTCCCCGAACTGTTGTACAGCGTCCCGTAGCTGGTCAGGTCGAACGTGCCGGGGTTCGAGGTCCACGTTCCCGACAGGATCGTGACGCCCGCATCCCCGGCCAGTATCTTGTACTCGCGTGGAATCCCCAGCCACCCCAGCGCGGCCTGGTGGCATGCCTGGAAGACGGGCTGATACGCCTGGGTGCCGTGGCGATCCACATCATCGGTCCCGATCAGCAGCGACGACAGCGGGGCTGCCGCCTGGCTCGGCCCAAACCCGTTCGCAAGGATCTGAAACGGCAAAACGTCGCACGCAATCGACCCGGAATACCCGTAATCCGCAAGCTTAAATCCATAGTTTGCCGAGAACTGATCGGCATAGCGGCTAGCAGGGCCGGCCAGCGACTGCCCATAAGTAATCGAGTCGCCCATTGCCTGGTAGAAGGCCGTGGACACCCCGGGAACGGCGGCCGAAGTGAGAATCGCCGCCCCATCCCCAAAAGTGACAGTGCCCGTCGCGGCTGACGGCAGCCCGCCCGCGGTCAGCGTAATCGGAGTGCCGGCGTAAGTCGTGGCCGCGCTGGCGCTCAACGTCAACGCGGAGGGCAGGGAAGTAATCGACACAGCCAGCGCGGCGCTGACGCTGGCCGCGTTCGAGGCATCCCCCGAGTAAGACGCCGCAAGCGTGTGTGCCCCCTGCGAGAGCGATGCAATCCCCAGCACCGCCACACCCTGAGAGTTCAACGCAACGCTGACCAGCGGCTGGCCATTGTCGAGGAACGTCACCGCTCCGCTCACCTGCGCAGTCGATTGCAGCGTAGCCGTCAGGTGAACAACCGTATGCACCGGCGCAGCACCGGCATCCGTCGCCAACGTAAGGTAAGTCGCCGAGACGGGTTGCGCAAGCCCCGCTCCCGTCACCGCAACCCACAGCAGCAGCAAGAACCAGCCCCAGGCGCCGATCTCAACGCGAAGTTGTTCGAGGTATCGCAACGCGCAACGGGTCTCCCGGCGAGCACGATCCGCCGCACCCGTGGCGGATGCACGTTGGTCGCCACCGCCGCGGCAGGATTGCTAGAGATCTCTCACCCAGACCATGGCATTGGGAGTTTCTAATCATCCCCCGTCTCCAGCGGCCACACCCGCGGCGGAGAGATCAACGCGAGAAGCAGGATGAGCACCGTCGCCGCCAGAGGCACGACAAACCCAACCCGCAAAGAGCTGCTCCGGCCCGACACCATGCCCATCATCCACGGCAGGCATCCGGACCCCACCCCGGCAAGAAAAAAAATCGCTCCTCCGCGATGAAAACGGGAGGTTGCGGCCACCAGCAGCGGGTAGGTAGGCCCAATCCCAATTCCAAGCAGCGCGGCCGCCACCAGCAGCAACACCCCGCCGTCCGCGGCAACCAAGGGACTCACCAGAAGGACCGCCGCGAAGCTCATCAGCATCAGGCTGCCACGCACCACAAGCTGGGCTTGCTTCGAAGGCAGTAGCGACCAGCACAGGCGGCTTATCAGCAACCCCGCCCACAGGCACGTCGGCGCCTCCACCATGGCTCCCAGCCGCAGACCGCCGCGCCCCGCGTAGGTCGCCAGCCACGCTCCCGCCGAAGCCTCCACCCCCGGTACCAGCGCCGTCATAACAATTAGCGGCCCCGGCACCTGGCCGAAAAGGCTTCTAAAGCCTCCGCGGCTCGAAGCTCTCGGAATCGCGCTCTTCTCCCTCGTCGCGGCCCACAGCCCGAGCCCCACGAAAAAACCGGCCAGCGATCCCAGCACCGCGCCGATTCTCCCTGTACTGAGAGCATGCACAGCCAGCGAAGGACACGCGCACGCTCCGATCGCCCACATCAAATTCAGCCGCACCATCTCTCTTCCGCCGCCCGGCAGATCGGCCGTCTGCTCTAGGCGCAGGATCGTCGTCGCCGTCATCACCACCCCCAGTCCCATTCCATAGAGCAGCAGCAGCAGATCCGCGCCATTCGCCACATCCATCGCGCGCGCGCTCGAAAGCGCCAGCCACCCCGACGCCACCGCTATCCCGAAGCTGCCCACGGCAATCATCCTCGTCAGCGACCCGCGTACCAGCAGCGCGCCCACGGACGAGCCAATCCATGCCAGCAGGAACAGGCGCCCTCCCTGCTCGTCGCCCAGATGCCACCGGCGCAACAGCGTAGGCAGAATCGCCCCCGGCAGCGCCACTCCCACCCCTGTCGCCGCGAAGCCAAGATACAACGGGACCGTTCGACCCGGAAAAGCAGGTCTCCCTGTTGGCAACCGTCCGCCGGCTTCGGTCAGCGAAACGATAGAGAACATGGCCGAGCGGGGCTCCCGAACAAATTGTAAAGCTACAATCGGTCCAGCAATGGGCTCAGACACGGCTTCCGCGCCGTTCATCCACCCTAAGGAGAAGACCGAATTGCTCCATCCCGTCGAAGTGCGCGAATGTACCCCTGATGACGCTCCCACGCTTGCAATCATCGCCGCCGCCACCGTGCTCGAGGCCTTCGCTGGTTTCATCCCTGGCGACGCGCTCCTCGCCCACTGCCACAAGAACCACACCCCGGCTGCCTACACAGCCTTCCTCGCCCAGCCCCAGACCCGCGCGTGGCTCGCCGAGGTCTCCCCCGCAGCCGCGCCCGTAGGCTACGCCCTCCTCACCACGCCCGACTTCCCCTCCGAGCTCCTCCAGCCCGGCGACCTTGAACTCCGCCGCATCTATCTCTTCTCACGCTTCCACGGCACCGGAGCCAGCCGCCGCATGCTCGAACTGGCAATCTCCGAGGCGCGCCGCCAGAAGGCCCCGCGCCTCCTACTCGGCGTCCACCCCGACAACCACCGCGCCCTCGCCTTCTACCGCAAAAGCGGCTTCGTCCAGATCGGCATGCGTCACTTCCAGGTCGGCTCCTCCCACTTCGAAGACCCCGTCCTCGCCCTCACCCTATAACGCCTTCGCGCAAACCTGGTTGTTTCCTTCCTTCTTTGGTTGCCGCTTTCTTCCTTGGTTATCCTTCGTTGCTTGGTCGTCGTTCCTGCCTTAGGTCTGTCATTCCAATGCCTTTGATTGTCGTTCCGTCCTGTGCTTTCGTTGTCATTCCGTAGCAAAGCGGAAGAACCTGAGGTTGAGTGCTGCACTAGCGCCCAAAGAACACAGCTCGCTCAACACCGAAACGTCATCTCAACAGTCTTCATCGTCATCGTGCAGTGGAGAGAACCTCGAATTCGTTCTCGGTCTTCGCTTTTTGAAAAACGTGCCCCATCCATCGCAGCCTCACCGCGATGGGTGGGTCTCTCCCCAACTCAAAACAGCCTCAGTTCCAGGCCGTCCTCTAAAATTGAAACCAGATGCCCCTCAACCCCCGCCCCTTCACCTACCGCAACCGCATCCTACACAGCGATCAGACCCCACACGCACAACACCCCGTGGAATAAGGCACCCCCCACTACGTCTACTCGCAGCAACACATCCTCTCCCGTCTCGCTCTCTTCCAGGACGCCTTCAAAAGCGTTCCTCACACCATCTGTTACGCGCTTAAGGCCAACTCTTCGCTCGCCCTCATCAAGTTGCTGGCCCAGCATGGTGCCGGATTCGACATCGTCTCCGGCGGCGAACTCGCACGCGTTCAGAAGGCGGCCAAACCCGCGATCCGCAAAACCGTGTTCGCCGGGGTAGGAAAGCAGGTTCACGAGATCGACGCCGCCCTCCAAGCCGGAATCCTCCTCTTCAACGTCGAATCCGCATCCGAACTGGACCTCCTCGCCGCCCGCGCCGAACTCTCGGGAATCCCCGCGCGTTTCTCCCTTCGCGTCAACCCAGACGTCTTTGCCGAGACCCACCCCTACATCTCAACCGGCCTCAGCGCCCACAAGTTCGGTATCAGTATCAACGCCGCTCCGGCCCTCTACCGCAAGGCCGCACGCTCCAAGTGGCTCGTCCCCACAGGCGTCAGCGTACACATAGGCTCGCAGATTCGTGCCGTAGATCCCTTCGGGTCGGCACTCGAACGAGTCTCAACCTTAATCCAGCAGTTGAAGAAAGATGGTCTGAGTCTTGAATACATTGATGCTGGAGGAGGCCTTGGGATCGAATACACCGACGCTCTCTTCGACCCCCAGGCCGCAGCCAATGCCTATGCCGCCCAGGTGACACAAGCAACCAGCCACCTCGGCCTCCATCTTCTCCTCGAACCCGGGCGGTTCCTCGTCGCACAAGCCGGCACTCTCCTTACCACCGTCCTCAACGTAAAGAAGAATGGCTCGAAAACCTTCGTCATCACCGACGCCGGCATGAACGATCTCATCCGCCCCGCGCTCTACCAGGCCCACCATCTGAT
>CAXTPN010000109.1:0-8532 GCA_964246125.1 uncultured Acidobacteriaceae bacterium
GGCTTACTGGTTCCGGGAGCAGATGAGCGGGCAGGCTTGATGAAGGCAGGTTCCTGCCCTTGCCGTGATACGGCAACTCAGAAAGCAGATGCAAAGGGCCAGGGGGGCTAGGCGGCTTTTTTGGCAAGCACAGCCGCTTTGACGCGGGCGTTCAAGCGGCTCTTATAGCGGCTGGCGGTGTTCTTGTGCAGGATGCCCTTTTGCACGCTTTTGTCGAGGAGGCTGGCGGTGGAGCTGTAGACCTTCATCAACTCGCCGTGGTCGCCCTTGAGGATGGCCTCGCGCAGGGTGCGCAGGGTGCCGCGGAGCTTGCTCTTGTTGGAGCGATTGTTGGCGGTCTTGGCGATGGTTTGACGCGCGCGCTTCAAGGACGAGACATGATTTGCCATGGAACTCTTTTCTATAGGCCCGGCGGTCCGCGCGGGCGAAATGGGGTGCAGGCTTCAGGGCAGTTCCCGCCTGGACATCCAGGCACAGCCGGCCGCACTCCCTGCAATCACTAAGTCTACGGAAACTGACGCGCAGGGTCAACCCGGCGTGTGAGTTTCAGAACCCAGGTGTCCTTTCAGGACGCCATTTAGATATTGACACCCTGAACCTGATCGGGCATCATTCCTCATTCGCTGATCTCCGGGCCCTGAAACAGAACATTTCCCACTCCGGGAGGCTCACGCCATGAGACGTCTACAGACTTTTCTCGTTTTCGCTCTGCTGACTGGCTTCTGCCATGCGCAGGACTCGCCGTCCAGGGGCAGCTTTGGCGTGCTGCTTGGGTTTCTGGAGGACAGCGCCAAGCCGGGGCAGGTGCAGTTCTGGGCGGTGATGGCGGTGGCTCCGGGTTCGCCGGCATACCGGGCGGGCATCCAGGCCGGCGACAAGATCATTTATGTCGACGGACAAATCGCAGACAAGGCCTCGTGGGCCACGCTGCGAGACAAGGATTCCGCTGACTTTCTTGTTTTCAGGTCGAGCAACGGCGCGATCTTCAAGGTGACAGGCCTGCGGAAGGCGGCGGATGTCAGCTACGGGCCGCAATGGGACCAGGAGACGCAGCAGAAGAGCATCGATGCGTATGTCGCGTCGGAGCGCCAGAATATCGTGGCGGCCAGCGCGCAACCACTGCCGCAATACACTGCTCCGCCTGAGGCTGTGCAAACCTCGGAGCCCGCGCCTGCAAAGAAGCCGGGGTTCTGGAGCAATCTGGTCACCGCCATGGCAAACCAGCCGGGGGCGGCTGGGGGAGGGTTTGGAGGCGGCGGAGGCAGCACGCGGATCGCGGGAACCTGGCAGGGCGGGAAGAGCGAGCACGACTACCTGCATGGGGGCTACGTCAACGCGGACTGGAGCTTTACCTTCGGGGCGGACGGCAGCTATGACGAAACAGTCTTCGTGGGCGGCCAGCAGGACATGCACGCCGCCGGAAGCTACAGCTTCCCGGCAGCAAGCAAGCCGGGCGACCGGACTGTAACCAATATGCTTACGTTCAATCCGACAACCTGCGACTACACCAGCAGAGAGCTTGCGCAGGTGGTCGCTCCCTTCCCTGTTCCGACCAACGCTCCCGTGCAAGAGTATGTAAATTTTTTCAGTCTCTCCGACGGCAATACGATGATGTTGCAGAATGCGGCGCGCAGCGGCTCGGAGAGCTGGCAGATGAAAGCGCGTTAGGGGCGTCAGGAGAGGCGATGCACGATCGATTTCCGCGCCTGAAATCCACTCTTGACTGCCAGTCTGGAAAGTTCTAGTCTGCACACATCATCGGCACCCGATTGGTTCTCCCTACCAACCCGGCCGCAGCCAGACCCCACCGCACAGGTGTGGCAGTTCTCACCCAGCGCAACCTCCCCCTCAACTCCTTGTTCTATTTTCCGGGGACTTCCCTGCTCCCAAACCAGCCTCATCCTGACGGAGGTCAGAAACCAGCTTGATCAAAAAAGCACTTGAAATCACCCCGGGCATCGAGCCGCTGTACGGCACGCGCGACGAAAACCTTCGTCTTCTAGAGGATGGCCTGAAAGTCGTGATCGATCTTCGTTCCGATGCAATTTATATCTCCGGGGAGGACGCGCAGGTAGCCCGGACCGCCCAGGTGTTCGCGGACTTCGACGCGCTGCGACGAGCGGGCGTGATCCTGCAGAACGGCGAACTGCACGGTCTGCTGAAGCTTGTGGTCGCGGACCCGGCATCCACCCTGCGGCAGCTTGTCGATAGCGGCAAGCAGCGCTCCGCCGGTGTGAAGCGGATGGTGCAGCCGCGGTCGCCGAATCAGAAAAAGTACGTGGAGGCGATCGAGACCCACGACATGACCTTTGGGCTGGGGCCGGCGGGCACGGGCAAGACTTACCTGGCGGTGGCGATGGCGGTTTCGGCGCTGCTGGCGAAGAAGGTGTCGCGCATCATCCTGGTCCGGCCGGCGGTGGAGGCGGGCGAGCGCCTGGGCTTTCTGCCGGGGTCTTTGCAGGAGAAGGTGGACCCTTACCTGCGCCCGCTTTACGATGCGCTTTACGACCTGCTGGACCAAGAGAAGGTGGACAAGCTGCTGGAGCGGAATGTGATTGAAGTCGCGCCGCTGGCGTTCATGCGCGGGCGCACGCTGTCTGACGCGTTCATCATCATGGACGAGGCGCAGAACACGACCATGGAGCAGATGAAGATGTTCGTGACACGGCTGGGGAATAACTCGAAGGCGGTGATTACAGGCGACCTGACCCAGACGGACCTGCCCAACCCGAAGAAGGCGGGGCTGCTGGAGGCGCTGCATGTGCTGGACGGCGTAGAGGGTATCCGGTTTTGCCACTTCGAGGATGTGGATGTGGTTCGGCACCACCTGGTGCAGCGGATCGTTCGGGCCTACGACACCTATGGGCGGACGCAGCAGCAGCTTCCTCTGGCGATGGATACGGCCATGCCGGGGGCACCGGAGCTTGCGCCTCAGCTGATCGCGAAACCTCAATAGCTGCATGCGCTTGATCAACGACGTGTGTTCCGGGTATTGACGATCATTTTCTGGAGTTCTTTACCGCAAACCGCTCATGCGCGCCTCGCTCATCCTCCTTCTAAACGGCTTGTTCTTCGTTCCCCCTTCTCCGGTGGTATCGGCCGCTCCGCCGCCTGGGTGGCGACTCGCGTGGAGCGACGAGTTCAACGGGCCCGACGGGGCAGTTCCCGATCCTGCGAAGTGGAACGTCATCACCGGCGGCAATGGATACGGCAACAAGGAGTGGGAGAGCTATACCGCACGCCCGGCGAACGTCGGACAGGCGGGGGGCAACCTGGTCATCACCGCGCGCAAGGAAGAGTACACGGGCGCGGACGGAATTGCCGCGCACTATACCTCCGGCCGCATGTCCACTCAGGGCCACTTCTCGCAGGCTTACGGTCGCTTTGAGGCGCGCATGAAGCTGCCCGTTGGAAAGGGTATCTGGCCAGCGTTCTGGATGCTGGGAGACACGGTCGGCTCCGCGGGATGGCCAGCCTGCGGGGAGATCGACGTACTTGAGACGATCGGCGCGCCCGCGACCATTTACAGCACGCTTCACGGGCCCGGTTATAGCGGCGGCAAAGCCATCTCAGCCCACCTCACCTTGTCCGAAGGCCAGACTGTCGACTCGGCCTTTCACCTGTACGCCGTCGAGTGGCAGCCCAAGGACATCAGGTTCTTTGTCGACGGCACACTCGTGGCCGAACGAACTCCCGCTGACCTGCCTGCGGGCGCGGCCTGGGTCTACGATCATCCCTTTCATCTCTTGCTCAACTTTGCCGTTGGCGGTCAATGGCCGGGCTATCCTGACGCAGCTACCCCTTTCCCCCAACAGATGCTCGTCGACTACGTCCGCGTGTACACTCGTGCGATGTAGGCGGTGCACAAGGAACCCCATGCGAATCCTGTTCCTGCTTTCGCTGTTGTCGCTGATCCTTCCGGCCCAGCAGCCTTCCTCCACCTCACAGCAGCAGCCAGATGCAGCTAAGGCCGATGCGGCTCAAGCCGATGCAGCCAGGGCAAGACGCGAAGACTTCGCCGGGCTGAACCGCTACCGGGCGGAGGACGAAGCGCTCCCCGCGGCCGCGCCGGGCACGAACCGGGTCGTATTCTACGGGGACTCCATCACGGACAACTGGGGACGGAAGTTTGGCAGCTTCTTTGCGGGCAAGCCGTATGTGAACCGTGGGATCAGCGGGCAGACGACTCCGCAGATGCTGATCCGCTTGCAGCAGGATGTGGTCCACCTGCATCCGGCTGCGGTGGTGATCCTGGCGGGTACCAACGACATTGCGCAGAACACCGGGCCGGAGCCGATGTCGGCCATCGAGGATAATTTCCGCTCGATGGTGGCGATCGCGAAGGCGGCTCACATTCGGGTGATCCTGGCTTCGGTGCTACCCGCGGACCACTTTCCGTGGCATCCGGGCATTGCTCCGGCCGAGCCTATTCGTGAGTTGAATGCGTGGCTTGAGGGGTATGCGAAGGCCGAGCATCTCGTCTACTTGAACTACTATCCCGCGCTGGCGACGCCGGAAGGCGCGATTCGGCCTGAGTTGGCGGTGGACAAGGCGGTGCATCCCAATGATGCGGGGTACGCGATCATGCAGCCGCTGGCGGAGCAGGCGATTGCTAAATCGCTGGCCAGCCGCGCGCCGTGACAGAGCTGAATTTGCAATTCCATTATGCTACTGTTAATCGGAAAGAGGTCCATTATGCCCGTTCTCGAGGTCTCAGAGGAACTGATTGAGAAGCTCAGCATCGTCCAGAAAGAACTGGATGCTGCTTCGGTGGAAAAGGCTTTGGATCAAAGCTTGAATATGGCACATTTTGTCGCAGAGACGATCAACAATCCTGAAACGAAGCTTCTGGTGCAGCGCAAAGGAAAGTACCAGGAGTTGAAGGGCTTTGCCTGATGCCGCTGTTCCCGGCGCCCCTGGGACCACCGTTCGACGCGGGCCCTGCTCGTGAAATCGTCCGCGCTATCGTAACGTTTGCCGCCTCAGGCACTTTCTTTTATGTTGTTTGGTTTTATCTCCATCAATCGGTGAGTGAACACGTTCCGATGCGGCGTTCACACATGTTGAACTCGCAATGCACTCTATCTTTCCGGCTG
Source organism: uncultured Acidobacteriaceae bacterium (assembly GCA_964246125.1). Lineage (GTDB taxonomy): Bacteria > Acidobacteriota > Terriglobia > Terriglobales > Acidobacteriaceae > Edaphobacter. The sequence continues at coordinate 5,097 of CAXTPN010000109.1, forward strand.
TCACTTCGGTCCTGGGAACTGCATTAGGCTTTTACTTTGGATCTGAAAGACGCTGAAGCCTAAGATTGCCGCATCGCCCCGATGATTACCATCGACCCTCCAAGTAGTTCTCTCGACGCACTCCCCGCGATCAACAAATCGGCTTTGTCGCGCTTCGTGAACCGGGCGCGCGCTCTGATCCCGCTGGCGGGCGAAGTCGACGTTCTGCTGACGACGGATGCGGAGCTGAAGCGACTGAACCGGACGTTCCGGGGGAAGAATAAGCCGACCGACGTTCTCAGCTTTCCTGTACCGCCGGAGATCTCAACCAAGCATGCGGGCGACCTTGCCGTCTCGCTGGACACAGCCGCGCGGCAGGCGGCGGAGCACGGGCACAGCCTCCGCGACGAGCTTCGCATTCTGGTTCTCCACGGCTTGCTGCACCTGGCCGGCGAAGACCATGAGACCGACTCGGGGCAGATGGCTATGCGTGAACACGCACTGCGCAAGCGACTGCGCCTTGATTCTTCGCTTATTGAACGAGCAGGGCTGATCGAGAGAGGCGGGCGATGACGGCGCTTCCGCTTCTGTTGTTTGCTGCACTGCTGGTGATCCTTGCGCTGGCGGCCTATGTGGACCGCGTGTACAGCGAGATGGGCAAGTTTCTGGCGCGCGAATACCAGGACAACATCGACGCGTGGGAGCGGCTGGTGGAGCCTCGTCTCTCGCTGGGGCGGGAGTCGATTGCGCAGTCCGCGTCGGTTCTGCGGCAGCTCTCGCTGGCGGGCATCGCGCTGCTGACGGGGCAGCGCCTCTACTCGCGCATTGCGTCGACAGGCGAGCCGCCGGGATGGCGCGAAATTTTGATTGCCATCTTCGAACTGATCTTGCTGATCCTGGTCTTCGACCGGCTGGTTCCGCAGGTGCTCTTCGTGCGCACGCGCGGCGACTGGGCGGCGGGCATCCGCTATGTTCTACAGGCTCTCTTTTATGTCATTCTGCCGGTGACGCTGCTGCTGGGGCTGCTGCTTTCAATTGTCGCGCTGGCGGAGCCGGAAGACACGACGGAGGAGGACCATCCTTCGGAGGCGATGGACGCGTTGCTGGAGGCTGGGGAAGAAGAGGGGATTCTTGAGGAATCGGACCGCGAGCTGGTGCGGTCGGTGGTGGAGTTCGGCGACAAGGTGGTGCGCGAGGTGATGACGCCGCGCCCGGAAATCTTCGCGGTGGCGGATACGCTGACGCTGGCGCAGTTTACGGCAGAGATACAGGAGCATGTGTTCTCGCGCGTGCCGGTGTTTCAGGGGTCGCTGGACAACATTACGGGCATCGCCTTCGCCCATGACCTGCTGCAGGTGACTGACCTGGACGCGGTGACGCTAACGATCGCGGAGATTCAAAGGCCGGCGGCCTTTGTGCCGGAGACGAAGATGGTGGCCGAGCTGCTGCGCGAGATGCAGTCGGAGAAGCAGCATATGCGGATCGTGATCGATGAGTATGGCGGGGTCGCCGGGGTGGTTACGATCGAGGATCTGCTGGAGGCGATCGTCGGCTCGATTGCCGATGAGCACGATGAGCCGGAGGCAGACGACACGCCGATCCGCGAGGCTAATGGGGCGTATGTGGTTACGGGCACGTTCGAGCTTTCGCGGCTGCGCGATCTGTTCGCGGATCAGTTCCCTTCCCCATCGCGGGCTGTTGAAGATAACGGACTTGACGAAGATGCGGCTGGGGAGTCTTCCGAAAAAGCCAGAGCGGACCGGGACACGCGGGACGATCCGACTGCGCTGCGGCTGCCGGAGCGCTACGAATCGACGACGGTGGGCGGCCTGGTGAGCGAACTGGCCGGGCATATTCCGCTGCCGGGCGAGGTGGTGGAAGAAGATGGGCTGCGGCTGGAGGTGCTGGCGTCGACGGACCGGCGCATCGACTCGATTCGGGTGAGTCTCAGCGAGATGGCTTAGACTGTGGCGGTTTTAGATTTCGGCGAGGACGGCTTCGATCTGGTCGATGCCCCAGGCGAGGTCTTCGCGGGAGATGACGAGCGGGGGGGCGAGGCGAATGACGGTGTCGTGGGTTTCCTTGCAGAGGACGCCGCGCTGCTGGAGGGCTTCGCAGATGGGGCGTGCGGGGGTGTTGAGCTCGATGCCGATCCAGAGGCCGAGGCCGCGGATGGCGCGGATGGCAGGGTAAGGCATGGCACGGAGGCGGGCGAGAGCGTAGGCGCCGAGGTCGGCGGAGCGTTGCGGAAGGTTTTCGTCGACGATGACGCGGAGGGCGGCGCGGGCGACGGCGCAGGCCAGGGGGTTGCCGCCGAAGGTGCTGCCATGATCGCCGGGTTGGAAGACGCCGAGGACCTCGCGGGAGCTGAGGACGGCGGAGACGGGCAGGAAGCCGCCGGAGAGGGCTTTGCCGAGGATGCAGATGTCAGGGCGGATGCCGTCGTGTTCGAAGGCGAAGAGTTTGCCGGTGCGGCCTAGGCCGGACTGGATCTCATCGCAGATGAGGAGGATGTTGTGCTCGTCGCAGAGGTCGCGAAGCTCGCGGAGGTAGCCGGGGGGTGGGACGATGATGCCGGCTTCGCCCTGGACGGGTTCGACGAGGATAGCGATGGTGGTGGGCTTGATGGCGGCGCGGACGGCGTCGGCGTCGCCGAAGGGAACCTGGCGGAAGCCTGAGGGGAAGGGGCCGAAGCCGCACTTGTATTGGGACTCGGAGGAGAAGCCTACGACGGCGATGGTGCGGCCGTGGAAGTTGTTGGCCGCGACCAAGATTTCGGAGGATTGGGAGGGAATGACTTTCACGGTCTGGCCCCACTTGCGGGCGGCCTTGATGGCGGTTTCGACCGCTTCGACGCCGGAGTTCATGGGCAGGGCCATGCTGAAGCCGGTGAGCGCGTGGAGGTCGCGGAGGAGGAGCGGAAGCTGGTCGTTGCGGAAGGCGCGGGAGGTGAGGGTGACTTTTTGGGCCTGTTCGATGAGCGCGGCGAGGATGGCGGGGTGGCAGTGGCCCTGGTTGACGGCGGAGTAGGCGGCGAGAAAGTCGAGGTACTGGCGGCCTTCGGTGTCGGTGACCCAGGCTCCGGAGGCGCGGGCGATGACGACGTCGAGGGGGTGGTAGTTGTGGGCGCCGTACTGGTCTTCGAGCGCGATGAGGTCGGCTGCGGAGAGGGCTTGCGTGATTTCGGGCGTAGTTTCCTGTGCGATCATGCGTTTCGGCTCATGAATAGGATAACCGGTGCGGTGGCGCTTGCCGCGTGAAACCAGGGGCGGCGAAAGAAAGAGGGGAGATGGTGGTTAGAAGTACTGGGCGATTGGCGTTCCGCTGGTATTCCGGTAGACTTACAGAGTTGTCCAGATTGACCAAGGAATCAGTATGCCTAAGTTGAAGACCCACTCGGGGGCGGCGAAGCGCTTTTCGAAGACGGGCACCGGCAAGTTCAAGCGGGGCCACTCGA
>CAXTPN010000110.1:0-8383 GCA_964246125.1 uncultured Acidobacteriaceae bacterium
CCCCGACCATCCTCCCGAAGTCATTATGATGGTCGGCGTCAACGGCACCGGCAAGACCACCACTACCGGCAAACTGGCCGCGCACTTCACCGCCCAGCACCGCACCGTCCTGCTCTGCGCCGCCGACACCTTCCGCGCCGCCGCCATCGAGCAGCTTGAAGTCTGGGCCTCGCGCTCCAACGTCCCTCTTGTCAAGACCAAACAAGGCGGAGACCCCTCGGCGGCTTTGTACGACGCATGCGCGGCCGCGAAGGCCCGCAGCACCGGCGTCCTCATCGTCGACACCGCGGGCCGCCTCCACACCAAGACCGACCTCATGAAAGAGCTGGACAAGATGCGTCGCACCGCCGAAAAAGTGATCCCCGGCGCCCCCCACCAGACCCTGCTCGTCATGGACGCGACCACCGGCCAAAACGGCTTGCAACAGGCAAGGCTCTTCACCGAGTCCGCCCGCGTCACCGGCATCGTCCTCACCAAGCTCGACGGCACCGCCAAAGGCGGCATCGTCCTCGCCATCGCCACCGAGCTCGGCCTCCCTGTCGTCTACGCCGGCACCGGAGAAAAACTCGAAGACCTCATTCCCTTCGATTCCAAAGCCTTCATCGACGCCCTCATCGACTAGCATCCGCCAAGCAGGATGATGAGCCATGAAACCAGCAATCAAACACTACAGACCAGCCCTTCTCGCAGCCTGCGGAGCGGCAGCGCTGCTTTCAGTAGCCTTCGGCCAACTCCAGTTCGCAGGCTATGACTCCAGCCTGCTCATCGACATCGGCTGGCGTCTTCACCTCGGGCAGCATCCATACACCGACTTCCCCTGCATGTTGCCGCCTTCGTTTTACGCGCTCTCATGGCTTGCCGTAGTTTTGTTCGGAGATCACTGGTACGCCTTTACATTCACCAATGCGCTCGTCACGATGCTCTTGCTTTGCATTGCTCTTCATGCCCACCGCTGCATGTACCCCATCCTCACCCGGCAGCATCGCCTGGTTGTCGGACTCTACGCCTCGGCGATGATCTTCCCCATGCTCGTAACCTCGCACCTCTGGCACTCCGCATTCGCCGCGCAGACCAATACTACCCTCCTCTTCCTCCTGCTCTTCGTCTTCTCCTATCGTGCGGAGCACGACCGCTGGAACTTCGCAGGCCTCAGCTATTCATCGTTCGCCTTCTGCCTCGTCTGGCTCGCCAAGCCCAACACCGGACTCGCCTGCATAGCACTCAGCATTCTCTTTCCGCTACTTTCCCGGTCTCGCCAAAGGTTGCTGCCGATCTGGCTCTCCCTGGTAGCCTCCGGGTTTCTCCTCTCGATCTTCGTGTTAGCCTGCATGTCCGTCTCTCCCCTTCAAGTTTGGCAAAGCTATCTTCTTATCTCCAACCGCCCTCATGTCTTGACAATGCTTGGTGACGGCATCTTCTATGAACAGACGACCCCGGCATCGCTTTCAAACGTAACCACCTATGTAATTTGCACCGTTCTGCTTGTTACATCGATCTTCGTCATACACCGCCGCACCATCAGAGTGACGTCACCCTATCTAGCAGTCTTGGTAAGCGGAATCGCGGTGTCACTCGTAGGCTTTGCAACGAACTGGGACTTGAAATTCAACGATCTCGCCCCCACGTTCTTCGGCGCTGGTGCGTTCCTGACGCTCCCTCCAACCCATAAAGCCCGTCCGGGTAAATTCGTGAGCAGAACGCTCACAGCTTGCTCCATCCTCGGAATGGCCATGGCCATTGTTCTCTGCTGCATCAGAGCACGCATGGTCTCCAGCGGCCACTGGGCCGAGACGCCGCCCAACGACACAACTTTTCACAAGGATCCCTTCTTCGGCTACTTCGGTGGAAGCGCCAAATTCTGGCAGGTCCTCGCTCAGGTAGATTCCCTACGCGCCGCAAACCCCAAAGCCTCCCTATACTTCGGCCCCAGACTGGAGTTTCTCTACGCACGCGAACACCTCGCCCCTCCCACCGACCTCCCTGTATGGTGGCACCCTGGCAGCTCGTACCCGCTGGCCTCCGAACCGCAAATCGTCCGCGCTTGGTCGGAGCGCAGGTACGACCTAGTTTTGCTCGATTCCTCCGATGATGAGGGTCTGAGGCGTCTTCCAATCCAAATGGTGAATGAATTCCACCAATACTATGCGATTACTCTTCAGAACAACGAGACACTGGTAGTGCTACGCCCACGGTGACAAAGAGACATGGCCCGCAAAGGTCGAAATGCGTCGCCGCTTCCCAGCTCGCCGACGCCCTCAAAGATGTCTTCCCATTCGCCAAGCGACGCAAAGCCCTAAGCGCCTGGGTGCGTCAACTGGACCGCCTCTTCGTCTTCGCGCAAACCTATGGGCTACTTAGTGTGCAGAAGCGAATGTGGAAGTATGATTTAATCCTCGAAAGAGGAGACTCAACCTGAACATGCTTTCGCAACAACATGGCCGCGGCGCAGCAAAACACTTTTTCGTCTGGGTCTTCTTCGGCCTGCTGACGCTCCGCGCGGAGGCCCAGCTCGGGGTTTACGGCAAGTTCGACTACACGCGCTACTCCGTGCCCGGTTCTACGGTGTCGTTCCACGGCGGGGGCGTGGGCATCTACGATGACTTCCTCCACCTTGGTTCAATCCGTGCGGGCCTGGACCTGCGCGGCGACCTGCTCACAGGAACGAATCAGCATGATCGGGATATCCTGGCCGGGGTGCGCGTCGCGTTCAAGCCGCCGCTGCTTCCCATCAGGCCCTATGTGCAAGGCTCCGTGGGTGTGGGCGGCACGAAGGCCACTGGCGCCACCGCCCCGGGCATCGTTCCCGTATACAGCAACAAGCTTCAGACCGGAGTCTTTGGAGGCGTGGACTGGACCGTCATCCCCCATGTGGACTTTCGCGCCGTGGAACTCGGCTACACACGCATCACAGGCTTGTCGGCCAATCAGTTCACCGTGAGCAGCGGGATCGTTCTGCGTTTGTGACGTTCCCGAATTGTTGATCGGGAACCAAGCCTGTGCTTTCCTCCCTGCGGTATGCTCTCTTGTGTACAGGCGACGCGCACGACCCTCGCCTCAGCCCGTCCCACGCAGGACGGCCTGAACAATCTCACCACCGGAGAGAGGAACACCATGCGCGTAGGCCTGATGACCCGCGAGTACCCCCCCAACGTCTACGGCGGAGCCGGCGTCCACGTCGAGTACCTCGCCCGCGAGCTCGCCCGCAGCGCCGCCGCTGACGGACCGGTCGAAGTGGAGGTCCACTGCTGGGGCACGCAACACGAAGACGAGGGCAACCTGCACGTCCGCGGCGACGAGCCCCCGCCGGGCATCACCGGCGACACCAGACAAAAGTTCAAAGCCGCCGTCGACGCCTTCGCCCTCAATCTTTCGACCATGAAGGAGTTGGGCCAGATCGACCTGGTCCACACCCACACCTGGTACGTCTCCATGGCGGGCTTTCTCGCCAAAAAGCTCTACAACATTCCCTTCGTGCTCACCCCGCACTCGCTGGAGCCGTTGCGCGCCTGGAAGGCCGAGCAACTCGGCTCCGGCTACGCCATGTCCTCGTGGATGGAGCGCACCGCCATCCTCGACGCCGACGCCATCATCGCCGTTTCGAACGGCACCAAAGCCGACATCCAGAAGGCCTACCCCGACGTCGACCCCACCCGCATTCACGTCATCTACAACGGCATCGACCTGAACGAATACCAGTACACCCCCGCCACCGACGCCCTCGTCAAGTACGGCGTCGACCTCACCCGCCCCTACGTCCTCTTCGTCGGGCGCATCACCCGCCAGAAGGGCGTCACCCATCTTGTCGACGCGGTCCGCTACCTCCCTCCCGGCACCCAGGTCGTGCTCTGCGCCGGCGCGCCCGATACCCCGGAGATCGCCGCCGAGATGCGCAACAAGGTCGAAGCCCTGCGCAAGGAAACCCCCGGCAGCCATCACCACGCAGTCGAGCACTTCGGCGGTCCCGAAGGAGAAGGCCACTCCACCGCTACCGGCGACCCCACCGGCACCGGCCACAACATCGTCTGGATTGAGCAGATGGTCACCAAGCCCGAAGCCATCCAGCTTTACAGCCACTGCGCCGTCTTCTGCTGCCCCTCGGTCTACGAGCCCTTCGGCATCATCAACCTCGAGGCCATGGCCTGCAAAGCCCCCGTCGTCGCCTCCGCCGTGGGAGGCATCCTGGAAGTCGTCGTCGAGGGCGCAACCCGCCATCTGGTCACCTTCGAGCCTCACCCCGTCACCACGTTTCCGCTCGATCACGACCAGTTTGCCCGCGACCTGGCCGCACCCATTACCGCCCTGCTCGCCGACCCCGCACTCGCCCGCCGCATGGGCGAAGCCGGCCGCCGCCGCGTCGAGGAAAAGTTTGCCTGGGAGGCCATCGCCACCCAGACCATCGCTCTCTACGAACATCTGCTCGCCGCCAAGTCCTGAAGCGCGCCTCAGCGTTAGCACAGGGACATTCTGAGCCGCACGTCCAGCTTTTCTGTTGCGCCAGGACCAGCGCGCGTGAGACTCTCTTTCCGGCGCGGCGTCGCTGAGTCTTGCTCCGCGAAAGAATCTGCCCGACTCGCCTGTAGCCGCCTCGATCTCAACTCGAATCTTCTGGAGTCATCATGAGCATTGCACTGACCTTCGATGACGGGCCAAATCACACCACCACGCCCGAACTTCTGGACTTTCTGGAAGAAGAACATGTCACCGCAACCTTCTTTGTCCTGGGCAACATGGTTCAGAAGAACCCGTCGGTCCTGAGGCGGATTGCAAGCTCCCCACTGGGCCATCAGATCGGCAATCACTCCTGGTCACATCCTGATTTCACGACGATCAGCGAGGCCGCGATCAAGGACGAGGTTGATCGCACTCAAAAGGTAATCGAAGACACCGTCGGAGCGTCGCTTCGCAGGATCATGCGTCCCCCATACGGAGCTATCGACCAGCCCAGGAGAGAGCTACTTGAGGCTATGGGCTACGAAGTTGTGCTCTGGACCGTAGATTCGAAGGATACGCTGAAGGGTTTTCCAAGGGAAGCAAAGCCGATCGCGGATCAAATCCTCAAGAAAACCCATTCAGGCTCCGTTGTCCTCCTTCACGACATCCATAAGTACTCAGTCGAAGCGGTTAAGATCGCTTTACCGCAGCTTAAGAAGCGTCATTGCACCTTTGCGACGGTGCAAGTCGTCAAGACGCAGACGGGGGCTGTCTCATGCACACGTTAGGTCAGATCTGCCGGGAGCTTGCGCTGTTTCTGCTACTCGCATGCTGCACCGCCTTGCAGGCCGCAGCCCAGCCCCCTACTAAACTTCACCTGCGCGGCGGTGTTGGGCACATCTCAATCCGCGGCCAGGTTGGTGGCGAGGAACACGACGGTTATTCGCTTGAACTGGAAGCCGGCCGTACCGTCAACGTTGCTCTCTCCGCAAGGGGCGGAAGGGCGAGTTTTAAGGTTTGCGATTCAGACAACTTTGCGGAGACAGGGCCGGTCGCATTCGGACAGCAGTCCTCGGACGGAAAGTCCTGGAAGGGCGAGATACCCGTCCGCAAGCGCTACTACATCTACGTCGTCGCATATCCCGAGGCCAGATACACCCTCTCGCTTTGGGTAAAGTGAAGTCAGGCAATCTGCAAAACACATGACCCCCTTCGCCACTCTCTCCGGCCTCCTCCTCGGCGTCTTCATCGGCATCGTCTCCGGCCTGGTCGGCATCGGCGGCGGCGCGCTCCTCGTCCCCGTCCTCGTGCTCTTCTACGGGATGACGCAGCACAAGGCTCAAGGTACCTCCCTCGGCGCCTTGCTCCTCCCCATCGGCATCTTCGCCTTCTGGCGCTACTACAAAGACGGGAACGTAGACCTCCGCCTCGCCATGCTGGTGGCCATCGGTTTCGCTCTCGGCGGCTGGCTTGGCGGCGCCTGGGCACAGCACCTCTCTGAGCTTGCACTCCGCCGCGGCTTCGCCCTCCTGCTCATCGTGATAGCACTCCGCATGCTCTTTCAGTAGCCCAGGTTCCGAACCGATAAATGTTTGCTCGATCCTGTTACTAAATCGTGTTATCGTGACTCACCCAAGTTTATAGAACGTTGGAATTCATAGGCGTTCGGCGTGCACGTCGAACAGCCCGATCAGGAGTCTGAAACCATGCCCGCCTCGAAATCCTGCCTTTCCCAGCTTCTCCAACTCACCGCCTTCAGCTTTGCCGTCTTCTGCGGAACGGTTCAGGCCTTCGCCCAAGGCACGAGCGCTCCGGGCGATGTTCCCCCTTCGCACGTCGACATCTACGGCGGCTATGCCTATATCCATCCGTTCCACAGCGCCATCGGCGGCGTCCCCTACCATGACGTAGGCAATCTCAACACGACGGTCAGCATCGCGGACTACTTCACCCGGCGCTTCGGCCTGCAGGTCGAGGGCAGCTACTTCTCCGGCGGCAGCAAACGCGGCGTCCTCTATCAATGCTCCCCGTCCTGCGCCTCGCGCGACCAGTTGTTCTACGCCGCCGAAGCCGGCCCCATCTTCCGCTTCCCCGCGGGACGCTTCACCCCTTACGTCCATGTTCTCGCCGGCGGCGCCCGCGTCAACGGCCCCTACACCCAGCCCCTCACCTGGGGCTCCGGGCTTACCGGCGGAGGCGGCCTGGACTACACCCTGCCCTTTGCCGGCAACCATCTGGCCATCCGCCTCTTTCAAGCGGACATGTACTACTCGCATGTAGACTACCCGCGCGTCCTCAGCCAAACGTCTGGCAGCGTATCGGCTGCTGCTTCTAACGTCGGCGACGTTCTCGCCGTCAAAGGCTCCGCCGGCCTGGTCCTCAAGTTCGGCAGCGTTGGACCGCCGCCGGCTCCGCTCACCCTCGCCTGCACGGTGCAGCCGGAGACTGCATACGCAGGCGACACCGTCAGCGTGGCCTGCACTCCTGGCAACCTCGATCCCAAACGCAAGGCGGATTACAGCTTCACCACCAGCGGCGGCCAACTGACCCCGTCCGGCTCTTCCGCGAGCATCTCCACCACACGCCTTGCACCCGGCAGCTATAACGTCAATGCCCGCCTCGTGCAGGGTCCCAAACCCCACCAGCAGGCCTCGTGGACGGGCAGTTTCACCACCCGCGCCTACGATCCGCCCACGGTCACAGCCTGCACCGTAAGCCCGGCCGAGATTGCGTCCGGCGACACCGCCACGGTAACCACCACGGCGAACAGCCCGCAGAATCGACCCCTCACCTACTCCTACAGCGCGTCCGCCGGTCAGGTCTCGGGCACCGGTACCACCGCGACATTCTCCTCCACGGGCCTGGCTCCCGACACCATCACCATTACCTGTAACGTAACGGACGATCAAGGCAAGTCCTCCTCGGGCAGCACCACGGTTGTAATCACTTCACGCGGGGCGTCGTCGCATGGGGAGGGGCAAGTGCGCGGAAACACAGCCCGTGGACTTTGCACCATCTCCTTCGAGCGCGACCGCAAGCGTCCCGTCCGCGTGAACAACGAGGCGAAGGCGTGCCTCGACGACATCGCGCTCAACCTCAACCGCGACTACAACAACAAGCTGGTGATCGTAGGCCATCAGGAGCCCGGGGAGCCTCCGCAGGCCGCCGCGCAGCGCGCCCGCAACGAGAGCCTCTACCTGATCCAGGAAAAAGGGATCGACCCATCCCACCTGCAACTCCGCGCCTCGAACACCGGCGGACGATCCGCGGACAATATGCTGCTGCCCCTCGGCGCGTCTTACCCCGCCAGTTCAGGAGATGCGGTCGTCGATCCGTCAACCGTCCCGCCCGGAGGCGAGGCCTACGGCCGTCCGCGCGCTCACGGCAAACACAAGGGAGGGCGGCACCGCAGGGCGCGGCACTCCCGCAGCCGCTAGCCCGGCTTGTGCTTTGTGTGCTGCAACACCCGAGCGGCATGGCTCTTCGAAAGTCCTGCCGCTTGACAAACTCGGCACTCACAGACCCCCCTCTGGGCGAAGCAATCCCGCCGAAAGCGAAATCTAGGTCCAGACTTAAGCCATTTGTTTTGAATACTTTGGATACTTTGTGGGGGAGGGGGGTACAGCCCTTGGTATGATGGTCTGTCATGCCTGAAACCGTCCTTGAACCCGCGGTAGCCGCCAAACCCAAAGTGGGGTTCGTCTCGCTCGGCTGCCCCAAAAATCTCGTCGACTCCGAAGTGATGATGGGGCTGCTGCACCACAACGGCGCTCAACTCACCCCCAACGCCGAAGACGCCGACACCATCGTCATCAACACCTGCGCCTTCATCGACACCGCCAAGCAGGAGTCGGTCAACACCATCCTGGAGATGGTCAAGCACAAGGTCGAGAACGGCGGCCGAGCCTCCCGCATCATCGTCGCCGGCTGCCTCGTCGAGCGTTACCGCGAC
>CAXTPN010000111.1:0-8345 GCA_964246125.1 uncultured Acidobacteriaceae bacterium
GTCCGAAGGCAACGACACGATCGTCTACGACCCCGATGGCTACAACCCTCAGAACCCGGCCACCAATCCAACCAGGGAACTGCTCCGCATCACCTTCCCCCGCCAGCGCGAAGGCCGCCTCCTCTCCATCTCCGACTTCTTCTCCCCCAAGAGTTCCGGCCGCATGGACGTCATCGGCTTCTCCTGCGTCACCATCGGCAGCCGAGCCTCCGAGGTCACCGCCAAGCTCTTCGAGGCTGGCGACTTCACCCGCTATCTCTACGCCCACGGCCTCTCCGTCGAAACCGCCGAAGCTCTCGCCGAGTACATGCATGTGGTTATCCGTCGCGACCTCGGCATCGCCGCCGAAGACGCCCCTGACACCCGCGACCTCTTCCACCAGAAGTATCGCGGCTCGCGCTACTCCTTCGGCTATCCCGCCTGCCCCAACCTCGAAGACCAGACCAAAATCTTCGCCCTCCTCAAGCCCGAAGAAAACATCGGCGTCCGCCTCACCGAAGGCTTCCACCTGGAGCCCGAGCAATCCACCAACGCCCTCGTCGTCCATCACCCGCAGGCCAAATACTTCGTCGTCTAGTTCAACTAAAATCGCTCCATGCCATCCGCCTCCATCCACGCCGTCTTCCGCACCTTCTCTGTCCAGCGCATGCAGCGCTCCGTCCGCGACATCGACGCCTGCCTCGACCGCCTCACCGACTCCCAAATCTTCCATCGCAACGCCGACTACGAGAACTCCATCGCCAACCTTCTCCTGCACCTCTCCGGCAATCTACGCCAGTGGATCCTCCACGGTATCGACAACCAGCCCAACACTCGCACCCGCGACGCAGAGTTCTCCCTCACTCCCACCTTGCCCGTTCCGCAGATTCGTGCACGCTTTACCCACACCCTGGCCGAGTGTTTCAGCGTCATCGCCGCCCTTCCTGATGACCGATTCCTCGCAGTCATCGACCCTCAGCCCGGCAGCGGCTGGGAAGCCCTGACTATCCTCGAAGCCATCATGCAGGTCGTAGGCCACCTCCAGCTTCACACCGGTCAAATCATTCTCCTCACCAAGCAACTAACCCACGCCGACCTTGACCTTTCCATCCCGCGCCCCCGCTGACCATTTGCAAATGGTCTCTCACCCTCAGTACACTTGCCCCACGACCCTGCGGCCCGCACGAAAGGTGCAGACGAATCGTTCGCGCCTTCGACTGCGCGAGATCATCACCGGACCCGCATGCCGATCGAATCCCCACCCGCCAAGGCCATCCTACACATCTGCGTGCGCGAGGTCCTGCGACCCATCCGCGACCAGATCCTTCGCCTCTCCGGCTACACAGTCGAATCCACCTGCCAATATGATGACGGACTCACCTACTTCCGCGCTCACCCCTTCGACCTGGTCCTCATCGATGTAGAAGGCGAGGAGGATATCGGCGCCGCCGAGCGGTTCTGTTCGGAGGTCAAGACCATCCATCACGGCCAACTCGTCGCCTTCGTCTGCAACTGGCGCGTCGCCTCCCTCACTGACTGCCCCGACGAAATCCTCCGTACCGAATTCGATCCCGCCGCCTTCGTTGCCGGAGTCAAAAGAACCTTCGCCGAGCATTCCACCCCTGCCTGACCCTCCCTTGCATCCTGCGTGCGTCTATGCTACAAACGATGTATTCCAGTCAGCTTCGGCTGATTTGAATTTCATGCAGAGTGGTTGAGGGACGAGCCCTTTGACGCCACGACAACCGGACAGAACAAAGGCGTACCGGTGTCAACTCTCTCCTGGAAGATTTCTTCTCAGGGAACATGAGATTCGGAGCGCGCGTTTTCTGCCCGTACCTGCAGGCCCAAACGCCTTCCCCGCACCTCCTTCCCCTTCCATCTGAGCGGCGTCATCGATAAGCCAGCCCCCTCCCCACAGGAGAGCTGAGCAATGGAGTATTCCTGTCAGACCTACCAACTGAAGTGCAATGACTGCGGCCGCGCCTTCGGCAATAGTCCCCTCTCCGGCTGTCCCGACTGCCTCGCCCCCCTCGAACTCCACTATGATCTTGCTGCTATCCAGCAGCGCGCCCCGATCACCCGCGCCTCCATCGCCGCCGGCCCGCATAACATCTGGCGTTACGCCGCCCTCCTCCCCATCCCCGAAGGCTTCGAGCCCGACCTCCCCGTGGGCTTTACTCCGCTGGTCCGCGCCCGCAACCTTGGCCGCCGCATCGGTGCCGCCAACCTCTTCCTCAAAAACGACTCCGTCTGCTTCCCCACGCTCTCCTTCAAGGACCGCGTCGTCGCCGTAGCCCTCGCCAACGCCCAGGCCTTCGGCTTCACCACCGTCGGCTGCTCCTCCACCGGCAACCTCGCCAACTCCGTAGCCGCCCAAGCCGCCCGGCTCGGCCTCCAGGCCACCATCCTTATTCCCGCCGACCTCGAGCCTGCCAAAATCCTCAACACCCTCGTCTACGGCGCGCGCCTCATCCGCATCGACGGCAACTACGACCACGTCAACCGCCTCTCCACCCAGATCGCCGACGAATACTCCTGGGGCTTCGTCAACGTCAACCTCCGCCCCTACTACGCCGAAGGCTCCAAAACCCAGGGCTACGAGATCGCCGAGCAGCTAGGCTGGCGGCTCCCCGACAACATCGTCTGCCCGATGGCCGGCGGCTCGCTCATCCGCAAGCTCCGCAAGGCGTTCAACGAGCTCATCGCTCTGGGCCTGGTCGAAGACAAGCCCGTCAAGTTTTTCGGTGCCCAGGCCACCGGCTGCTCGCCCATCTCGCACTCCGTCCGCCAGGGTTGGGACCACATCGAGCCGCAGCGTCCCAACACCATCGCCCGCTCGCTCGCCATCGGCTCGCCCGCCGACGGCCCCGCCGCCTCCAGGATGATTCGCGCCAGCGGAGGGTGGGCGGAAGACGTCTCCGACATAGAGGTCGTCTCCGGAATCCAGGAACTTGCCGAAACCGAAGGCATCTTCACCGAAACCGCCGGCGGCGTCACCACCGCCGTCACCGCGCGCCTCTATGCCCAAGGACGCATCTCGTCCGATCAAACCACCGTCGTCTGCATCACTGGCAACGGCCTAAAAACCACTGACGCCCTCGCCGGCCGATTCGACCACCTCGACGCCCGCGCCATCCGTCCCCGCCTCACCGACTTCGCCGACTACCTTCGCGAACTCGAAGGGATCCACGAACCCGCCCTGATCGCCGCCGACTAACCACTCTGAATCCCAAGGAGCAATCCCATCGCTATCAAAATCATCCTCCCCACCGCCTTCATCCGCCACACCGACGGCCAGAAGCTTCTTACCAGCGAAGCCTCTAACCTCCCCGCCCTCATCGCTGATATCGACCAGAACTTCCCCGCGCTCTCCACCCAGATCAAGGACGAGCAGGGAAATCTTCGCCGCTTCATCAACATCTACGTCAACGATGAAGATATTCGCTTCCTCGGCGGCGAGACCTACGCCTTTCAGGATGGCGATGAAGTCATGCTCATCCCTTCCATCGCCGGTGGCCTTTAGCCGTAAAAAGCCGATAAACCCAATCCGCGAGCAACACTTCCGCGTCTTTGCCGCTCTCATGGCCTGTAAGCGATGTAACCTGCGGTCGCGTCGTCTCCTCCTGGCCCGGCGAGGTTCAGTGCGCGAACATATCTTCACTCAAGAAAGAAGGTCTCATGTTCCTCATCCTCGCGGTCGTGCTCGTCATTCTTTGGATCGGTGGCTTCACCATCTTCCACGTCTCCGGCTTTCTCATTCATCTGCTCCTCATCTTCGCGGTTATCTCCGTGATCTTCCACTTCATCGGCGGCAGACGATCCGTCTAGTCAGATCAGGGAAGCAGCAAAGCAAACGGCCGGACTCGTATCGAGCGTCCGGCCGTTCTTAGCTTCCGACTACTTATTGGTGTGCGACGGGTTGATTCGTGGGCATGACGGGCGGTATCACGTTCGCCAGGACGACTGGCGTGTCCTCCTCCAGCGGCGAGAGCTTCTCCTCCAACGCAATCCCCAGCACCTCATCCATCTGCTCTACAAAATGCAGCTTCATAGAACTCTTCAGAAGCTCCGGCAAGTCGGCAAGGTCTTTGCGATTCGCCTCCGGCAGAATCGCCTCGAACACACCCGCGCGATGCGCCGCCAGCAGCTTCTCTTTCAGCCCGCCGATCGCCAACACCTTGCCTCGCAGCGTAATCTCACCGGTCATCGCGATGTCTCGCCGCACCTTGATTTTGGTTAGCGCGCTCGCCAGCCCGGTCGCGATTGTGATCCCCGCGCTCGGCCCATCCTTCGGCGTCGCGCCCTCCGGCACATGCACATGGATGTCGATGTTCCGGTAGAAATCACGCGCCAAGCCCAGGTGCGAAGCCCGCGACCGCGTGTAGCTCAAAGCAGCCTCAGCCGACTCCTTCATTACATCGCCAAGCTGCCCGGTTGAGGTCAGCTTACCCTTGCCGTCCAACACCTGAACCTCGGTCTGGAGAATCGTTCCGCCGACGCTCGTCCACGCCAGCCCGGTCACCAGCCCGACCTCGCTCTTCTGGTGAACCTCCGAGTCGCGGAACTTCGCCACGCCCAGCAAGCCTTCCAGCGTGTTCTCTGTCACCGTCTCGGTGAAAGCCTTTGCTCCCTCCGGACCGCTTTGCACCACCTTGCGAGCCAGCTTCCGGCAGACATTGCCGATCTCCCGCTCTAGGTTCCTCACGCCAGCCTCGCGCGTATACCCGCGAATGATCGCCTTCAGCGCTGAATCCTCAAACACAATCTGCGCTTCTGACAGCCCTGTTCCTTCGCGCTGCTTCTTCACCAGATACTGCTTTGCAATCTCCAGCTTCTCAACCTCCGTATACCCGTGCAGTCGAATGATCTCCATGCGATCCTGCAGCGGTCCGGGAATGGTATCCAGCACGTTGGCCGTCGCCACAAACAGCACCTGCGAAAGGTCGTACTCCACATCCAGGTAATGATCCTGGAACGAGGTATTCTGCTCCGGGTCCAGCACCTCTAGCAGAGCGCTCGCCGGATCGCCCCGGAAATCCGAAGCCATCTTGTCCACCTCGTCCAGCAGAAACACCGGGTTCTTCGTTCCGGCCTTCTTCATCGACTGGATAATCTGCCCCGGCAGCGCCCCGATATACGTCCGCCGGTGCCCGCGAATCTCCGCCTCGTCCCGCACCCCGCCCAGGCTCATCCGCACAAACCGGCGCCCTGTAGCCTTCGCGATCGATTGCCCCAGCGAAGTCTTGCCCACGCCCGGAGGCCCGACGAAGCAAAGAATCGATCCCTTCGGATTCTTCACCAGCTGCCTCACCGCCAGAAACTCAAGTATCCGCTCCTTAATCTTCTCCAGTCCATAGTGATCCTCATTCAGGATCTTCTCTGCGTGCTCGATCGACCGAATCTCCTTCGATCGCTTCTTCCATGGCACCGCCAGCAGCCAATCCAGATAATTCCGGCTCACCGTGCTCTCGGCGGACATCGGCGGCATCGCCTCCAGCTTCTTTAGCTCCAGCAGGCTCTTCTCCAGCACATCCTTCGGCATCCCCGCTGTCTCAATCTTCTTCTTCAGCTCATCGAACTCGCTCTTCTCGCCGCGGCCAAGCTCCTTTTGAATCGCCTTGATCTTCTCGTTAAGGTAGTACTCCTTCTGCGCCTTCTCCATCTGCCGCTTCACGCGGCTCTGCACCGTGCGGTCGATGTTCAGCTTCTCAATCGCCACATCCAGCACGTCCGCGATCTTCGCCAGCCGAGCCTCGGGATCGAACACATCCAGCAGCTCCTGCTTCTCCTCGATCGACAGTTGCAGGTTCGACGCAATCGTATCCGCAAGCTTCGCCGGCTCATCCCCCCGCACGCTCGCAGCCATCGTCTCGTAGTTCAGGCTTTGCTGCAGCTTCACATACTGCTCGAATAGCGTATGTACCCGCTGCATCATCGTCTCGACCTGCTGCGTCATGTCCAGCTTCGTCTTGCCTGTGCGCACCGTCGCCACGAAGAACCCATCTTCGTCGTTCACCTCGACCGCTCGCGCCCGCTCCACGCCTTCGACCAGCACCTTGATGTTGCCGTCCGGCATCTTCACGCTTTGCACGATGTTGCCGATCGTGCCCGTCTCATAGATATCATCCGCGCTCGGCTCATCCACGGACGCGTCGTGCTGCGTCGCCAGAAAGATCTTGCGGTCGCCCGTCAACGCCTCTTCCAACGCCCGCACGCTCGAGTCCCGCCCCACCACAAACGGCGTCATCATATGCGGGAAGATCACCATATCCCGGATCGGCATCATCGGCAGCTTGCGAACGTCGCGGCTCAGAATTTCTTCGTTGGTCGTTTTCATAGTTCTCCTGAGTTTAGACGTCTCCAGCGAAGGCAACGGTGCAACGCCGCCCATCGCATAGCAGTGATTGTAAAACTTCTACGATGCGAATGCCGGTGGATCGCACGCCCACTTCATCACACCACCAAAAAAGAATCGAGCCCCTCAACCTCCGGGGCTCGGCTGTATTTCGCTGTCCTTAACTGCTTCACTGCCCTCGAGTGCATTACCCCGCCTTCTCCAGCAGCATCGGCAACGTCAGCGCATGCTTCTTTACCATCTCAGCGGAGATCGCCAGGTCCTTGACCTTCTTATTCCCCGGCACATAGTACATCAGGTCCAGCATCAGCTCTTCTAAAATCATCCGCAGCCCGCGCGCCCCAACCTTGCGCTGCAGAGCCTCCCGCGCAATCTCACGCGCCGCCTCATCGGTGAACGTCACCTTCACGCCCTCAAACTCGAACAGTTTGATGTACTGCTTCAAAATCGCATTCTTCGGCTTCGTCAAAATCTCGATCAGCGCGCTCTCATCCAATTCATCGAGCACGCCCATCACCGGCAGTCGCCCTACAAATTCCGGTATCAACCCATACTTCAACAGGTCCTGCGGCTCCGCCTGCCGCAGCAACTCGCCGTCACGCTGCGCCCGAATCGGCGTCACGTCCGCGTCGATCGGGTCCACCTGCCCCGCCGTCTTGAAGCCCAAAGCCTTCTTGCCCACCCGCCGTCCAATCACCTTCTCCAACCCCACAAAGGCTCCGCCGCAGATGAACAAAATGTTCGTCGTATCCACTGCCGTAAACTCCTGGTGAGGATGCTTCCTACCACCCTGCGGAGGCACATTGGCAACCGTGCCTTCCAGCAGCTTCAGCAGCGCCTGTTGTACGCCTTCGCCGCTCACGTCTCGCGTAATCGAAGGGTTCTCATCCTTGCGCCCAATCTTGTCGATCTCGTCGATGTAAATGATGCCCTGCTGCGCCCGCACCACATCCCCTTCCGCCGCCTGCAGCAGCTTCAGAATGATGTTCTCCACGTCCTCGCCCACATACCCGGCTTCGGTCAGCGTCGTCGCGTCGACGATCGCGAACGGCACATCCAGCACCTTCGCCAGCGTCTGCGCCAGCAGCGTCTTGCCCGATCCCGTCGGGCCTACCAGCAGTATGTTCGACTTCGACAACTCCACATCGTTGCCGCGAGTCTTGTTCATCTGGATGCGCTTGTAGTGGTTGTACACCGCCACCGCCAGCTTCTTCTTCGTCTGGTCCTGCCCAATCACATATTCATCCAGAAACGCCCGAACCTCCTGCGGCTTGGGCAAATGAGCCGGCGCGGAACCCGGAGTCGCTTCCGAGCGATCGTCCTCGAGTATCGAGTTGCACACCGCAACGCACTCGTCGCAGATATAGGCCCGCGGATAATCCGAAGGAGAGCTGATCAGCTTTGCAACCGCATCCTGTGACTTGTGGCAAAAAGAGCAGCGAAGGGATTCGTCAGAGCCCCGTGATGTTTTCATAGATGGAGAGTTCCCCTGAGAACCATGCAGCTTGCGTACCCAAATGAAAGTTTACACCCGAAGCCGCCACCCTGCACTCGCTGGTCCAGGCTCAAGCCTCACCACAGTAACTCTTTCGTTGCATGATGCCCGTGCAGTGAAAAGCCCTTCGCCAATCGCGGAGGCTTCTTTCGTCTGAGTCGGCTCCCTACGCCCGCGGCTTGTCGATGATGTCGTCGATAATCCCATACTCCCGCGCCTGCGGAGCCGTCATAATGAAGTCGCGCTCCACGTCCCGCTCAATCTGCGCCAGCGGTTGCCCCGTGCTCTTCGCCATCAGTGTGTTGGTAATCTCGCGAATCCGCAGAATCTCTCGCGCATGAATATCGATGTCCGTAGCCTGTCCGCTCAACCCGCCCATGCTTGGCTGGTGAATCAGCACGCGCGCATTCGGCAGCGCGAACCGCTTGCCCTTCTTGCCGGCCATCAGCAGAAACGCTCCCATGCTCGCCGCCTGCCCAATGCAGAACGTCACCACATCGTTCTTGATGTACT
>CAXTPN010000112.1:0-5718 GCA_964246125.1 uncultured Acidobacteriaceae bacterium
GTAGTCTGCTCGTCCGCGATCCAAACGCCCCGCCGCGCCCCCGCCGCCGCAGCCTCAAGCGCAAGCTGATTGGTCGAGCCGACCGAAGAGAAGTGCATCAGGCTTCCGCTGAATTGTGTCGCGTGGATCTCCGCCTCCACCGCCACGAGATCGAACTCAGCTGGCATCGACCGCGATCCGCATGCTCAGGTCCACCGCCGTGGCCGAGTGGGTCAACGCGCCTACCGACACAAAGTCCACGCCCGTAAGCGCGTACTTGCGCACCGTTTCGAGCGTTACCCCGCCCGACGCCTCGATAGGCACGCCCGGCAGCGCCGCGCGAATCTGCTTCACCGCCTTCTTCACCGTGGCGGGCGTCATGTTGTCCAGCAGGATCGACTCCGCCCCGCCCGCGATCGCCAAGTCTAACTCCTCTTGCGAGCGCACCTCCACCTGCACCCACTGCTTGCCCCTGCGAAACTTCAGCGCGTTTTCAAGCGCCTTTGCGATGCCGCCACCCAGCGCGATGTGATTGTTCTTGATCAGGATGCCGTCTTCCAGGTCCGCGCGATGATTCGTCCCGCCTCCGCAGCACACCGCATATTTATCCAGCGTGCGCAGGCCTGGAATCGTCTTGCGCGTATCGAGCACCTTCGCCTTTGTGCCCGCGACCGCCTTAACGAACTCCTGGGTCAGCGTGGCGATGCCGCTCATGCGCTGCAGCAGGTTCAGCATGACGCGTTCCGTGCTCAATAGCGCGGCCGCGTTCGAACGGATGACCGCCACGGTCTGCCCCTTCTTTACCTTCACGCCGTCGAAGATCTCCGGGTGGCTGATGACCTCGAATCGGCCCATGGGCGGCGTCCCCGCCTTCGCGGCAAGACCGCTGAAGATCTCCAGCAGCACCGGAATCGCGCCCAGCCCCGCGACCACGCAGGGCTGCTTCGCGACGATCGATGCGGTCGCGCGCAGCTTGCGGTCGATGGTCAACGCGGTCGTGACATCGTACGCCGCTCTATCCTCAATCAACGCCCCTTCGAGAATGGCGCGAACGCGTTTGCTCTTCCAATCCATGCACTCATCCTAAACCTGCCGCGCCCGCGGCCCCTGCTCTCGCATCTGATGTAGAGTTCCTCTTCTCCTAAGAGGCCCTGGGTACATGCCGCCATGCCGTTTGCAACTCAGCTTTCGACGCCGCTCACCAGTCAGTTTGCCTCTCTCGTGCTGCTTGCTCTGCCCGTGGCGTGCGCCTCCTGGACGGTTACGCACGAAGAGGTCTTCCGCGAGCCGCGCGACTTCTGCAAAGATAAGGCGGAGCGCGGCACGCGCCTGCCCATCCGCAAGTTCTTCTATCTGTTCACCTGCGAGTACTGCTTTTCGCACTACGTCACGGCCTTCTTCCTCATCGTGACGCACTTCCAGATGCTCTACACCGGCTGGCGCGGATTCCTCGTCTCCTGGTTCGCGCTGGTCTGGATCGCCAACGTCTACATGAGCATCTTCAACCGGCTGCGGCTGGACATCAAGCACGAGAACGTAGCCATCGCGACCGAGCAAGCCGTACAAAAAAAGGTCGAGGTCGAGACCGAAGCGGCGAGCACAGGAAAAGTGCTCTAGCTCCGCTTTCCGCTATCGGCATAGCGGCGGCAATGTTCCAGGTACGCCCCCTCGTGGCTCGCCACCAGCTCTACCACCGCGTTCCATAACCAGCTCGGAGCATCCAGGCTCTTCGACCGTCCCCGCTTCAGTTCGCCGCGCCACATCTTCCGCGTGGCTGAATCCATCTGCCGCGCATGCGCTTTTCCGATGACCCCGGCGAGGTACTCGGCCGCTGCTTCGGCTTCATCGCACTTCAGGCTTTCGATCTCGAGCTTCAGGTCCTGCGGCATCAGCTCGCGCAGTACAACCGGCCGGCGCAGCAGCGTGGCGGCCAGCATGCGCTCGCCCAGATAAGGCGACAACGCCCGCGCCCCGCTGACCACGCGCACCGCGTAATCCTCCTTTTCCTCCAGGCTCTTACTCGAGGGCGCTGCCGCCTTCACCGCTTCCTTGATATCGATCAGCCGATACCGCTGCGCGTCCTTCGGCCCCACGCCCAGCAGCACCGCAAACCGCAGCCGCCCCAGCGAACTGCATCCCTTCATCCAATACGCCGCGTCCAGCACGCGTACCTTCGCCGCGGGCGCGCCCTGCTTCACCGCGGCTAGGTCGAGGTTCGTCACCAAAGCAATCACCTCCGGCATCTCGAAGAGCGCGTCGATCGCGGCGCGCTCCCTCGGCGCAAGCGCCCAGAAGCGCCGCCCCAGCGGAATCGCCGGCGTCACGTCCTCAATGCGCTCCTCCGCGAGATGGTGCCAGCGGCGCTTCACCGCCTGCTGCATCACCTTATCCACCGGGCGCACCTCGCTGGCCAGAACCTTCTTCCGGCCAGCCGGCGCGAGCGCGTTCTCATAGCCGATCAGCATGTGTTCGAGCATGTGCGCGGTGGTCACGCCCGGCAGATTGCTTCCGCGTGCCGCCATCGCAAGCGAGAGCCCCAGCCGGACCAGATCGTGCGCGGGATTGCCGATCACGGTCTGATCCAGGTCGCGAATCTCCACCTCGACGCGCCCGTCCAAGTTGGCCACGGGGCCAAGATTGCCCAGGTGGCAGTCGCCGCAGATCCACACCGGCGGCCCATTCGGAACCTTGCACGAGGCCGCCTGCAGCCACTCGTAAAACTTCAGCGTGTTGCCGCGAACGTACGCGTGCGCCGACCGCGCCATCTTGCGCCGACGGCTGTGCTCAAGCACATGGGCGCGATCCTTTGGCGCAACCACCCGGACCTTTGTTTTCATCATCCATTAATAATGCACGCGCCACCTAGATACTGCCGGGCACGCAACACTGTCGCCGAACGCATTCACACCGTCAACGATCGGTTTCACATGGCGTTCATTTCATCAAGCGCGGCCTTCGTCTTATCGTAGAGCAGCCTGGTCTCCGCGGCCTGCTTCTTCAGCCCATCCACGATGTGCGCCGGAGCCTTCGCCATGAAGGCCTCATTGCCCAGCTGCCGCTCGGACGCAGCCAAGCCCTTCTCATATTTGGCAAGGTCTTTCGCTAGCCGCTCGCGCTCCGCCGCGACATCGACAACGCGCTCGTATACGACCCGCACGTCGAATCGTGCCGTGCTGCGTGAACCGCTGCCGGAGAGCGACGCCTCGGCAAGCTCGACCCCACTGACCCGCGCCATCTTTGCCAGTATGTCGGCGTTCTCCTTCGCGAGTGCCGTCACCGATAGATCGCCGGAGAACACCAGAATTGGCGCGGCTTCTTTCTCCGGAACTCCCATTTCCTTACGCGCGGCGCGAATCGCCACAATCAATTCCTGAAGCAGGGTCATATCGGCTTCGGCCCCGGCGTCGTCCGGGTAGTCGAGGGCTCTAGGATAGAGCGTCAGCGCGATCGACCTGGTCTGCGCACCCGCGCCGCTCAACTTCGCGAACAGAGGGTTGGAGTGCCACAACTCCTCCGTGAGAAATGGCATGAACGGGCTCAACAGACGCAGGGCCGCCTCAAATACAAGGAACAGCGCCGCCAGTGTAACGACATAAGAAGTGTCGCCCTGACGCTCCTCCGGCACGTCCAGCCGTACCTTGATCAGTTCGAGATACCAGTCGCAAAACTCGCCCCAGAAGAATTGATAAAGAGCATTCGCCGCTTCATCAAAGCGATATTGCTCCAGTGCCCGCTCCAGTTCCGCCGCCACGCTGCTCAGGCGCGAGAGTATCCAGCGGGTCTCGAGCGGCGTCTCGTCCGGCATCGCCAACGGCCGTGCAAGATAGCTCTGCCGGTCCGCGAAGACTCCGATCCCCGGCCCCCGCTCCAGTTGCATGAATAGAAACCGGGCCGCGTTCCAGATCTTATTCGCGAACGCCCGATACCCCTCCGTCCGTGCCGGCGAAAACGCAATATCCGTCCCCGGCGAAGCCATGCTCGCCAGGGTAAACCGTACCGCATCGGTCCCAAACTTCTCGATAATCTCGATCGGATCGATGACGTTGCCTTTGGTCTTCGACATCTTCTCGCGATTGGCGTCGCGCACCAGCGCATGGATGTACACCTCGCGAAACGGCACTGCGTCCTTCAACTCGCGCGCGCTGCCGTCGGGCAGGGGCACGTCCAGCATGAAGTGCGTGCCCAGCATGATCATGCGCGCGACCCAGAAGAAGAGAATGTCGAAGCCCGTCACCAGCAGGCTGGTCGGATAGAACGCGGCCATATCCGCCGTGCATCCGCCCTTGCCTTCTCTTCCCTCCTCCCTCTTCCCTTGCGGGGTCCCCGGCGAGCGGTCTGTGCTCGCTGGGGTGACTCTTCCCTGTTCTCCGGGCCAGCCGAAGACGCTCACCGGCAGGAGCCCGCTCGAAAACCAGGTATCGAGCACGTCCGTCTCCTGCGTCAGATCGGCCGCGCCGCACTTGCTGCATTGCACCGGAGCCTCGCGCGCAACCGTGATCGCCTTACACGCCCCGCAATGCCACGCCGGAATCCGGTGGCCCCACCACAACTGCCGCGAGATGCACCAATCGTGGATATTGCCCATCCATTCGAAGTAGGTCTTGGCGTACATCTCCGGCGTGAACCGGATGTGGCCGTCGCGCACCGCCGCGATGGCCTTATCCGCCAGCGGCTGAATCTTGATAAACCACTGGTCGGACAGACGCGGCTCGATCACCGACCCCGAGCGCTGCGAAACCGGCACGGTCATGGCGTGGTCCTTCACCTCCACCAGCAGCCCCATGCCTTCGAGCTGCTCGACGGCACGCGCACGCGCCTCGTAGCGGTCCAGCCCGTGAAAGGGCGAGCCCGGCAGATCGATATGCGCCGTCTTGTCGAAGATGGAAAGGCTCGCCAACCCATGCCGCTGGCCGATCGCGAAGTCGTTCGGATCATGCGCCGGCGTCACCTTCACCGCGCCCGTCCCGAACTCCGCGCTCACCCACTCATCCGCGATGATCGGGATCTCACGCTGTGTCAGCGGCAGCCGCAGCATGCCGCCGATCAGCTGCGTGTAGCGCTCATCGTGCGGATTCACCGCGACCGCAACGTCCCCCAGCATCGTCTCCGGGCGCGTCGTTGCGACGACCACCGAACCCTCCCCATCCGCCAGCGGATAGCGAATGAAATACAGCTTGCCGGCGCGCTCCTCGGATTCCACCTCAAGATCGGATACCGCCGTCTGCAGCACGGGGTCCCAGTTGACGATGTACGCCCCGCGATAGATCAGCCCCTGCTCATACAGCCGCACGAAGGCTTCCTTCACCGCATGCGAAAGATCGTCGTCCATGGTGAAGTATTCGCGGCTCCAGTCGACGCTCGCGCCCAGCCGCCGCATCTGCTCCGTGATCGCGCCGCCGTACTGCCGCTTCCACTCCCACACGCGCGTGGTGAACGCCTCACGCCCCAGCTCCTGCCGCGTAGTCGTGCCTTCGGCCGCAAGCTGCTTCTCCACCATCATCTGCGTCGCGATGCCCGCGTGATCGGTCCCCGGCACCCACAGCGCGCGCTCCCCCCGCATGCGGTGCCAGCGCGTGAGAATATCCATCTCCGTCTGGTTCAGCATGTGCCCCATGTGCAGGCGGCCGGTCACGTTGGGCGGCGGCAGCAGCATGGTGAACGCCTTCGCGCCCTCGTCCGGCACATCGAACAGCCGCTCCTTCACCCAGTACGCGGCCCACTTTTCTTCAATCGCCGAAG
>CAXTPN010000112.1:5728-8344 GCA_964246125.1 uncultured Acidobacteriaceae bacterium
ATCGTAAGCCTTCGCAAGTTCACTCGGTTTCGTCCTCAACTGCGCTTCGTCGCTCATCCCTTCAAGCCTAGCATCGCGCGCAAAGGCATAACCCCGATCAAGCCGAATCACACCGGCTCAGAAACCAGGCCAGATCGCTCTGGTCTGGTTCTTAATCGGTGTCATCGGTGTCAATCAGCGTTAAGCTTCTTACTGTGGCAGCGGGTCCAGCTTCTTCAGCCCCTTCTTCTTCTTGTGCTTGCTTGAGGACTCATCCGCTTTATCAAACTCCGGCTTCTTCACCTTGCCGTTGGCGGGCGCGACCTGCGCGGGCGCGGTCTTGTCTCCCGGCGCGATGTCGTTGATCTGCTCCGGCGCTGCCGCGGCCTTCTCCGCCGCGGGAAGCGGTGTCGCGTTCGCCGGCCCCACGGGTTTCAGCGCGTTCGGGTCAGCCGCCCCCGACCCTAGGATCTCCACGCCACCGATGCGATTGCCGCCGCCGCTCGCCGCGGGAGTCGTAGTCGTCAATACGCTCGGTGCGCTGCCGCCTGTACTCGCCGCGCCATCCACATCGTTGAACGCCAGGGGAGCCGCAGGCGCAGCCGTGGTCGTGGGAGCGGTAGAGGGCGCTTCCGTCGCAGCCGGCGACGCAGCTACCGTTCCCGCCGGAGCGGGCGGAGCAAACGCCGCCGCAAAATCCGAGTTGACCCGCTTGATGATCGTCGGCGCGTACGTCGCCTTCGCGTCCACCAGGGTCGGCTCGCCCGTACGCGGCGCCAGCACTGTATCCGGCGTATGCATGATCAGCAGCCGCGCGCGGTTGGCAATGTTGTACGAGCTGCGGCTATTCTCCAGCGCCACGCTGGCCGCCACCTGCTCCGCCGTGGGCGTCGGGATCGGCAGGTGCATCGCATCCAGCCGCTCGCGCGCGTCCTCCACATGCGGCGCGGCCGAGTGCTCCAGCACCACCTTCCGATACTGCGCCGCCGCCAGCCCGTCGTACATCTCCTCCAGCCTCGCCTTGCCCGCCTCTGGAGCCTTCATTCCGCGAATAAACCGCGCCTGCGCCTCATACGCATCGCCCAGCCCGATCAGCGTGTCGTCCATGTGGCTGTACAGCGGATAGGTGTCGGCTACTGTCTGGTAGCGCGCAATCGCGGCCGCCCAGTTCTCCTTCGCCGCATAATAGCTGGCGATATCCGCCTCGCGCGTCGCCATCACCTCCTGCACCTCGCGCAACCTCTGTTGGGCCTGCGCCGTCAGCTTCGGGTCGGCGTTCGGGTAGTCCGTCAACATGCGCCGGTACTCTTCCTCCGCATGCGTCGCCTTCGAGTAATCCCGATCCGGCTTGTCCATCTGCCGGAAGTAAATATCGCCGATCCGCATCTGCGCCTCAGCCGCCTCCGGCGCGTTGGGGAAGAACACGCGGAAATCCGCGTACTCGCTCTCCGCCTGCGTCAGCGCCGCCGTCCCGCCCTCCTTGTACCAGCTATCTGCAATCGCCAGCTTCGCCCGCATCTGGTACTGGGAATCAGGATAGGTGTTCAACATCGTCTGCAAATCCAGCCGCGCCACGTCGAAGTGGCCCTTGTTCATCGCGATCACGGCCTTATCGTAGAGCTGCTTGTCCGGCAGCTTCGCGTCCACGCCCACAAGCGCCGCCGCGGTCTTGTCCTTCTTCGCAAACCGCTTCGTATCCTTCGACTGCACCACCTTCGCATCCTTGTCATCGCTCTTCTTCTTGCCGCGATGGAAGGTCGTGGTTACGCTCTGCACCGGCTTCCCCGTCGAGTCCGTCGTGGTCGAGGTCGTCGTTTGCACCGTGCCGTCGGCGTTGCTCGTGGTCGCCGGAGGAGGCGTAGGAGGCGTAGGCACAGTCGGGTTCTGCTGGGCCACCGCCGCGCCGGCAAAAGCCGTGGAAACAACCGCGGTGAGAAGACTGACACGCAAACTTGGGAAGAAGGAAGGGTAATGCATCGGTCTTGAATTCACGCTGGTCTGATCCTCGTCGGTCCGCGCCGGCCGAAACCTGCGCGAGACTTCTTCTATTTTATCTCCGGCCCGGCCTTTCCGCCGAAACGCCCTTCATGCCTTAGCCGCCGCTCGTGCCAGTTCCAGAAACTCTCTTGCGTTCCTCTCCGTCCGCGCAAGGTCGCCCGGAGCAAAGATCGCCGACCCGGCCACCAGCATGTCCGCTCCTGCTTCGACCACGCTCGCCACCGTATCGTGAGCAACGCCGCCGTCTACCTCAATGCGAAAATTCAGCCCCATCTCCTCCCGCAGCTCCGCCAGGTGCGCAATCTTGTCCAACGCCAGCGGCAGAAAGCGCTGCCCGCCGAACCCCGGGTTCACGCTCATCACCAGCACATGATGCACCATCGGCAGCACCTCGATCAGCGTCTCCACCGGGGTCGCCGGGTTGATTACCACCGCCGGCTTCATCCCATGCTGCTCAATCAGCTGCAGCGTCCGGTGCAGATGCCGGCACACCTCCTGATGCACGATCAGCATGTCCGCGCCGGCCTTTGCAAAGTCCTCGACGAAGATGTCGGGATTCTCGATCATCAGATGGCAGTCGAGCGGCAGCTTCGTCACCGGCCGCAGCGCCTTCACCATCGGCGGCCCAAACGTGATGTT
>CAXTPN010000113.1:0-8171 GCA_964246125.1 uncultured Acidobacteriaceae bacterium
CAAGGGCCTGCTGTACCTGCTGATCATCGGCATCGTGGTACTCCTGGCCGCCCTCACCCTCGCCGCCACCCACCAACCGGGCACCATGCAGTCGCTGCTTGAAGAGGTTGCCTACATCAACGCCCACGGCACCGGCACCCGCGCCAACGATCCCGCGGAGTCAGATGCGCTCTCTCGCGTCTTCGGCCCGCGCCTCCCTCGAATTCCTATCTCCGGCACCAAGGGCTTCCACGGCCACTCCCTCGCCGCCTCCTCGGCCATCGAAACCCTCATCACCGTGCTTGCTCTTCACCACCGGCGGCTGCCGTTCACTCTCGGAACCTCAGCCCTCGATCCCACTTTCCCGCTGGACCTCATCATGAACCAACCCCGTTCGCTCTCGTCTAGCCAGCCCGCCGTCGCTCTCACCAACGCCCTTGCCTTCGGCGGTCTCAACGCCATTCTCGCTCTCCGAACCTCCCCCTGACAGAGATGCTCATCCTTTTCGCTCAATGTTTAGAGCAGGCGGACTTCGCTTCCGCAAGCCGGAGTTCGCGTGTTTTCAGCACGATCAGATATTCATAGAAGCTGGCCAGGGTAGCGTAAGCAAGGCCGGCGGACCCATCCAGGATGGCGCCTCGGAGCAGGACCAGGTAGAGCCACTTGATAAGCGGTCGGAACGGTAGTTTGTAGTAGAGAGCCTTCTGGTGGAGGCGGCGGGCATGGAAGTCGGGGTCGCGCAGCGCGGTGCGGAGGCTCGGATTTTGCAGTCCGGATTGCGAGTGGATGAGCGCGGCTTCCATGGTGCTATAGCGGTTGTGGCGGTCGACCCAGTGGGCGATGCCCTTCGAAAAAGGAAAGTGGTCGAGGGGCTCGCGCAGTTCTGCAATGGTTCCTTCAATCTCAAGTACCTCGTTGATGGCGCGGGTCCACTTGGCGCATGGAGGCCGGACGAGGCGAATGTAGAACGGCGTGAGCTGCGCGTGCTTGAGCCAGGTATTGAACAGAAAGTCGCGGCGGCGAAGACGGAAGGCGGAGATTTCGTCTGGGGCAGTGGCTGCGACCCGCTGGATTTCAAGCGAAAGGGCAGCGGTGGGGCGCTCGTCGGCATCGAGAATAAGGAGCCAAGGGTGGCGAAAAGGTAGGCTGAAGGCAAAGTTGCGGTGCGCGGCGTAGTTGTCGAAGACGCGCTGGGTGATGTGAGCGCCGGCGGCTTGCGCGATTGCGACGGTCCGGTCGGTGGAGTGCGAATCCAAAACATGGATGTCGTCGCACCAGGCTACGGAGGCGAGGGCGCCGGGGAGATCCAATTCTTCATTGCGGGTGAGGATCAGGACGGAGATCATGCTGAGCTGATGGTATCTCGGTGCGTTGCGCAGACGCACGAGACCCCCGCCGAGGCGAGGGTCTTGTGCAGGAGCACAGAGAGGGAGAGTAGTGCGAGGTCGTGCTTTAGGCAATGAAGCGCGGCTTCTGAAGCCCGCTGCTTCAACGAGAGCGGTTCTGCTCTCACAAGGGTGAGAGTACAACAAATGGCGTCTTGATGAGAAATTAATTCGCAAACAAGGCAATATTTCCCAACAGGCCAAACTGATCTTCACCGGCCAGGATCGTCATGAGTGACGTTTACCGGCACCGGCATGCAAAGCCTTCGAAAGGTCCGGTGTGGTTCATTGCGAGAACCTGACGGCACAAGCCATCAATGTGACGACATTGTTGAGCCATTCAGGAACAACGGCGCTGTCAGCGCATCCAGGGCGGAGATCAAGCTGCCTGTCCCGCTATCCTGTGGAGGCCCCGACCAATTTACAGAGAAGTGGTTCGCGTCGGTCCGCGCGTGCTCCCAGATGCTGTCTGCATTCGCGTGGATCATCGATTCCACCTGCCGCGAGGGCGAGGCTGCGGCCAAGGTCGCTAGGTTTCGCATGAGTATGCCCTTGAACTGCACGCCGTCCGCCCCACAGTTTGGCTCACACGGGTCGTGTAGGACGCCGTTGCTGTCCGTTAGCTGGGTGCTCGCGGCGCGCGCTATGTTGTTGGCTGTCTGCAGAGCAATTGCATCGTGCGTGAGCTTGTTCAGCCCTGCCAGTCCCGTAAGCAGGACGCCCTGATTGTAGCTCCATGTCGTCCTGCCGTTGTTCTTGCACGAGGCGTCCAGTCCATCATTGACCAGCGACTTGCCGTTGATCATGCCCGAAGCCAGCAACCAGCGCTCTTCCCTCTGCGCCCAATCGATGTACTTCGCCCGGCTCGCACCCTCAGAGTGCTCTGCCAGCCTTACCGCTACGGAGAGGAACAACTCATTTGCAATTGCGTTTTTATAACGCTCGTTCTTCTTCCACCAGATCCCTCCACCGCAGCTGTCTGACCAACCGCCGGTCATATCAGTAAAGATGGACTGAGCCATAGCCAGGTAGCGGGAGTCGCCGCGTAGCTCAAAGACGTCCAGCCAGGCTAGCGCCCACCATCCCTCATCGTCATAAAACTCATTTAGAAAGCCGGCGAACTTGCGCGGTGCGGCCTGGTATGTGTTTTCGAACAGCCGATCAAATTCTTTCGTCCGCAGGGTGCGGCTGGCGTTTGCCAATGCGGTCATGCCGTTCGCGGAGTTCCACCAACCTGTCCCACGGAACAGACCGGTGTCTGGATCATAGGTGGCAGCCAGAGCCTGGGCCGCAGCCAGCACGCGCTGTGTTTGCGGCGTTTGGGCGCACGCACTTTGCGTCGCCGCGACATCCATGAGGACCGTTGCCGGCAGGAGGAACGAAAGATAGATAAGAGCGTGGAGCTTACATTCTTGTCGCACAGTACGTTTGTAACAAATTAGCGCTCCGTCGAATAGCCAAATTGGTTTTGCGTACGACCGTCGGCCCAGATCGACAGCGTGCCAGTCCGCAACCGCAAATCAGAAGGGAATGCGTTGAGTCAAATTGGTAAGATGGGCGCGTGATACGAGAAGCACTGCTATCTTGTTCCATGCCTTGCGGCTTACCAGATGACGAAGAACTTCAAACATGCGACGTTGAGTGAGGTCGCGAAAAAAGCCGGCGTCGGCACCACAACAGTGTCGCGTGTCATCAACGGCGGTCAACGTGTCGACCCCAAGACGTTGGCGCGGGTGCAGCGCGCGATCGAATCGCTGGGCTACATGCCCAATCAGGCCGCCCGCATCTTAAAAGGCGATCGCACGCGGACGATCGGTCTCATCATTCCGAGCATTGCGGACCCATTCTTCTCCAGTTGCGCGGAGGCCGCCCAAGCCATCGCGCGCGCGAATGACAGCCTTCTCATCGTGCTCACCACGCAGAACGAGCCCAAGGCGGAGCTTGATGCCGTGCATGTCCTGATGCGGCACCGTGTCGACGGCTTCATGATCGCCCCCTCAAACGCCGAAGATGATGTGCTCAGCAAGCTCCTGCGCAGAATCTCGACGCCGGTGGTCGCACTGGACCGCCCCATCGTGGGCTCAACTATTCCATCTGTTGTGACGAACAACTTTGCCGGCGCACAACTCGCCACGCGTCATTTGATCGAACACGGGTACAAGCGCATTGTTTGTCTTACGGGCGAGACCTACCCCTACACCATCCAGGAACGTACCCGCGGTTACCGCGAGACGATGATTGCCGCAGGACTTAAGCCGGTAGTCGACACCTCCATTAGAGACCAGCCGAGTGCAGAACAAGCCCTCGAAAAGCTGCTGGGCGGTCCATGCCCGCCCGAAGCTCTGTTCACGCTTAAAAACAGCACAACGATCGATACCTTTGAAGTGCTGCAAAAGCACAGCATCGGAATACCGAGAGCTGTCGCGCTGCTCGGCTATGACGATTTTCAGCTTGCGGAAACTGTACGTCCTTCCATCAGTGTCATACAGCAGCCCATTGAGGAGATTGGACACGTCGCCGCGGAACTCCTTTTCGAACGCCTGCTCGGCTCGGTCGGCTCCTCATCGCCGCAACAGGTTGTGTTGAAGACCAGGTTGATTTGCCGGGCCTCGTGCGGCTGCTCACCTTCAACGACCTGAAGTTTTCGGGCGCGGCTCGGGTCCTCTCCCGCCGCGGCAACGCCTCGGCTGAACGGACATGCTCGCGCGGCGGCCGCTCCAAAAAAAGATATTGACAGCGCGGTGGTCTAGGAGACACAATTCCGTGACGATTAAATACATGGTATCGCTACCATACCGCTTGGAAACCATACCAATGCGCTGACATCAGTGGCGCACACTATGGTCCTGTGCTTAGGTGGCAGACCGAAGATGCATTACTCGGAGGCTTAAACATGCGTCGCAATCACAGTTTGTGGAACAAGGGAATCTGGCTGCTTACATTGGCTCTGGCGACGATCGCTTGCCGGGCACAGGAATATCGGGCAACACTCACTGGCCAGGTCACTGACCCGTCCGGTGCCCTTATCCGCGGCGCTACCGTTACCGCGGTGAACATCGATTCGGGAACCACCTACACCGGAACGACTACCGATAAGGGCGTGTTTTACATCAACTACATTCTGCCCGGAAACTACACCGTGAGGGCGGAGGCTCAGGGATTCAAGGCCGCCGAACAGGATAAAGTTGTGCTCTCCACCGCGCAGACCTTCAACCAGAATTTCAAGATGGATGTAGGCTCGACCGGCGAATCGGTGGTGGTGAGCACCGAGCCGCCGCAGCTTGAGACCTCCACGGGTTCGGGAGGTACGCTCTTGACCGCGCGGGACCTCGAAAACGTGCCTGTCAACGGAGGTCAGGCCTACTCTTTGATCGGCACCACGCCGGGCAGCCAGGTGACAGCGAACTACGCCACCAGCGGCTGGGATGTCTCCAACTCGTACAGCCTGGGTGGCGGCATCAACGGCAATAATCAGTTCACGCTCAACGGCGCCAACATCACAAGCCAGTTCGGCTATGACAATCACTCCCCCGGTGAGTGGAGCGTTTCGCCCAACATCGACAGCATTGAGGAGGTCAACATCATGACCAACACCTACGATGCACGCTTCGGACGCACTAGCGGCGGAACCGTCAACGTGGTGAGCAAGGGCGGCGACAATCGATTTCACGGCAGCGGTCGCTTTGGCTATGAGGACACGATCTTCAATGCCAATACAATCCAGAACGGCCACGCGGGCAAGCCGACCTCCGGCTTATTGCAGCAGCAGTACTGGCTGACTGTGGGAGGACCGATTAAGAGAAACAAGCTGTTCTTCTTCGGCGGGTTTGAAGGCTATCATCAGAAGCTTCCGCTGACCTCCTTTTACAATGTACCTCCCGCCTTTTTGCGGCCTGGCTATAACGGCAATGCGGGAGTGAACTTCGGCCTGGTGCAGACTCTCGACGCCGCCGAATTTCCAAACGGCCTTCCCATCTTTCAGCCCGGCACCGCATACTGCCTTGACGGCGGTCCGGCCACCGCTTGCAACAGCAACCATGTGGCGCAGCAGAGGTTTGCAAACGACACGATCCTCGGCTCGCAACTCAATCCCACGGCTCTTGCCGTATTGAAGTACGTTCCACTGCCCAACATTGCCGGCACGGACAACCTGGTGCGAGGGAGCAACTATTTCGCCAGCACTCCGGGGCTTCTCAGCTATAACCAGCCCCAGGTGCGTGTCGACTATAACCTGACGGATAGAACCAAGCTGTATAGCTATTTCATCTACTGGAAAGGCAATCAGTTCCGGAGCACCAACGGCCTCAACGGCCTGGCTGCGCATGGAAACATCAACTGGCTTCATCAGAGCTTCGTTGCCACTCAGGATGTCACGCACGTCTTCTCGCCCACATTCACAGGCGACTTCAAGATTGCGTTTGATCGGTTCTTTTCCAGAACGCCCGATGGCGACCTGACGCAGCAGACTTCCCCGAGCACAATTGGATTGACCATGCCCGTGCCGGCTACCTCAGGCACGAACTACCTACCGGAGTTCAACGTGCAGGACGGCTGGGGAACGGGTTTTCTGAATAACAACACCCTCTTCGGCAACCAGCCCAACCCTGATGTCACCAACAACTATAGCCTTACGATCGACTTCACCAAATCTCACGGCGCGCACACCATCGAGTTCGGCGGTGAGATCGACGAGTTCCAGTACGGCGGCTTCCCCTCCGGTGGCGGTCATGCCAATGGGGATTTCAACTTCAACTCTGGCTGGACCCAGTTCAACCCGCACTCCTCAAACTGCTGGCCGGTAGTTCCGAATAAGAGTTCGAACGATTGCAGTAACCAACAAGCAAACGGCTCGGCCTTGGCATCGTTCTACCTCGGGCAGCCGGCAGGTGGCGCCATCGACTGGATCGGCTCCCTCACGGAAGGCTATCCCGTGTTCGCCGGATACTTTCAGGACAACTGGCGCGTCAGCCCCAAGTTCACGATGAATCTTGGCATCCGCTACGACGTCCAGCGCGGGTTGCGCGAACGCCATAACAACCTGAACCGGGGCCTTTGCCTGACCTGTGTGAACCCGCTGACCAACGACCCGACGTATCAAGCGAACGTGGCCAATGTTGCGAACAACAAGATCTGGGCGGCGGCTGGCATCAACACGGCTTCGCTGCAACAGGTGCTGGGTGGCGTCCAGTTTGCCGGCACCAACGGGCAGTCGCGCGACGCCTACAATACGGATTGGTCCAACGTCGGTCCGCGTTTCGGCTTCGCGTATCAGATCGACCGCAAAACTGTAATCCGCGGTGGCTACGGGATCATGTACTCCTATGGTCTGGAAGGTGGCTCCAGCGCGGGCCTGTCGCAGACGACCGGCTATACCGCTTCGACGGACGGCGGCAACACGCCAACCAATAACTTCCAGAGCGGAAATCCCTTTGCGACAGGGCTTCTGGCACCCACCGGCACCAGCCTTGGGCTCCTGACCAACGTCGGCAACAACGGCATCTCGGTCGACTTCCCCGACCGCAAAATTCCTATCGAGCAGATCATGTCACTTGGATTCCAGCGCGACCTGGGAAGCCATACGGTGATCGAAGTAAAGTACGCGGGCAACTTCAGCAACCGCCTGCGCACCTTCCTGTGGATCAACGGAACGGCCACCCTGGCGCAGGAGAATGCAGCCATCGCCAACCCAGCCTACTTCAACCAGCAGGTGCCCAATCCGTACTACGGGGTGAAGGGCATGTCGGGTCCGGGGCAGTGCGGAACCTCGACGACAGTGGAGGCGATCTCTCTTCTGCTGCCGCTGTCGCAGTACTGCTCACCGGGAGGAACGGGCCTGGTGGGTCAATACAACGCACCCATCGGCGGCAACTTCTACAACGCTCTGGAGACGCAGATCACCAAGCGGGTCTTCGGGCACGGCGGCAAGGGCTTCAGCTACCAGATCGCCTATACCTACTCTAAAAATACAGACGAGGACGGCTATCGCAACGGCTGGCCCTACCAGGACATCGAACGCATTCACCAGCTGAACGGCATCGACCGGACGCATGTGCTGGCTGTCACCAGCGTCTATGACCTGCCTTTTGGAAGGGGCGGCATGCTGCTCTCAAACGCCTCGCACCTCGTTGATTCGCTGATCGGCGGCTGGACGCTTAGCGGCGTCTTCCATGCCCAGAGCGGAACGCCGGTGGGGATCAATACCGGTTGGCAGTACACTTGCGGCAATCAGAGCCTGAAGCCTGCCGGTGGCTCTACACTGGGCCACTGGTTCTCAGACGGTGGCCCCAGCTTCCACGCGGGTTCCGTCGCGTCGTGCTGGGTGCAAAACACTCCGTATCAATTGCAGCCGATTGTCAGCAGAACGGCGCAGGTGCGCAACCCGGATATCCCCAGGCTGGACCTGTCCCTGCAGAAGTCGGCACATGTATTTGAGCGCATGAGCCTCGATCTGCGGCTCGACGCCTTCAACGCCACCAACTCCATTCTCTTTGGCGGCCCGAATACCAACCCCGGCGCGGGCCCGGCAACCTTCAATGCTGTCTCAGGGTGGAGCGGCTTCGGCACGATCTCCTTCCAGCAGCAAAACTCACCCAGAGTCTTGCAGCTCTCCGGCAAGGTATCTTTCTGAAGTACGCAACAGCAACCAGGCGGAGGGGCCCAAACCTCTCCGCTTGTTTTCCCTTATGCACAGTATCTACTCTGGAGAGTGGCATGGACCGCTTGCGCACGCGCCTGCTTTGTTCGCTGATTGCTTCCGCCGCTTTGACCGCCGCATCCCCGGGGCAAACGACCGAAAAGCCCGATCTC
>CAXTPN010000114.1:0-8104 GCA_964246125.1 uncultured Acidobacteriaceae bacterium
CTTATCGAACCCCTCCCTGAATGCTGGCGGCCTCAGCCGAGCCGCCATTTGATGCATCACCTCGTCGGTCACCTGCCGGTCCCGCTTCGAGTTCCGCTCCAGGCAGATGGGCAGCGGCACATCGAAAAACACCGCCTGCACCTCATACCCAAAGCTCTTCGCCATCTTGATCCACTGCCGCCGCTCGTGCGGGCTCAGGTTCGTCGCATCCACATAGTTCCAAGGCATCTTCGCGATCAGCCTCGCTCGCAGCAAACTCCGCAGCGTAGAGAACACCAAGCCCTGATACCGCTGATCCGTGATGTCGTCGAACAAGATCGTCCGCAGCATATCGCTCGACAGCGGCGACACGCCCCGCCGCTTGTACCACGTCGTCTTGCCCGACCCCGGCAGACCGATCGTCAGCACCACATACCCTCGGGGACTCTTCGCCGCAACCTGCTCTGCCGGAGGGGTCGCCAACGACTCCGGCTGCGTCTCCACCACGATCTGGTTCGCAGCCGCCGCCGGCGCAAACGCCTCATCCGGTCGCGCCATCGGCGGCAATTCCACCGGCAACTCGGCCGTGCGCGATATCTCCGGCTTCCGCTGAACCGGTTCACGAACAACCGGGTCCGGGTAATCCGGCCTCAACGGCGCCAATTGCCCCGAAGGCAACTCCTGTCCACTTTTTCCCGTGGACTCCGACTCATTCGGCCCACGTCTGGAGCGTCTTCTCATCTTCTCAATCCATTCGCGCATATCGCGCTTACTCTCTTGGGCGGCTTGCACGGCAGCCGGAAAATCGCCGCTTTGCAGTCGCGCCGCGCGGCATCTAATCACGCTTGTAACACACCCCTCCACCCTCCGCCAACTTTCCTCCTCGGCAAAACACCGCTGCTTTACCGCGCGCCCGCGATTGCGCCGCTCAATCCCATTTGATAGCCTCCGAAAGAACCTATTCGCCGCACCATTCTGAGGAGCAACCGCACATGGCTGTAAAAGTAGGCATCAACGGCTTCGGCCGTATCGGTCGTAACGTCTTCCGCACGGCACTCAGCAACTCCGATATCGACTTCGTCGCCGTCAACGACCTCACCACCCCCGCCACCCTCGCCCACCTCCTCAAGTACGACTCCATCCTCGGCAACCTGCACAATCAGATCGAGCATGGCGCAGATTTCATCAGCATAGATGGCAAGAAGATCAAGGTCTTCGCCGAGCGCGACCCCGCCAAGCTCGATTGGGCCTCGGTCGGAGCCGAAATCATCGTCGAGTCCACCGGCTTCTTCACCGA
Organism: uncultured Acidobacteriaceae bacterium; assembly: GCA_964246125.1. Classification (GTDB taxonomy): domain Bacteria; phylum Acidobacteriota; class Terriglobia; order Terriglobales; family Acidobacteriaceae; genus Edaphobacter. The sequence continues at coordinate 1,277 of CAXTPN010000114.1, forward strand.
CGGCTCAAAAGCCAAGGCTCACCTGGGCTCCACCGTCAAAAAAGTCATCATCTCTGCCCCCGCCACCAACGAGGACATCACCATCGTCCTCGGCGTCAACGACGACAAGTACGAAGCCGCCGAGCACAACATCATCTCCAACGCCTCCTGCACCACCAACTGCCTCGCGCCCGTCGTCAAGGTACTGCACAACACCTTCGGCATCGCCTCCGGCATCATGACCACCATCCACTCCTACACCAACGACCAGGTCATTCTCGACACCCCCCACAAGGACCTCCGCCGCGCCCGCGCCGCCGCCCTCTCCATGATTCCCTCCTCCACCGGCGCCGCCAAAGCCCTCAAGCTCGTCATCCCCGAGATGTCCGGCAAGCTCGACGGCTTCGCCATCCGCGTCCCCACCCCCAACGTCTCCGTCGTCGACCTCACCTTCGTCTCCGAAAAACCCATCACCGTCGACACCATCAACGCCGCGATCAAGACCGCCGCTGAGGGCGAACTCAAAGGCATCCTCGGCTACACCGGCGAAGAGCTCGTCTCCTCCGACTTCAAGGGCAACCCCCTCTCCAGCATCTTCGACTCCCTCCTCACCAAAGTCGTAGGAACCAACACCGGCAAGGTCATCTCCTGGTACGACAACGAGTGGGGCTACAGCAATCGAGTCAAAGACCTCATCCTCTTCGTGGTGGAGAAAGGCCTATAGCGTATGCGCATACTGAGCGTCATTGATGGGACTTCGTCGGTCGAAGTTACTGCGAATGAGGTCCCCTTACTCGCCCGCCTTGGTGCGAGCGAACACGACGCAGAGAAACTGAGGAGCCAACGCCGTAAACGGGCTGATAGAATCCCCGCGTGAGGAGGCCTGGGATGATTGCGCAGAGTTATAATTCATTCCGGTAGATCAAGGACGAGCAATAGCATTAGCAGAGCACCGTCTCTCCGGCAGAGCCATTGCATTCGGTCACCATGAACGTCCAGGGTATCGCCCTCTTATTCAGACCCCGTCGTCAGGTACCCGTTCAAGATCATCCTACGGGTACGCCTCACGCCGATGCTTCACCGTAAGAATCACCATGGCATCGGCAGAATCATAGAACCGCACCCGGTAATCACCCACACGCAACCTGTGCTCCACCGGCTTCACGTTTTGCAGCCGCTTCACGTCGCCTTCGTTACTTGATGCATACCGAGCAATGCCATGCAGAATCGCTACCGCATCTTCCTTATTGATTGCCGCAAGTCTGCCTTAGCTTGATCCCTGAAAACGATCTTCTTCATGTCTAAACGGCGTTGCTTTGTTCCTGCATAACATTCTGACCGACACGAGCCAGATCGTCCTGCGTGATCTCCAACTCAGCCATCAGCTCTTCCATCGAAGTGCCCGGACCGCTCTCCGTTTTGGCTCTCGCCACAGCCTCGTTTTCCTCGGCGCTGATCTCCTCGTCCTCCCACGGCACAGCCGAGCGGTTCGGCGACGCGGGATCGACAATGACCGCGAGTAGCGGGATCACAACCTCAAGCTGTTCCGGAACCATCCGCTCGATCAACTCATGAGCGCATTCTTTCGTCGCCGCGTAAGCCATAAGAACTCTCCTTCACAAGGATATCGCAGAGACGCCGCGCGCCCGACCTACACTGGTAGCATCGAAGTACACGGAGGCTTCTCATGTCCATCGAAAACGAAGAGTTACTCCCTCCAGAACGTTCGAGATGGGATGAATGCACTCCCGCAGAGCGAGTCTCAGCAGGATGGCAGATGACGAAAGCCTTTTACAAAGCAAAGGGCCTGTACGTGGAAGGTCAGCCCTTCGATAGAACCGCCGTTCACCGCATGACCCGCGAAAAATGGATTAAAGCCGAAGAAGAGCGCTTCTAAACCATGCCAAACACCCGCCAGAACTTCCCCGGCACCTCCCCCTACGAGCCCATCATCGGCTTCTCCCGAGCCGTCCGCGTAGGCTCACACGTCATAGTCTCCGGCACCGGCCCCGTCGGCTGCGACGATGCCGACATCGCCGGCCAGGCAGACCAGTGCCTCACCCTTATCGCCGCCAGCCTCAAGCAAGCCGGCACCAGCTTCGAGCACGTCGTCCGCACTCGCATCTACCTCACCGATCGCAACGACTGGGAGGCCGTCGGCCGCGTTCACGGCAAGTTCTTCTCGCTCATCCGCCCCGCAGCCACCATGGTCATCGTCGCCGCCCTGCTCGACCCGCGCTGGAAGGTCGAGATCGAAGTGGACGCCCTCATCCCTGAAGAAAGCTAAACTGTACCTCATGGCCAAACTTACGATCCTCGACCTCGAAGCGATGGGCGAGCTTACCGGCAAACGCGTCCTCATCCGCGTCGACTTCAACGTCCCACTCTCGAAAGACGAGACCCCTCGCATCCTCGACGACACGCGTATCCGTGAGACCATCCCCACCATTGAATTCGCTCTGCGCCGCAGGGCCAAGGTGATCCTCTGCTCCCACCTCGGCCGCCCCAAGGGCAAGGTCGTTCCCTCCATGAGCCTCCGCCCCGTCGTCGACCGCCTGCGCGAACTCCTCGACCACGTCCTCGGCCCCGACGAAAACGTAGGCTTCGCCCCGGACTGCATCGGCGCCGTCACCCAGGAGATGGTCGCCGGCCTCGAATCTGGTCAGACCCTTCTGCTCGAAAACCTCCGCTTCCACCCCGAAGAAGAGGCCAACGACCCCGCCTTCGCCCAGCAGCTCGCCGGCCTTTGCGATGTCTTCGTCAACGACGCCTTCGGCAGCGCCCACCGCGCCCACGCCTCTACCGAAGGCATCACCCACTTCGTCTCAAAATCCGCCGCAGGCCTCCTCATGGAGTCCGAACTCAAGCACCTAGGCAAAGCCCTCACCGATCCCGATAAACCCTTTGTCGCCATCATCGGCGGTGCCAAAGTGTCCGACAAGATCGGCGTCATCGAGTCCCTGATGGACAGGGCGGACGCCATCCTTATCGGTGGCGGCATGGCCTACACCTTCCTCCGCGCACAAGGCCAGCAAACCGGCAAGTCCCTCGTCGAAGAAGACAAAATCGAGATCGCCCGCGCCGCCCTCGACAAGGCCCAAAGCCGGGGCGTACGCTTCCTGCTGCCCGTCGACCACGTCCTCGCCGATCGCTTCGACGCTAAAGCCAAGACCACCCTGTTCGAAGGTTCGGACGCCTTCCCCGAAAACCTGATGGCTCTCGACATCGGCCCTAAAACCGTCCAACTCTTCGCCGCCGAGATCGCCGGCGCGCAGACCGTCCTTTGGAACGGCCCCATGGGCGTCTTCGAGTTTCCTGCCTTCGCCGTGGGGACAAACGCCATCGCCAAGGCGGTAGCCGCAAACGAAGATGCCGCGACCATCGTAGGCGGCGGCGACTCGGTCTCAGCCATCCATAAATCCGGATTCGCCGACCGCATTACCCACATCTCCACCGGCGGCGGCGCGTCGCTCGAGTTCCTCGAGGGCAAAGTCCTCCCCGGAGTCGAAGCGCTCACCGAAAAGGTATCCTGATCCCTCCTATGCGAAAGCCCGTCATTGCCGGTAACTGGAAGATGTACAAGACCCCCAAGGAGTCGCTCGCCTTCCTCGAGAAGTTTCTGCCCCTCGTCAAGGACCATACCCGCGACGAAATCCTGCTATTCCCCACCATGTCGTCGCTAGGCTATGTCCTTGACGCCACGAAGGACACCAACGTCCAGGCGGGCGCCCAGACCATGCACTGGCTCAACGAGGGGCCTTATACCGGGTCGACCTCGCCCACCATGCTGGCGAGCATTGGCTGCACCCATGTGCTGCTAGGCCACTCCGAACGCAGAATGTACGCCAGCGAGACCGACGACATGGTGAACTGGAAGCTCAAAGCCGCCATCGCCCACAACCTCACCCCCATCGTCTGCGTCGGCGAGCCTCTGGATAAGCGCCAGACCGGCCTCACCGACGCCGTGCTCCAGTGGCAGATCGCCTGCGCCCTCAACGGCATCGAGCCCCTTGGATCCGAAAAGCTGATCATCGCCTACGAACCCATCTGGGCCATCGGCACCGGCAGCACCGCCACGCCCGCCCAGGCCCAGCAAGCCCACCACATCATTCGCGAGGAGGTCGCCGACAGACTCGGACCCGAGCGCGCCGCGGCCACTCGCATCCTATACGGCGGTTCGGTCAAGCCCGAGAACGCCGCCATGCTCATGGCCCAACCCGACATAGACGGAGCGCTGGTCGGCGGAGCCAGTCTCGATCCCGAGACTTTCTCCAGAATTCTGCACTACACCGCATCGGCCTGATTCGCCTAACGCACCACTCCGGCCTGGTCCATCGGCCAGTACACAAACGCCGCCTTGCCATAGATGAGCCTGCGCTCCACCGGCCCAAACTCGCGGCTGTCGCTCGATATCGACCGATGGTCGCCCATCACAAAATACTGGTTCGCCGGAATCGTCATCTCGGGCTGCGAACGATCATCCGTATAGCGGGCTGGAACATAACTCTCGCGCAGCGGCTCCCCATTCACGGACACCCGCCCATGGTCGATCCTCACCCGGTCGCCCGGAAGCGCGATCACTCGCTTGATGTAGCTCTTGGTCTGGTCATGCGGATACAGGAAAACCACCACATCCCCGCGCTGGATCTCCCCCACCCGAAAGGCGAGCTTATTGATGAAAAGCCTGTCCTGGTCCTCCAGGTTCGGAAGCATCGAGGTGCCTTCCACCCGCACCGGCTGGTACAGAAACACGATGATGAACGCTGAAACACCGATGGATAAAACAAGATCGCGCACCCACCCGCTCCAAGCGGAGCGGCGAGGATCCGGGGCGGACTCGAGGTTTGGCGTCACCGGCTTAGTCTGCGAATCGGAAAACACGAAACCCGCCTCCAGGGCAGCGTGGCGGTGTGCGCCAACGCTGTTATTCATACTACTTCCTCCCCCGCTTAGACGGTTTTGACAAGGAAACGAATAACGCAGACACGTCGTTGGTAACCAACATCTCATAACCCGCGGCGTTGCGTCGAACACTTTGGGTTCGATCATCCGCTTTTGCTCAGACCGTTCCTCGCGATTGTCGTGCATCCTACAGCCAGCAGGATAGAATGGTATTGAACTATGGCCACCCTCACAATGACAGAGCAGGCATCACCCGATAAGCCAGAGAAAGGCCCCAACGGCCGCAGCCATCAGGATCTTTCCTCCCTCACCACGGAGAGTCCCAACACCGCCTCCCAAGGTCTCGATACAAAAAGCGCGCTGGAAATCGCGCGAATCATCAACCACGAAGATTCTAAAGTCTCCGCCGCGGTCAAGAAGGCGCTGCCGGAGATTGCGATCGTCATTGACACAGTAGCCCGTTCCCTGCGCGACGGTGGCCGCCTCATCTACGTCGGAGCCGGTTCCAGCGGACGCATCTCGTCGCTCGACGCCAGCGAGTGTCCTCCTACCTTCTCCACGGCGCCCTCGCAGGTCCAGTACATCATGGCTGGAGGCCCCAAAGCCCTTGCCTCCGCCTCCGACGTCAATGAGGACTCCCCCGAGATCGGCCAGCGAGACATCGCCCGCCGCCGCCCCACCCGCAAGGACATCGTCATCGGAGTCTCCGCCAGCGGCCGAACTCCCTACGTCGTCGGCGCGGTCGAGTACGCGCGCGCGCGGGGAGCCAAAACCGCCTGCATCACCTGCAATGAAGGCACCCCCCTCGCCGACGTCTCAGATACCGCCATCATCGCCGAGGTTGGCCCAGAGGTCATCTCCGGCTCCACGCGCATGAAGGCCTCCACCGCTCAGAAGATGATCCTGAACATGGTCACCACCGGTGCCATGACCCGGCTCGGCTATGTGTACGACAACCTCATGGTCAACGTCCACATGAAGAACGCCAAGCTCGTCGAGCGCGGCATCCGCGTCCTCATGGGCGTCTGCGGCATCGACCGGGACACCGCTATTCGCACCATCAAATCCGCCGGCAAGTCCATCCCCATCGCCGTCGTCATGCTCAAGGCCAACGTAGACAAAATGGAAGCCGTACGCCGCCTCGCCAAATCCGACGGCAACGTCCGCCTGGCCATCGACGACTCCCGCCTCGAACTCTAGCGGATGACGAGTACGCAGATTTTGACCCGACGTAGTATCTTTACTCTGCGAGGTAAAGTAAAGATGGCAAGGACAAGCACCATCAGCAGCAAAGGTCAGATCACCGTTCCCATCGAAATCCGCAAGCGCCTGGGAGTCAAGCACGGCGATCGAGTCGAGTTCGTCGTAGAAAACGGCGTCACGATCCTGCGGCCCGCAAAGTCCGAAGACGATCCGTTTGCTAAGTTTGTCGGTTGCCTCCCGGGATTGACCAGCATGGAAGAGATCATCGCCTGGGAGCGGTATCTACGTGATCCAGATAAGGAATACGTTTGAGGACCGCGCTCGATACGAACGTACTCTCCGGACTGCTCTCCCCTCAATCAAGCGCTTTGTCGATCAAATCATACCTTCTACAAGCCCGGAAGGATGGACACCTGTTAATCTCGCCCATCGTGTATGCCGAGTTGCTTGCGATTCCGAACTTCTCAGAAAACTTTTTGAACGATTTTCTTGCAGAGACCAATATCGAAGTGCAATTTACCGTAACAGAGGCCATCTGGACTGAAGCCGGTCGAAGATTTGCAAAACATGCTCTTCGCCGGCGACAGGCTCTTCACGCAAGACCGCGACGCATCCTCGCGGACTTCCTTATTGGCGCACACGCTTTGGAACACGCTGAACGCCTAATGACATTTGATACGACAGTCTATAGACAGGACTTTCCCGAACTTCGTCTTTATCCCGAACCATCACAGTAGCTCGCTT
>CAXTPN010000115.1:0-8102 GCA_964246125.1 uncultured Acidobacteriaceae bacterium
GTGCTGCCGGCGATGGGAGCCGAGGCGGTCGAGGCTGGTGCCATAGTGACGGTGCTGGATGGGCGGGGGATACCGCTGGGGAGCGCGATCTTTAGCTCGGCGTCGCAGATTACGCTGCGGATGGTCTCGGCGGCGGCTGAGTTGGGGCGCGCGGGCTATCTGGCGGATGTGGAGGCGCGGGTGGCGCGGGCGCTGACGCTGCGGGAGGAGCTTGCGCCGGAGACTGCGGAGAACAATGCGTGCCGGCTGATCTTCTCCGAGGCGGATGAGCTGCCGGGGATCGTGGCGGACCGGTACAACGACCTCGTGATCCTGCAACTGCTGACGCAGGGGACCGCGCGGGATGATGTACGCGAGGTGGTGACGCGGGTGATTCAGGAGCGGCTTGTAGCCGGCGCTGGTTTGGCCACGATGGTGGAGCGGCCGGACGCGCGGGTGCGGGCGCTGGAGGAGTTGGCGTTTGTGGGCGGGGAGCCGCTTTATGCAGATCGCAACGATGCGAAGCTGGCGACGGTGTTCACGATCAACGGGCTCAGGTTTGCTTACGACGCAACCGCGGGGCAGAAGACGGGGGCGTTTCTGGATCAGCGTTTGAACTATGCGGCGGCGGGGCGATACGCGCGCGGGAACGCGCTCGACATCTGCACCTATCAGGGTGGATTCGCGCTGCACCTGGCGCGGACGTGCGAGCGGGTGACCGGGGTGGATGCGAGCCGGGCGGCGCTGGAGGTGGCGGATGGGAACCTGGAGCTGAATCCGCAGCTAGGGGCTGCATCGGACGGGGCGGTGGACTGGATCGAGGCGGATGCCTTCGACCTGCTGCGGGAGTACGAGGGAACGGGGCGAAGATACGGGACGATTGTGCTGGACCCGCCGGCGTTTGCGAAGTCGAAGCGCGCGGCGGAGGGCGCGGCGCGGGGCTACAAGGAGATGAACCTGCGCGCGCTGAAGATGCTGGAGCCGGGGGGAATGCTGGTGACGTGCTCGTGCTCGCAGCATGTGTCGCTGGAGGAGTTTACGGGCGTAGTGGCCAGCGCGGCTGCTGACGCGCGGCGGCGGGTGCAGGTGCTGGAGGTAAGGGGCGCCGCGCCGGATCATCCCGCGGTACTGGGGCTGGCGGAGACAAGTTATCTGAAGTGCTTGATCTGCCGGGTGGGGTAGGGACTCATCCCGGTGCCTGAACGGCTTATTTCAGTTTGCAGGTCGGCCAGTTTTACAGCCAAGAGCAATGCTGGGGGTTAGCGACGGGTGAGCAGGCGCAAGAGCGACTCCGCCGCGAGGCTGGCCTCGCCGCGCGGCGAGCGCCAGGCTGTGGCGCTCGACATCACGCGCTCGATCGCCGCCATCGACTGCGCCGGGCGCTGCCGCGCGGCGATGGCGTGGCGCAGCATCTCGAGTGCGGCCAGCCCCGGCGAAAGCGGCTCGGGATGCCACGCGGCGCCTTCGACGAACTCTGTAAACACCACCAGGGCGACGGCCCCCGGCTCACTTGCCGTCTTGCCGTTCAGGTCCGCAGCCGCGATTTTCTTCCGTGCCGATCGGCCCGGCTCGCGCACCTGCAGATCGCGCGCATAAGGATGAACCATGCCGCGCGCGTCCAGCAGGGCGTAGTCGTCGGAGTAGTATGTTGCGCCGCGCTGGATCAACTCGGCGACCAAGGTCGTCTTGCCTGCGCAACTGAAACCGGGCAGCAGCAGCGCACGCCCACGCAGGCTGACGACGCCCGCATGCACGAAGATGCGATCCGGCGCGTGGACCCCGACATGCAGCAGCAGCTCCTGGCCCAGCAGCGCGAGCGCCGCGTCAAGATCATCCCCGTGCGCTATCGTCAGCGCATCGCGAGAAAGTTTGAAGCGGCTTCCGTCACGCGGCGTAGCCAAGGTAAAGGCCGCGGCGCTCGACGCGGAGATCCGTGCAGTCGCGGTCCCGAACGGAAGCACGCTCAGCATCGCTTGCAGTACGGATTCGCTGTCCGCGCACAAGTGGAAGGGCACGCCGTAGGCTATGAAGCCGCGGGTACATCTTGCCAGCGCACATCGTCCGCGCGCGGCCTCGTTCGCGCGCGGCTGGCCGGCTGCCACGCTCGAAGGCATCACTGCGGGTCCGAGCCGCTCCTGGATGAATTAGAAGATGCATTCGAAGACGATTTGGAACCCGCATCTTCACTTGCACGCTGCGCTTCGAGCGCCCGGGCGCGGCTCTTGTCGACCCCCGTGACCACGCCGCTGACGGCCCGCGCGGGCTCCGGCACCAGCACCGCCGCGACCCCCGGCAGCAGCAGCAGCGCGCGCACGCCCAGCTTCTCCACCATCGCCCTCCGCGACAACACCGGCAACGCAGCCGGCAGGCCCTCCACCAAGCCGTCGTGGCGAAGCTGCTCCAGCGCGAACCTCACCAGCTCGGCGGATACAGGCTCGGCCAGTTCGCGCGTCGCCGCCTCGGCTATCTCCGCCTCCGTGCGCGCGCCGTCGCACAGCCTCCACACCGCGGCGCTGGGCCGGTTCAGGCAGAACGCCTTGTGGCTGCGCTCGTCGTACACCAGTGTCTCTTCGCCCACCTGCTGCACGGAAGTCCTGCTGTCGACGCGCCGCGCCAATCCTGCCTCAATCATTGGTGACTCCTTGTGATTTTTATCCTAAGAAGCCCAGGTTCGTCGTGGTGAAGTTGTTGATGTACGGCAGCACATACGAGAGGTTCGCCGTGGGCAACCCGAACCACTGCGCCAGCGTTGCGGCGTACTGCGCGGAGGAGGTCGTGGGGAGCCAACGGCCATTGCTGCCCACATCGTTGGGGCCGCCCAGCGCCAGCGTCGGGAACGTCCCATACATCTTGCCGCCCTGCACCGCGCCGCCCAGCACGATGTGGTGGTTGCCCCAGCCGTGGTCCGTGCCCAGGGTCGAGTTCGGCTGGAAGGTGCGCGCAAAGTCGGAGCAGGTGAACGCCGTCACCTGAGTGGTCAGGTTCATCTCCACCAGCGCCTGGTAGAACGCGCCCAGCCCCGCGCTGACCTGCGCCAGCAGCGTCGCCTGGTTGGCGATCTGTGCGCTGTGCGTGTCGAAGTTGCCCGCGCCCACGAAGAAGATCTGCCGCGTCACTCCCAGGGCCGAGCGCACCTGGATCAGCTTCGCCACCTCGGCGAGCTGCGCTCCGAAGGGCTGCGTGGTGGGAAAGACGGTCTTGAGCGGGCTCACCGAGCCCAGCGCGCTGGCCAGGGTTGTGTTGTAGGCGTATGCGTTGCCTGTAATCGCATTGTCCGCCTGCACCAGCGAGACGCCCGAGGCCAGGGTCGAAAGCTGCTGCGCGGTCGCCAGCCGCGAGCTGCAATAGGCGCCGTCGCCGCAACCCGGCGAAGTGGGGCCGTTGCTGCCCAGCGACACCGGCTCCGTCGAAGCGCCGTTGCAGAACAGCGTATCGCCGCCCAGCGAGGAGATCATCGGGACCAGGCCGTTGGGGTTGAACTGCGTGGTCATCTTATCCGCCATGCGGCCCGCCCAGCCCGTGCTGCCGGCGGCGTTCTGGACTTGGTTCTGCCACTCCGACTGCTGGTCCGGATGCGAGAACAGGTTCGTGGGCGAGGTCACCTGGTTGGCCTGGTACTGCGCCTTCGTGGTGGGCTGCAGCAGCGTTCCCACGTTGGTCAGCAGGGCCATGTTGCCGCTGTTGTAGAGCGCCTGCAGCTCCGGCATGCTGGGGTGCAGCGCAAACGCCGGCGTGGGCGTCAGCGGCAGCAGCGTGTTCTGCGCCAGGGCCAGGGGCCCGCGAATGGTGGAGTAGTTGAGGTATCCCTGCGTGTCGTTCGGAATGACCATGTTGTTGGCATCGTTGCCCCCGAACATGAACACGCATACCAGCGCCTTGTACTGCGGCGTGGTCTGCGCCAGCGCGTTCAACACGCCGAATGGTCTGAGCCCAGCCGCGTTGCCGGCGGCAAGCAGCGAGGCGTTAGTGAGAAAACTGCGGCGGCTCTTATGCATGGCAAACTCCTCTAAAAACGCAAACTGCGTCTAGTGCAGAATCTTGTACTGGCTGGACGTGACCACCAGGAACGCGGCCACGGCGGCGCGCGTTCCGGGGCTGGTCGCCGGAATCGTATTGACCTCGTTAATGATCAGGGTGCGCATGTCCGTCGGCATCTGGCTATGCATGAAGACCATGCCCAGGTAGTCGACCAGCGTCGCCGGGTTGGAAGCCTTCGAGCCTAGCACGCCGGTCGCGCTCAGGTCGACGCTCACGCCGTAGCCGCCGCCGCTGTGGATGATGCTGTCAGAGACCGTCATGCGCGGAATGATGGTGGCGGTGTTCTCCAGCCCGAACTCCGGCGCATTCAAGGTCGAAGACGGAATGACATACGAGGGCGAATAGTAGTTGAACACGCTGGACTGGTTGAACGGCTGCTCGCCCAGCGCGCCCAGGCCGCTCGAGGCCAGGTTGACATACGGGTAAAGGTCGGCCGCGTTGGTCTGCGTCGCGTTCAGCCCGCGCAACAGGTTGGGCACGAACAGCAGCGGCTCGCGCAGGTGCCCGTCCTGCACCGCGGGGCTCGCCTCCAACTGGTCGCCGGTCTGGGTGTCGTCCGCGCGCGCCTCCGGGTCCAGCAGCACTGCCGTCAGCACCGCCTTCATGTCGCCGCGCACCCCGCTGCCGTTGTTGGCGAAGATCGTCGCCACCCGCTGCACATACGCGGGACTGGGATTGCCGCTGACCAGGTGCTGAATCAACTGGCTGCTGATGAACGGCCCGATGTTGCTGTCCGCGAAGATGTTGTCCAGCGCGCCCTGCAGGTCCTGCTCCGCCGTCTGGTTCGCGGGCAGCGTGGTGCCGTTCAGCAGAAGCTTCGCCGTCTTGTCATGCCGGCTTTCCACCGCCACCATCGCGTGATTCCAGTTGGCCGTGTAGTTGAACGCGGTGGGCGTGGAGCCGTCCGCGTTCGCATACGTCCAGCCGGTGTACGCCTTTGCAAACGCCGCCACCTGCGTCTCCGTATAGGCAGGGATGGTGTTTCCGCTCGCATCCAGCTGCGGCGTGCCGTCGGGGTTCAGCATGCTCAGCCCGATCGTGAACAGTTGCATCACCTCGCGGCCGAAGTTCTCATTCGGAATCTGGCCTGTGGGCGCCGCGCCGCTGTTCACCATGTTCAGGTACGCGCCCATGGGCGGAGCCAGCGAAAGGTCCTGCATGATCGTCCGGTAGTTGGTGAACGCATCAGTCGCCATCGTGTTCAAGTAGTAGGGCATCGCGCCGTCGCCCTGGTTCGGCGCCACCCACAGCTCGCTCAACAGCAGCGACACCCGCTGCCGCAGCTGGTCGTTGCCGGTGGTCGCAATCTTCAGCCAGTCCGACTGCGTGCAGCGCCAGTTCGACGTGCACTCGGTATCCGGGTCGGGCGGCAGCGTGAACAGCGTGGGCGCCGCGTTGAACTGCTCGTTCAGCGCCGCCAAGAGGCCGATCTGCTGCACATGCGCGATGGTCGCCGCCGTGGGGCCGAAGCTCGTCTGGTCAAGGAACCGCGCGGCAGCCGTGGCGCTCGCGGGCGGCAGCGCCAGCGTTACGCTCGAGGAGGTTGATTGCGTCGCGCCCGGCGAGGGGTTCGCGACCGCCACCGCGATCGTCATGGCCGCGCCCGTCGTATTCACCACGGTCGCCTGCAGGTCCGTCAGGCTGACCGCCGTCGTCGCCACCGGCGAGCCGTTTACCAGCAGCGCCGCGCCATTGACGAAGCCCGTGCCCCGCACATCGATCACAAAGCTCTGCCCGTAGGTTGAGGTCGTGCCGCTGGCCGTGGGCACCACCGGCACCGGGTTCAGCAGCGTCACCGCCTGCGAGCCCGCCGCCGTCGTTGAGGCAAGGCTCGATGCCGTGATCGTCAGCCCGTTCGCCGCCGGCACGCCCGCGGGTGGCGTATACAGCCCGCTCGGCGAGATCGTTCCATACGTCGAGTTGCCCCCGGTCACGCCGTTCACCTGCCACGTCACCAGCTGGTTCGTGGTCCCGCTCACGCTCGCGCTGTACTGCGCCGGAGTCCCCACGTTTACCGCGCCCGCGCCGCTTACCGTCAGGTTGATCGTCGGGTTCGAGGTCGACACGATGGGCAGCACCCACTTCGCCGGAGCCGACGCGATCGCCCCCGGGAAGGGCGGCGAAGACGGCGCCAGGTTGAAGATGCCCACCACGCCCTGCGCCGGGTTCTTCAGGATGTCCAGGACAGCTCCCACCGTATCCGTGGGCGCGCCGCCACCCGCCGGGGTCGCCAGCGTAAACAGCGACGTGCAGGTTGCGCTGGTCGCGCCCGGCGAGTTGATGCACGCCGCAATCGAATTCGCCAGCCCGTAAATCTCCTTGCTCGATGCGTAGTAGCCCGCCGTCAGCCCCGGCCCGGGCGCCAGCCCCGTCCCAATGTTGATGTAGCTATTGACATTCGCCAGCGCAGCCGTAAACAGTGCCGCATCCGAGCTTTGCGACCCGATCGCCGCATAGCCGCTCGCAAACGGGAAGATCGCAGCCAGCGTCCCCACCGTCGTCACCTCGTTCATCGTGAGCGACGAAAGCGCAGCCACGCCGCCGCACGGTCCCAGCGCCGCCATCAGCGCGATCGCGGTATTGTTCACCGTGCCGGATAGTCCGGGATTCCCGCCCGTCGCCGTCAGGTAGACCGGCGTGCTCGCGCTGGGGCAGGTGTAGTCCGCCGGGCCGAAGCTGAAGCCGCCCGCGGCTCCGGTCGTCACTGCCCGGGTCAGCAGGGGCGTCGCCTGCCCGCCATCGGCCGCGCTGCTCACCGCGTACATCTGGATCACCGCCGAGCTGATCGCCTGCTGGCCTCCATGCACCAGCCCCGTTACCTGCGACTGCGAAGTACCCGTCGTCGCGCTCACAGTAGACGTCACGGGATTAACCCCGCAGCCCGCCAGCGCGATCGTCAGCAGCGAAGCGGCAGCGGTCGACCCCATGCAGCCGCGGTTCATAACGAGACGGTTCACCGCGGGCCTGAAGCGTCCTGCACGAAGGGGAAGGGGGCAACTGCACCGGCTCATCTGGGTTCTCCGTTATCGCAAACGGGGCATTCCCGCCTGCTTTGTGGCTCTTCTTGACGATGCAAACGACGGGCGCACTGAGGTCGCAATCGGTCCGTGCAACCGCCAACAAACTCAGGACAAACTCAAAGTTCTGAAGATGACTCACTCGGAAGGTTTGCTGCGTCGATAACGATGGAGCGTCCAAAGACGCCTTTGCTGCCTGTCTACGGCCCAGCTCTCTACCCCGGAGGTACCGTAGCGCGCAAAAGGAAATCTGCCGCCAGCCGCAACGCGCAGAGTCCTATGCCGCAAATACTACCACAGGGCCTTGTGCAACGGTGAATTCGACCCAAAGAGGATGGTTTTAGGGTCTACGTTGCAGCGTAGCAACCAACACCGGCAACCTCTAAATGGCGAACCACTCTCAAAACAGATTGCCCGCCGCCCCATGCCCGTGTACACTCCGGAATCGTCATGAAACCCTTACGCACTTACCTTCTCATCTACGTCGCACTTCTCGTCGGTACAGCCGTCATTTTAGGAATCGTCGGCTTGGTCTTCCACTATCGAGAGAGCGCCTCCTCGGCGCAAACGACCAACCTGCGTCAGCAACTCCTCGCCGACATGACCGCGCACTGCCTCAAGGGTGCTCGTTCCATCCACGATAACCAGCCCGACCAGAAAAACGTCGATTACTGCAACTGCGCAATGTCCCGAACCTTCGCTGAGATCTCCGACACAGAGCTCGTAGCCTCCAACTCCAGCGACTTGGTGCGAACCGCGATCAAAAAGAAAATGGACGAAGCTGGACGATCCTGCAGGGCCGAGGTATTTCCCGGAAAATAGTCGCTCGTCCAATAACTCCCGCACTTCTGATTACTCCAGCGCCGCCGTAACATCCCGCAGCAGATTCCGCAGGTAGCTGCGCTTGTTCAGCAGCGTCACCATAGCGTCCTTCGCAGCAGCCTGCCCCGCCAGATCGCCCGCATCCACACCGGCGTCCCACCTCCCCCACAGCCCTTCCAACTCCCGCTGCGTCTCACTCATTTTCGCCATGAACCCCGCCCCCGCCGCCTCCAGCTCCCCACACAC
>CAXTPN010000116.1:0-3070 GCA_964246125.1 uncultured Acidobacteriaceae bacterium
GTGGTATTGCGAGGGGGCGCAGGTGGTGAGCGGAGTGGAGAGGGTTGGGCTGACGGAGCCGCACATCAGGCCCGCTTGGCGCTGCTGGTCTGCGGTAAGGATGGTCAGATCGACGGGAGTTGTGGTGTCGGTAGCGAAAGGGACGGCACCGGCAACGAGCCCGGAATCGAAACGCCAGTTGAAACTAATGAACGGGGTGTTTTTGGATCGCTGGTACTGAAGGTTGGTGGTCTGGTTGAATTTTTCGTCATGATCGATGCGGAACGGAGCGCCCGTGTCATTGGTGGCTCCTAGGCCGCCGATCTGCGGGGGAAAGAAGCGGGCTGCGACGGAGGACATAACCACAAAGGCGGAGAAACCGTGAATCTGTGTAACGTTGGCGCGGAGGGCGAACCCGGAGATTTTAGCGTTATGCCACTCGATGGGAAAGGTGATGGGGGTGGCGCCGAGGACGGAGAAGTCGTAGCCGTTATGGGTGTACTTCCAGAGGTAATCACCGTTGAGGACGAAGTGCTTTCCTAGGGATTGTTCCATGCCGGCGTGAAACTCGTTGCGAAAACCGGAGTTAAAGTTGGCGGGGATGCAGGGAACGAGTGCGGAGATGATAGGAGAGTTGCAGCCGCGGCTGGAAAGGACAAGATTCTCATTGAAGGGGGTCTCCATGGTTCGGGCGTAGGAGGCGCGGAGGACTGTGCCTGATCGGGGCAGGCTGTAGGAGATGCCGGCGCGGGGTTGAGCTTGGCGAGTGACAGAGAGGCCATTGTAGAGATCGCCGCGGATGCCGAGGTTTAGCGAGAGATTACCCTTCGTGATGACGTCCTGGGCATAGAGGGAGAGCAGCTTGATGTCTGTGTGGCCGAGGAAGGTAAATGGGGCGGCGTACCCAGAGTTACATCCGTCGGCGACGGATGGGGTGGGGCGCGTGAGATCCAGACAAGCCAGAAGTGGGTTGAAGGGAGTGGCGGCGAGTGGGTTTGCGGCGGTGTTGGGTAAGTAGCCAGCTGCGATGCATTGGCTGGGACTGTTGAAGCCGGATACCGAGTTGCCGGAAGCATCCACGCAAGGAGAGTTGAGGAGAGGATCGACGATGCCAAGATTGAAGCGCTCGTTGAGGAAAGATTGCTGGTAACTAGTGCCGATCTTAAGGTTGTGAACGCCGTAGGCGTAGTTGTAGTCAAGCCGGCCACCGGCGTTATGAAGAGAGCGTACCTGAGAAACCGTCTCCTGCTGGATAGGGCCGAGATCAGCGAAAGGATTCTTGCTGGGGTAGTAGTTGAAACTGTCACGGCGGACCCAGGTTCCGAGACTGAGAACGGATTTGGGGCTGAGGGTGTGGGTGATGGAGGGAGCAATATTGACGGTAAGTATCTTTGCGCGTTGATCGGCGCTTCCTATGCTATTGCCGAGAGGGTCGGTGAGGTTGAGATTGTCGAATGAGTTGGGGGTCTGGAACCAGGAGCGGGTGAGGGAAAAGTTGAGATGTGCAGAGTCCTGGAGGGAGGGCTGCAAGTCAATGCGATTGAAGAGGTTTGCGACGTTGCCCTTGTCGTGGAAGACGATGAACTCGGCGGGATCAAGGAACCGTCCGGTGTCGAGGAAATCGAGGGCGGTAAAGTCACCGAAGCGTTTAGAGCCAAAGGCGAGATCTGCGGAGGCGGTGGAGGATCCAAAGGTCCCATAGGAGCCTAGAAACTCTCCCTGAGGCGTAGTGGTTCCCTGGCCGGAACGCGTGACAATGTTAGCGACGAGAGATGTTTTTTCCCCGAACTCGGCCGGAGGAGCGCCGGATATGACTTCGAGCGACTGGATCGCGGAGATGGGAAGTTGGTTGGAGAAGACCTTGGACTGCTGGTCGGTGATGGGCTGACCATCCACATAAAAGGCGTTTTCGGCGTGGTCACCAAGACCGTGAAAGAGCCCATTGGAGTCCGCGGCAACGCCGGGAGAAGCTAATGTTATGAGGGAAGAGACAGAGCTGGACTGCGACTCGAGAGGAAGCTTCGAAAACAGAGCGCGGTCGATGTCGACATGGAAGGTGGAGGAGTTTTCGACCAGGTCGCCCTGGGGGGCTTCGACCGTAATGGTGTCACCCGCTGCGGCCACCTGCAGGATGATCTTTTGTACGCTGGTGATGGAGGAACGAAGCTCTACACGCTGGCTGACGGTGCCAAAACCGGGGCTCGATACGATGAGTTGGTAGGGATTGAAGGGAATGTTGGAGAAGGTGAAGAGGCCGGAGGCGTCAGCCTTCGTGGTTCGGGAGAAGCCGGAGATGGTATTTTGAAGGACGACTGTAGCGCCTGAAACAGCGGCGGAGGTGGGGTCTGTAACGGAGCCGGAGATGCTTCCGGAGCTGCCGGCGGACTGGGCGGTCCCCAAGGACGTGTGAGCAAGGGATGAAGCTGCGAGGACGAGGGGCAGAAAGGCCAGTGCCTTGCGCTGATGTGTGCGCATCATGAACCTCCAAGATGTAAATGGAACCTGCTTTGAATGGACGCGGAAGCGCGGACTCAGGAGTGCGAGATCAGAGCAGGTGGAGGACGAACATAAGTGGCAAAGTAGAAGAGGCGGGACGGCCCTAAAACGGCATCGCGAACGCGGATGAGGAAGATGGCTTCGGCGCCGACAGGACGTGCGGCAACTGGGGCGAGCAGCACGGAGACATGCGCTACGGCGCAGAGGGAGCAGCCGGGGTTAGCGGCTTCATCAGTGCCATGAGTATGGAAGAGTTGAATGGCGCCGATGAAAAGAATCAGCAGGACGCAAAGCCCGGCGAGCAGGACCCTGAGAGTCTGCATCTTGCCGGCACGCCTTGGATTGAGGGAGACCATACTTTGCACTTGGTGTCATTGCTAGAAGCAGAGCATCTGACTCTGGAACTGGCATTATTAGAATAGTACCGCACGTTTCAGAAGCGAATTGTGAAGCGCGGCCAAACGTTGGACGAAGTGAGACAGTGGGGGTAAGGACGCATCCCCCGGATTTCAGCAGACGTGGCTCAAATTCCCGGGGTACAAGAATCTTGAGGGTCGCGGCGTTCGACCAGTTCGATGAGAACTCGGTCTTCGCC
>CAXTPN010000116.1:3080-7961 GCA_964246125.1 uncultured Acidobacteriaceae bacterium
AGCAGCCAACAGATTCTGCGTCCGGCAAAGGCGACGGCAGGCGTGGGGTCGGAGATGAGCCGCATGCCCGCGGCTGCAAGAGCGGAGATTTCAGCTTCAAGCGGCCCCGCGATGTAGCAGAGGTGATGAAGACCGCCGCCCCGTCTAGCGACGTTCGCTAGCTTGCTGTGCGGACCGTCCGGCGCTACAAGTTCCAGGTAAGAGCTCTCACCGGGAAGTTTGAGGAACTGGACGAAAGCGGTTTGCAGCGGGTCGTGAATTTTCTCAGAGAACACTTCATAGCCGAAGCGCTGCACGCAGAGCTCGACGGCAGGTGAGATTTCTGCGGCGGACTGGCCAATGTGGTGAAGACGCAGGACACTCACGCGCCGCTCCGGATGCAAGCGCTACGCACCAGCCAGCACCAGCCCAAGCACCCGGATGTGCCGATTGCGCGGTTCATATTCAGCGAGATCAAGGGTATAGAAGATAGATCCGTCCAGTTGGACGGATACTTGCTCGAAACCCATTTTGAGGTAGTGGTCTGCCACAATGGCATTTTTTCGAGTAGGCCGGTAAAAGCCGCGCAGCGTACGCGCACCGGCGGCATGGGCGCGTTCGGCAAGCTCGTCGAGCATGGCGGATTCCATGTCCCGCTTCAACACACGACAACTCGTGAGCCAGAGGTCGATGTCGAAGAACTCGCCCACCATGCGGCCGAGAATGATGGACACAATACCGTTATCTCCGAAACGGTCGCTGAGCTTGCCGAAGAGGCCGATGGCGTTGCGGTCCTTCAGTACAGATTCCATCTCGGCGATAGTGTAGCGGCGGGTCGTGAGATTGAACTGGTTGGTCTTGTTAGTGAGTTGAACGATGCGGTCGAGATAGAGCGGCTGGAAAAGTTCGATCTCCGCGGTCATCTCAAGCGAATCGAGATAGTCGCCATAGTCAAAGAAGCTGGACTTCGATTCGGCCCGTTGAATGTTGCCCCGGTAGAGCGCGGCGCGGTCCCTGTCTTCATCGGTGAACGAGACTTGTTCAAAGTAGCGGCTGGCTTCGATGATGCTGGCGTAGGCAGCGACATCGCTCCCGATGTCGGGGACGCCGACGCCGGGAAACTGCGCGGCGACGATGGCCCGCTCGGCAGGGTTGTCGTCGATGAAGACAAGGCTGTCGACACAGAGGTTAAGCTCGGCGGCGATAGCGAGCAGGTTTTCCGGCTTGGGGTTCCAGCTGGCCTTGAAGCAAGAGAGGTGTTCAAGCTTCAGAACGGAGTCTGGATGCTCGAAGCCTTGCCGCGCAATAGCGTCGTCGTTCTTCGAGCAGACTGCGAGCAGAACCCCGCGGTCGCGCAGGGAGAGGCAATACTCCTGAAAAGCCGTGTAGGCTTCGGCGACCGGGGTCTCGCGGCCTATCTGAATACGCTCCACGCCGTCATCGCCGATGACGCCTCCCCATAAGGTGTTGTCGAGGTCGAGCACGAGCGCTTTGCGGGCTCGACCGTAGATAGCGCGGATCATGGCGGCGAGCGAGACCGCCAGTGCGTTGCATGCCTCGGCGGAGGTCGGAAGCTTGTAGCTGAACCAGCGTCTCGCATCGAACCAACGATTCAGGCCAATGCGCGCGGAGATGCTGCATACATCCTGAATGAGCAGCCGTGAGGTGACAGCCGCAACGTTCGCAAAGTGCTGGTTCAGTTGATTCACGAAGCGTGTGCGGCCGCCCGCAACGATGCCGTCGAGGTTGCCCATGATGGCTTGCGGCGGAAGTTCAAAGTTGTTCTGAATTGTGATGCAGCCGATCTTCTCCTGCAGTGAAGACCATATCTCCTGGAAGCGGCTGAGTTCGGTCCGGACCGACTGCTCGAATTCGGCTTCGGTGGCGTGAACCGGTGCGAAGCGCTGGATGTTGAATACGGATGTATGGATGTAGACGATATCAGGCCTGAACTCAACGAGCGCGTCACTATCGTGGACTGCGTCGTCGTAGAACCGGCCAAATTCAGACTGGTAAAAAATGGGCTTGAAGCCGCTATCCAGCAACCAGAGCTCCAGCAGGTCGACGAGCTCCTGGGTGGTGCTGCCGCCGAGGAGAGCGATGCGAACCGGATGTAAGCACTCGCGCGTGGCGAGCCGGCGTCTGAGCGCCTTTCTCCTGGTGAGAATGTCGCCTAGGGAAAGACTTGCGAGGGCCACGGCATCACGCTTGCTCATCAAGGGATGATAGCGCAAGGAGATGGTCATCTAAAAGGATGACGGAGGATGACAGGTCTAGAATGTCGTCTAACGAGATGACTGCGAATGTTCAGGAGCGCGACGGCGGGGTGAGAGAGTTTGCCCACGCGATGTTGCGCGAGATATATGAGCAGCCGGATGCTTTGCGCGAAACGCTGGCCGCGTTTACAGATGGCGGCGCGCTGCGCGAGGCGTCGTACGCGGCTGCGCTGCACTCGCTTGCGGGGCAGCACGGCATGCTGATCGCGGCGAGCGGTTCGAGCCGTCATGCGGGGCTGGTGGGAAGGTTTCTGTTTGAGGAGCTGGCGGGGCTCCCGGTGGACGTTGAGTATGCGAGCGAGTACATCTGCCGGACGGCGCATACACCCTCCGCGCGGTGCGTGCTGGTGCTGTCGCAATCGGGCGAGACGGCGGACACGCTGGAGGCGCTACGCGAGGCGAAGATGCGCGACGCCGCAACGATCGCGATCACGAACCATGCATCGTCGACGATGGCGCAGCTGGCGGACTGCTCGCTGACTACGCGGGCGGGCGTGGAGGAGGCGGTGCCGGCCACGAAGAGCTTCACGACGCAACTGCTGATGCTGCATCTGCTGGCACTGTTTACGGCGCGCGCGCGGGGGCGCATGACCAGTCCGGCGGTGAATGCGCGAATTGATCTGCTGAGTGCTGTACCGGGTCAAGTGGAGGCGTGGCTACCGCGCTGGCAGGCTGAAGTCGAGCGGATCACGGGTGGCATGCAGCATGCGGATACGTACTTGTACCTTGGGCGCGCGATTCACCTCCCGATTGCCTGGGAGGGTGCGTTGAAGTTGAAGGAATCTGCTTATGTGCATGCCGAGGGCTACCCGACCGGAGAGCTGAAGCATGGGCCCGCGGCGCTGCTGAACGCGAACGTTCCGCTGATCGCGCTGGCTACGCGCGACCTACATTTACCAGACTCTCTATTTCGCTACACGAAGACTGTGAATCTGCTGCGCGACATGCGGAGGCAGGGCGCGCAAATTGTGGGAGTCGCCACCGAAGGCGATGAGGTGGTCCCGTCGATCTGCCAGCACACGATCTTCGTTCCGTCGAGCCATGAGCACATTGCGCCGATCTTGGAGGTGGTACCGCTACAACTGTTGGCATACTTCACGGCGGTTCGCCGCGGCATTGATATGGACAGTCCGCGCAACCTGGTGAAGGCGGTCACGCACGAGTAGCAGACTATGGACTGGAAGCTCGACGCGGTGGCGACCCATCCCCCGGGGTACTTTGACACGAAGCGGCCTGAATGAGTCGCTTACGAAGTGGTTCCCTCGAAAAATATCCCATTGAAATGACGCCTTAGAGCCCTTTGTGGGCTTGACATGCGTGTTTGCTGAGGTTCTCGAGGAAAATTATTCGTCGCCCGGCGGAACTGGCAAGGGTGATTTGCGGCGGAGAGGCTTTTCAGGTTGAATGGACGAGTTGCGTAAGCTACTTTCCATCCTGTTGCTCGCTGTGTTCGGCCTGCCGGTCGTGTTGCCGGCGTTTGCTCTGGGCGTGGACCCGGAGGCGGGGCTGGCGGCGTGCTGCCGGCGGAACGGCACGCATCACTGCGCAATGAACGCTGGACTGGGCGCGACGGAGCAGGCGGCGCGAGTTGGTGCTCCGCAGCACTGTTCAAGCTGGCCCAGGACTGTGACGGCAACGCACTTCGATCCGCCCGCGCCTGGCCGTTTGGTGAAGGTGTTTGCGGCTGGCGACAGCGCTCGCGCAGGAACGGTTCAACTTGAGTCGAAGCGGCGCATGCGGCGCGATGGCGCACGGCAGATGCGCGGACCGCCGGCACAAGCTCCTGACTCCCTGGCCTAAGTCAATCCCAATGACGCTGTAACACGGGGCCAAATGCCCTTGTCTGCTTCCCTGTACCTGAGATTCTGGGCTTCACCCCAGGCGGGAGCGGAATCGCCTCTGCCAGTGGGGCATTGGCCCTGAGCCCAGGCGAGACAGCTCATTGCGGGCCGCGACGGCAATGATAAGCAACAGCAGATGCCCTTCGGGAATGACAAACAAAGGACGCGCTGTACTCGTGGAGGTACTGTGTTCTGTTTTATAAAGCGGCTGCATTTTGTGTATTTGGTGTTGCTTGTGAGCCCGTGGAGTGTGGGGCAGGAGAGCGTGACGACGGCGTCGGTGTCCGGTCGCGTGCTGGACCCGAGCGGGGCTGCGGTTGCGCATAGCGCGGTGAGCGCGCTAGAGATGGCGACCAACCAGAAGCACGCCACGGAAAGCGATCGTCAGGGGCGGTTCCGTTTTCCTTACCTGCCGGTGGGCCGGTACCGGATTGCGAGCGAAGCCCGAGGACTGGCCAGGTCGGAGCGAGAGATTGAGGTAAGCGTTGGCGCGGGGTTCGAGGTCACGCTGCGCCTTGCACTGGAACAGGCGACCGCGAGTGTGCAGGTAACCGCGCAGCCGGTAGTGGTGGAGGAGAACCGGAGCGAGATCGAAGCCACGGTTTTGCAGGAGGAGATGACGAACCTGCCGTTTGAAGGGCGCAACTACCTGGACGCGGCGCTGCTGCTGCCGGGGGTTTCACCGACGAATACGGCGAGCACGCAGACGCTGGCGGAGACATCAGAGGTGGTGGGTCAGGGCTACTCAGTGAATAGCCAGCGGAACTTCTCAAACAGCTTTGTGG
>CAXTPN010000117.1:0-7950 GCA_964246125.1 uncultured Acidobacteriaceae bacterium
CTTATTAATGACCGACTGGCCTATGTTGCCATCTCCCGTGCCGCCTACGACGCCCGCATTTACACCAACGATGCCGCGACCCTCGGCGAGCGGCTGGCAACCGATGTTTCAAAGAGCGCAGCACTCGACCCTGGCGATGTCCGTCAAGCGGTGGGCAGTTTCCGGCGCGACGACCCGCAATCGGCCACCACGCTCCTGCGCGATACGAATCGCATCCACGTTTACAGCGACCCGGAACATCGCGGCTGCCGTGGTCCAAGATTACGTTTCCAAAGAAGACCGCGCCGTCATCTTCGCTCCGGACAAGATGGAGCGTGAGGAGCTTACCCGGCTCATTCGTGCGGATCTTCACGAGCATGGGCGATTGGGCGAAACCTTCACCGCCAACGTACTCACAGACAAACTCCTGTCAGACAAAGATGCCAAGATCGCCGCGAATTATGAAGTCGGCGACGTCATCCGCTACGGCAGCAAAGGCAGCGATGCGTTGGGCATATCCCCGAACACCTACAGAACAGTGACCGGCGTGGACGCCGAAAAGAACCTCATTACCGTCACCGGAGCGGATGACAGTCCCCGCGTCTACAATCCCGCAACGGAGTGGCAGATGCGCCTCAAAGCGACCGTCTACAGCTCCGAGGACCGCGATCTCGCCGAGGGTGAGCGCATTCAGTTCACCCGCTCCGAATGGGGTCAAGGTATCTGCGTCGGCAATCTCGCCACCATCGAGCACATCCAAGAAGACGGCGGATTCTCCGTCAAAGTCGATTCGGGAGCGAGCCTGCAGCTTACCCCGGAACAGGCGCAGCACGTCGAGTATGGCTATGCCATCGAATCGACCAAACGCCTGGCTGTCGATCGCGTCATTCTGAGCGGCGAGGCCGAACAGATTACCTCGCAACGCGAAGCCCTCTCCCAGCTTCCGGCCAAGCTCCACGAGCTGACCGTGTACACGTCAGATGTTTACCAGCCCGAAGCACCTAAATTTGGCTTGCAAAGAGAGATTGCCGTTCCCGCCGTCGCAGAAATCTCGACTCCGGAGATCGAGGCTCCTTCCATCGAGTTAGAGGGACACGCTATCGAGATGTAGGGGTCGATCATTACCTCAGCTTCTTCGGCAAGGAAGAGAGCATTGCCCGTTGCCACTCCGAAAGGTGACAATGATCCGCATTCCGAATTAGTTCTCGACCGAAACTCCGTAAGCGCTTCTCCGACACTATGTAATCGAATACCTCGCGGACGACTTCGATGCCTTCCAACCCGCTCCAAAACGCGTGACAGGGCCATTTGTTGGCTGTAAATCGATCAGCATAAAAACGTCTCAGACGTTCCGCTGTATCCCAATTACTCCACATCGATGGTTCAGGAAGAACATTGCGGAGAATCTCCCACGCAAAGAAATCGATGTCTTGGCCGACTACTAGCCGGTGCAATTTTCGGAAGGCGATTGCAAATGTCTGTGCCGAAGATTCGGTATCGCCTCCAGAGGTAAGAACCAAGAGGAAGGCGAGCCGTCTCGCGTTCCAATCTTCGGCAACCCCTTCGAAAAGCGAAGGCACGATACCTTCTCTATGTAAGTAACTTGGATCGAGTACTAGGGACAGCCCCAGCTGATTTGAAAGGCTCAGTGACCTAACGGACCTCAGCCAAGAAACGGCCGCGGGTTGGCGTCGCTCGATCTCGACATACCATGGATTCATGGCGGGAGAGAAGACTGGATACTCCTCCAGTTCTTGAAGAACTAACGGAACCAAATTTGACGGGCCGCGACTGAAAATCATTGATGCTGCCTGCGGAACGTTGTTTCGCAACGCCGCGCGGACGAGTTGAATCCAATCCTCTACTGTGGCCGCCTTCGACGAAAACATATCCACGATTTCGTGGGTTCGTCCTGCCATTCGTACCCACACGCCTGGACGCGAAAGCAATTCAGGATTCGTCCCGAGGAGAACAAGCAAGAGATGGGGAGATGCGTTACTCTCAAGAATCTCCCAGGGGAGCGACTGGGCTAGGGCGAACGCGCGCTCTTGCGCTGCACTACCCAGAGTTCGAAGCCGTATACATTTCTCCAACAATGACAGCACCACAAGCGGTGCCGACTGGATTTTGGCTGATAAGTGTTCCCGAAGATCAAACGCTAGAGAAACTGCCTCTGCGTCTCTTGCCAGCTCAAGTATTGCGATCACGCGTTCGTCGAAAGTCAATGCAATCTCGGAATCGCCGATGCTGTCAGCTTCAATTAGATCTGATTTCAGTACCGCACCCGATTCCTTCTCGGGGAAAAACTCGGAGACCTCGGCGACGATAGTGCGGAATGCTTCTTCGTCGGTGATCCCAGATTTCGTGAGCAGCCATGCGGAGATCAATGATGGGAATGCAGTGCGGAGCTGAGGCGCGTCGGCACCATAATTTTGAAGGAACGCACGGAGACGCTCGTTTGGCTGCTTAAGGTCGGCAAGCAGGGTGTCCAAGACATTACTCCGAAGTCTCCCGAGCTCCGGTTTCCCGTTAACCACAATCGATTGACGACCCGGCGCGTTACCGATTCCAGCGAAGTTCGCTGGGATGCATTGGAGGTCAAAGTGCCGACCTGCGATCTCCCGACTCTCAAGCGCTCCAGTGCAAAATGTGAAGCGGCGACGCAACCGTGGCCACTGCTGGCCCCAAAGAGCCAGGAAAAGCGCTTCGAAGGCATCTGCTTCCACCGAGGGCACGATAACGGACGCTGTGTCCGTGCTGTATAGAGCGTCACAGATCGTCGCAATCTTCGTCTCTTGCGAAGAGTGGAGTAATTGTCGAGACGCGCCTCCATTCTCGTCGACCTTCAGCGGCACTTCATATTTTGCCCATGATACTCGGCTGCGCTTTGGACGTTCAAAAAAACCGTTCAGAATAGAAAGGTCGGAGAAACGAGCAAGATCACCGAACTTGATCAGGAGCGTATGCGTCCAAACACACCCAGGCCGCTCCATCTCCGGTGCGTACCAAGTCTTCGCCAAGGCGTAGACGTTCGCCTCTGCAAGCGGGTATCCGGTCAAATATCCGTCAAAGCCGCTAACAAAAGACTGTCCCGAGAGGTCGCTCAGCACAAGCAAAGTCGACTCCGCCGCATACGGAAGGCGCTGCGAACTTGCAAGCAGTGAGTGGCCATCCTGATAGCCATGCAAAGTTTGTCCGAGTTGGATCATGTTGCGGAAACCTTCTGCGCATCCTTCAGCAAAAATTGGATGGGTAGCGTCAGGTCCTTGGACTCGGTCTCCCCAAGTACCACCTTGATGCGGTCGGATGCTCGAATCGTATCCAAGAGCTCCCCAGGGCTCTTCAGTTCTGCCCCCTGTGCGCTCACCCCGAACACGGCGAACTCACAAACGTCCGCATTTGCTAGTAGATACTGGTACAGCAGAGGCAGCCGCGACTTGATCCAGGCCTCGGGCTGCATCTTCTCTTTCGCGCAGCGGTCCCAGGCGGAGATAACAATCGCCAGACGTGCCGGGTGTCCATCACGCAACCTTGATGCGATCTGGAGCAAATCAACAAGTTTGGCTTGATATGCGGAGTATTTTGCATCCCACTCGAGAATTTCGGCAGCGGCCTGCGTCTCCTCTGTTGCCGCTTGCTGCCCGTCTCCTCCGGCGAATGCCCCCTGGCTAACACTCGCGCCCGCCGTCCCTCCAGCTGCGCTGTTCTGCGCCTTGGCCATCTCATCCAGCAGGTTGTCGAGGTCATCGCTCAGCTTATCCACCTCTAGATCGATCCGCTGCGGAGGAACCGCCTGCTTAGGATGCACAAACAATAAGAGCTCCCCTGACTCTGTGGCGAGCTCTTCAAACTCCCGGCTGCAATGGCGTGTCTCGAAGATGCGTTTGAACGCTTCCCCAGAAGCATCCGGAACGGCAACCTCGAAAACCTGATCATGTCCCGGAAGTCGCACGTTCACGGTGACCACGCGCTCTTTGGGAAGCGTTGTCCGCGGAATCTCCTTCCATTGGCGCCATAACGTAGCAATCGTATTGAGATGATCGCGTGACGGCTGCAACTCCGCGAGCACGAGACTGTCTTGCACCTCTCCCGAGGTTAGCAAGTGCCAGAATGCAGCGAGAAACGTGGTCTTGCCGACCCGCGGCAACCCCATCGCCAGCAGTTTCACTGGCTTACGCGCAGTTTGCATGCTGTAGCCTCCGCCAGAGAAATGCATCCGATTCGCGGATCTGACCCGGCGGCGGCGCATCCGGGTATTTCGCCTCCCATTGGAAGGCAGACTCTTGCAGCCACGGGCCCATGATCTTGCGGACACCGTGGCCGAAGTCGAACCCCTTCGCGTCCGGGCGAGCCGCGATTTCATAAATCACCATGCGGTCAAACAAGGTAGCAAACTTGGTCTCGAACTCACTCCGCAGATGTGTGAGGAAGTCTGTCATGTTTTTGTCGTCTTGATCGAAACAGTCGAATTTGCTAATTACGACTTGGATTAGCGTGTGCCGCAGCAACACATCGGCGTCCAGAAGAGAACGCAGAATGAGCGTCGC
The DNA here is from genome assembly GCA_964246125.1 of uncultured Acidobacteriaceae bacterium. Taxonomy (GTDB): domain Bacteria; phylum Acidobacteriota; class Terriglobia; order Terriglobales; family Acidobacteriaceae; genus Edaphobacter. The sequence continues at coordinate 4,527 of CAXTPN010000117.1, forward strand.
CCGCTCCAAAGCATCCTGTCGCTCTTTTCGGTTTCTGAGTTTGTCTCCGTCCAGAATCAGAACGAAGGCATCGACACGCCTAAGGATGTGAAGCTTTTTCGCTTCGGCCAAATCATCGCTGGCCCTGCGGAAGGTTTCCCCGGACACATCTCCTAACAGGAGATGCTTACATGGCCCAACCGCAACATCCGGACGCAGGGAAAGATGGTAGAACCGGGGACGAGGATGACGCGTTCGCACCGTGTCCGGCTTCACATTTCCCGACGCGATCCGCGACGGAAAACACGCCCTCTCAAACGCAAGGATCGTTTCGCTTCCGGCGAATCGAAAGCCGTCAATCACATCGCTGCTCAGTAACTCATAAATGGTTGCGATGAGCGTCGTCTTGCCCGCATCGGGCTCCCCGGCGAACATAACCACTTGCGCCTCGCTCCGCGCGGTAATCTCCCCGGCTTCGCTGATTGTGAGCTCATATCCGCCTGGAAGTTGCAGCCAGTCGGCCATCGCCTCGGCGACAACTTCGTCGCCATCCTCCGCAGGTTCCTCCGCGCTCACATTTGATGGACCGATTCTAGGCTTGGCGTGCGGGCACCGGTGCGGATCATCAAAACCCTCCAGGCATTCTCCTGTCGAGTCTACGGGGCATCCGGTTTGATTGCAGACAAGATGGCTGATGTCTTGCATCGCTCCCCTTTACGCCTTCGGCTCTAGCACTCTGGCTGCCAGCAATTCGCGGTAATACTGCAGAGACGCAGTCTGGGTGGGCGCGCTCCCTGTTTTCAAGGAGAACTGGGTTACGACAGTCTTGACGGCAGTCTTCGCTGGCGTTCCTTGACTCACGAAGTGTTGCAAACTCAGCAACGGAAACAGCGACGTAGATACTGTCAGCGCTTCACTAGCCTTGGATGAAGCAACCTCTTCTAAGCTGACCTGCCCATCGCGATGGGTGGATAAACACCGCTCGATGTACGCTGGTGCGGCTAGTGGCGGCGGGAGAAGCACAGTCAGGCTGGCCAGATCTCGCGCACAGGACAGGGCAGCAGCGACCGCCGACTGTTCGGAATAGCCTTCGAGCGAGATCCGATCCGCTCCCGCGAAGAGCCACCACACGATGTTCGCCTCTTCGGCCAGATGACCCTGTCGCTTTTGAAGGTAGAGAATCCGGCTTTCCAGATATTCGCTCACTTTCGAAACGTTCTCTGACACACGGCGGATGGCCGTTTCGGCAGGCTTCCAGGTTCCAGCCGGATTGGTCGTGGCAAGCTGCGTCATCTCGGTCAGTTCCGCCTCGATGCTCGTGAGAGGGGACTTGGGCTTCGTTGGCCCCGTCCGCCTGACGAGTGTGCTTCGATCGAAAAGGTAGTTCGAAACCGCTGGCAGCACTTCCTTCAGAATCGGAGTTTTCTTTCGCAGGTCAGGAGCCGCAGCGGCGAGCACCACCAGCGCCAGCCCATCGGCGAACGCATCCTTGCGTTGCAGCATCTCCAGAATTAACACACCGGCGAGCACCCGGAGTTCTACATCGTTGTCTGACATCCGAAATCCGCCGTTATCGGCATCGAAGAAGGGCTGCCGGAACGCACTCAAGAAGCCGTCGGTCGCCTTACCGATATCTAGAAAAAGTCGAACCACCTCGGCAGCGAAGCTAAGCTCCTTTGCTCCTTTGTGCTTTTCGATTCCAGCCCAGCGCGATTCAAGATTTACATTTTGGGGATCAAGCGACGCAGCTCGATACCACTCTCCGAACATCGGGTTCATCTGCTCAGCTCCTTACTGTTTGCGGAAATGGATTTTCTTCGTCCGTATCAGACTCAGAGTTGATCAGGTTCCAAAATTCAAATAGGTGACCGCCTGCCGTAGCTCGGCTGAAAAAACGAGAATACAGCTCTGAGTCGCGAAGACCTTCATCCTCAGGTTGGATCAGGTTTAACTGCTGCACAATCTTCAGCCTCGAATTATGAGGCAAGCTAAGGAAGCGATAGGTTAGTCGCCGGCCAGGACGCATACGAAGACCTCCTAGATTCGCGGAGTCAGAGCTTGTGGAAGGATTGAGCGTAGGTGTTTGCACTGAGATAGCAGCCGGTGCACTCCAACGAGGCAGGGGCAAATCGAACCGGCGCGAAGTTCCTTGCTCGATGCCTGATTGGAAACTCGTATCCACATACACACGCGGATACACATGCACCCTCAGAGAGCGATCATCACCTTGATGCACTACCTCAATCGACACGAAGTTGTAGCGAGGTTGCCAGTTTGGCTCCCTCGTCTCGGGATGAACCGCCCCCGCGACGACGCGCACCGAATTGTCGAGTTGATTCATGCGCTGCTTATGCTTGTGGCCGAACAGTTGCACCCGCGTGCGTTCCGTGAGAAACAGCTCCGCAGCATCGGCATCCACCATCCACGAGGGCGGATGGTGGCATAAAGCCATGTATTCCACGCCATCCTGCCGAAGAATGTCGAGTTGGAAATTTCCTACAGCAAGCTTGTAGGCCCCATCCGTATCGTGCTCATCTGAGGCGAGCGTCGAATTGATACCCCGCACCATCAGCGTTGACCCATCGTTCAGCTTGAACGGGTGCTCCCAATAAGGGTGTTCGGCTGAAGAGTCGCATTGATACTTGGCTGCGAAATCGTTGAAGTTCTTTAGCGGCTTGAAGATGATTCGTTTCGCTTCCTCATCCTTTTCCAGATAGCCGACCAAACTTTCATTGACATCTTTATTCGGGGCCCGAAGGGTTGCATGGTAGCCCTGAATTGTTAGGCTATCTGTCACCACCTTGCGTTCGATGTCGTGATTTCCAGGAATCAGATAGACATCCGCCTCCGGGTCTAAACTTATCGACTTTGCGATCTTCGCGATCCATGAGGTTGCGAACGCATATTCCTCGGGATGCCCTGAATAGGCTATGTCCCCTGTGACGAGGATGGCCGTGATCTGTCCGAAGTTCTCGGTCGCGAATCGGGCCAGATCAAGCTCTAACTCGTTGCGAACTCCCAGGAATGGGTCGTAGATTTCCCCGGCTTTCTTGCGGAAGTGAATGTCCGACAAATGGAGAAAAACTAATGCGCTCATCGATGGCACCAAGCGCGACATTCACGCCTTTATGCATTCGCGTCGCAGCCTGTAATTTTAGCAGACAATAGTCGGCCGATCCCGACCCACATCGCCTAAATGGCCGCTGGTCAACATGTTAAGACCTCTTAGTGGCAAAGACATCAACTCGGCCATGCCCCAAGCTTCGTTACCTCAATCAATTTCCCGGGAGGAAGACTCCTCCCTGCCTCCAGCCGCTACGCGTCTTCCGCCACCCACCTCAGCAGGCCTTTCCCGCCCGCAACGCCCACCCTGATAAACGTCTGCTTCGCGACCAAAAACGGTCGTCAGAACGTGCGCGAAGGGGTGAGTGTACCGGGACATGCG
>CAXTPN010000118.1:0-7919 GCA_964246125.1 uncultured Acidobacteriaceae bacterium
AGGGGTTAGAATTGGCGGACTCTTAGTTGAAAGTGTCATGGTTCGTCACGCGGAGAGTGGGAACGATTTGTTAAGACGCGATTTCATCAAGACAACAGCCTCTATGCTTGCTGCGTCCCGAATGGCGACGAGCGACACTTATGCGCAGGATCGCGAATCCGAGTCGCGGTCCGTGCTGCCGATGAATCGCAACTGGCTCTTTCATCCAGCGAAGGTCGATGGCGCGCATCTTTCCGGCTTCAACGACGCTGCATTCGAAAGGGTGGTGATTCCTCATACGAATGTGAAGCTGCCCTGGCATAGCTTCGACGACAAGGAGTATCAGTTCCTCTCCACGTACCGGCGACGCTTCCAGTATCCAGCGGCTGCGCGAGGCAAACGTGTCTTCGTCGACTTCGAGGGAGTGATGACCGCCTCGACAGTCTGGATCAACGGTGTGCTGCTGGGAGAATACAAAGGAGGGTTTACGCCTTTCTCCTTTGAATTGACGCAGCACCTGCGAACGAACGGGGAAAACATCCTTGTTGTGCAGGTCGACTCCACGGAACGCGCGGACATTCCGCCGTTCGGCAACGAAGTCGACTACATGACGTTCGGGGGCATCTATCGGGAAGTTTCGCTGCGGATTGTTCCGTCGGTCTACCTCGACAATGTTTTTGCGCGGCCCGCGAACGTTTTGAGCGAGCGGCCTTCGCTCGAAGTGGACTGTATGCTCGCCGGTGAGCCCGGAGCCGGAGCCCTGACGCTTGAGGTTGAACTGCGGGAAGGGAACAGGACCATCGCAAAGAGCGGACAAGCTGCGAAAATGTCAGGGGCCGCGGATCCGAATGCATCGCTCGATCCGGTGACGAGCGCACCCGTCCATGCGAGTACAGAGACTGTGTCAGACCCCGGGCGTAACGTCGTTACCCTGGAAAATCTGGGACACATCAAGCTCTGGGATCTGGAGCAACCTGCGCTGTACTCAGTGCATGTGCGCCTGTTGCGAGACGGTAAGGTGATCGACAACGATGTGCGCCGGGTTGGATTCAGGGAAGCGCTGTTCACGGAGCGCGGTTTTTCTCTCAATGGAAAGATTGTCAAACTGCGCGGTCTGGATCGGCATCAGACGTTTCCGTTTGTAGGACAAGCGATGCCTGCGCGCGTACAGCGCAGGGATGCCGACGTTCTGCGCAAGAACCTGCATTGCAACATTGTGCGCACGTCACACTATCCTCAATCGCGGCATTTTCTGGATCGTTGCGATGAGATTGGATTGCTGGTTCTGGAAGAGATTCCCGGTTGGCAGCATATCGGCCCTGAGGCCTGGAAGCAAACCTCCATAGATAACGTCGGGCGAATGATACGCCGCGACTGGAACCATCCTTCGATTATTCTCTGGGGCGTTCGCATCAACGAGTCCGCGGACGATCATGAATTCTACGCGCGGACGAACGCACTGGCGCACGCGCTCGACCCGACGCGCCAGACCGGCGGCATTCGCAACAACCGGCGCTCGGAACTGCTGGAAGATGTTTTCACCATCAATGACTTCGGCTTTCCGCTCAACGAGCCTAATCATCCTCTCTACCTGAACACGGAGTTTGTGGGGCACACTTTTCCCACCAAGACCACGGACGACGATGAGCGGCAACGCGAACATACGTTGCGCCACGCCCGCATCCACAACCAGATTGCCTCCGACGCGCGGTACGCCGGCGGGATCGGCTGGTGCGCGTTCGACTACAACACGCATGCGAACTTCGGGGCGGGGGATCGCATGTGCTATCACGGGGTCACGGACATCTTCCGCGAACCGAAGCCGGCGGCCGGTTTCTACAAATCGCAATGCGATCCGTCGGAGGAGATCGTTCTGGAGCCGGCGTTTCACTGGGCCCGCAGCGATGAATCCGTGGGACTCACGAAGGCCGTGGTCTGCTCGAACTGCGACCATCTCAAGTTCTATATGCGGGAGGCAGGCCTGGAAGCGAGTCCCTGGATACTGGTCGCCGAACTCGACCCGGAGCGGACGGAGTTCAACCACCTGACCTATGCGCCGTTTGTTTGGAACTTCAACAAGTCCGATCTTCGGCAACTCAAGTTCCGATGGGGCGATCTTCGGATCGACGGCTTCCTCAAGGGGCGGCAGGTGATCTCGAAGTCCTTCTCCGGCAGCGGAGCCGACCGCAAGTTTACGATTCGCGCCGACGATACCGAGCTCTTCGCCGATGGCGCAGACTCAACCCGCGTTGTTCTGCGGGTGACGGACGAGTTCGACGCAATCCGTCCCTACGCGAACGACCCAATCGTCTTCACCCTCGAGGGGCCTGCAGAGATCCTTGGAGATAATCCGTTTGCGCTGACGGGCGGAACGGGCGCGATCTGGGTCCGCGCAAAGGAACGCGCGGGAACGGTACGGTTGACGGCGACGCATCCGCGGCTTGGCTCGCAGTCCGTCACTTTCGTATTACATCCAGTTCCGGCGGAGGCGGTGTAGGCCGGACGATCGGCACCATCCTGTTTGTGATGGGCTACCAGGCAAGCCTTGCGGGCAGGAACTCGGCAAAAAGATCGTCATAAAACGGCTTCAGCTCGGACGTATTTGGTTTCGTGTGGCCCTTTGAGTAGAGGTCGTACTGATTGAACTTGAGAACCCAATCGAGCATGGAGCGATCCTTCTGGTTGCACAGGTGGTCATATGCGCCATGCTTGTGCCAGGGGTAGAACGAGTGAAACCGCAGCATGTAGAGCGATTCGTCGCATAGGTACGGCTGCATGACTTTAGCGATGTAGCCATCGTGGCCGAACGACATATGCACGTTCTCCAGGCCGCAGTTTGGCTCGTAGATGCCATACTTCGTCTGATACTCCGCAATGTTCCGGTCGGGATTGTTTGCGAAATACTCTGGGAAAACAATGTCCTTCGACCATGCGCAGCCGACCGGGAACGTATCGCCCACGACTCCCCATTGCGGCTCTCCGTAGAGGCAGAGGCACTTGCCCAGGTCATGAATGAAGCCCGTCAGGATCATCCACCGCGGCTGCCCGTCGCGTCGCATGGCCTCGGATGTTTGGAGGAGATGCTCGATCTGGGTCAGGTCCGTGTCGGGGTCGCTGTCGTCTACCAGAGTATTGAGAAAGTCGGCCGCCTCCCAAATCGTCTTCTGCCCTTTGTCCAGGCAGAAGTATTGCTTTTCTTTCTCCAGTACGTACGCGACCGTCTGATTTTCGTGGTTCAGGCGATAGAATTCGGCGACGGCGGGCGTTGCCGTGGCGTCGTATTGGCGGAACTCTTCCTCGCTCTTGCCTTCTTTGTAACGACCCTCGAGAAAATCGTCCCAATCATCAAGGGCTTGAAGCGGCTGATTCTCAACGAAGGCGTTGGCGACCATAGATTCTCCACATAAAGGTTGATACGTTTCTACTAAACGCTACACTCGCGACCCGCCATGCGCAAGCCGGGGGTTTGCTGTTCGATTCGTCGGTCACATGGCGCATAAGCCTCCCCTTGGAGGATACTTGCATGACCTAATATTCTGCCGCTGGCCGGCGAATACAGGGCACCAACGATCTTGGAGATTCCATGTCCTTTGCGTTTAGAAGTTCCATTTCCGCTTTCGCGGCAATGTTTGGGGCAACGTTTTGCCTGGGGCAAACTGCTCCGGTTCAACTGGAGATACACCTCGATCAGCCGCTGCATAAGGTGAGTCCGATGCTGTACGGGATGATGACGGAGGAGATCAACTTCTCCTACGACGGCGGCCTGTACGCAGAGATGGTTCGCAACCGAACGATGCGCGACCTCAAGAGCTGGTTCCTGGTCACCGATGGGAATGCCAGCGGTTCGATGAAGATCGATCGAACGACAGGCCCAAGCGCGGCCTTGCCGAGCAGCTTGCTGGTGAATGTGACGAAGGCCGATGCGAGCAACCAGGCGGGGGTTTATAACGAAGGTTGGTGGGGCATGGCGCTTAGGCCGAACACCACCTACAAGGGATCGTTCTACGCCAAGGCGGATGCGGCCGGGATGGGCCCGGTCCACCTTGCATTGATCAATGACGTCTCCGGTGCTGTTCTAACCAGCGCCACGACCGCGGAGCCTTCGCTCAATTGGGCCAGGTACGACTTCGTACTGAAGACGGGCAACATCGCCCTCTCGGCGAACAATCATCTGGCGCTTACGGTCGGCCACGCGGGCAAGCTGTGGCTCAACCTGGTCTCGCTGTTTCCGCCTACCTACAAGGATCGCGCGAACGGCAACCGGCCCGACCTGATGGAAAAGATGGCGGCTATGAAACCTACTTTTCTGCGCCTGCCCGGCGGCAACTACCTGGAGGGCGACGAGATTCAGGATCGTTATGACTGGAAGAACACCCTTGGCCCGCTGGTCGACCGGGCGACCCACCCCAGTCCGTGGCGCTATCAATCCAGTGACGGAATGGGCCTGCTTGAATTCCTGGAGTGGACTGAAGATCTAAAGATCGAGCCTGTGCTTGCGGTGTATGCGGGCTACTCGCTGAAAGGCGCGCACATCAATCCGGGGCCGTACCTCACGCCGTTTGTTGAGGATGCGCTCGACGAGATCGAGTTCGTCACGGGCGACGCCACGACGAAGTGGGGCGGCGTACGGGCGAAGCTGGGGCATCCCCAGCCGTTTCCGCTGCACTATGTGGAGATCGGCAACGAGGACTGGTTCGACCGGTCGGGAAGCTATGAAGGCCGCTTCGCGCAGTTCGACAGCGCGATCAAGGCGAAGTATCCGAACCTGAAGACGATTGCCACGACGGCGTTGAAGCAGACGAAACCCGATGTGCAGGACGACCACTACTACCTGCGAGCGAGCGAAAGCTATCAGCACGCGACGCAGTACGACCAGACGGATCGCAATGGGCCGAAGATCTTCGTCGGCGAGTGGGCTACGCGGGAGGGGTCGCCCACGCCGAATCTGAACTCGGCGCTTGGCGATGCTGCCCTGATGACGAGCTTTGAGCGCAACAGCGACCTGATCGTCATGGCTTCGTATGCTCCGCTGTTCGTCAACGTAAACCCCGGCGGCATGCAGTGGGAGAGCGATCTGATCGGGTATGACGCGGGGTCCAGCTACGGCTCGCCATCGTATTACGCGCAGGTTCTTTTTGCGAAATACCTGGGGGATACAGTTCCCACAAGCACGGTCAGCAACGCGCCGGAGCGGTTCTTCTACTCCGCGACGACTGGAGGGGCCGATGGGCGGCTCTACCTCAAGCTGGTGAACGGCTCATCAGTCCCGCAGCCAGTCTCCATTCGTCTCGACGGAGCTGCGAGGGTGGCGAAGGACGGCGTGCTTGAGACGCTCGGCGGTCCGAGTCCCTCGGCCACAAACACCATCCTCGACCCCGTGCATATCGTACCCGTCCAGTCCGCGCTGCACGGTGCGGGTACTGCGTTCGACCACACTGTTCCGCCGTTCTCGATTCAGGTGATCGAACTTTCGACCAGGTAGACCTGCTTGGCGTGGTCTCCTGCGGCACAGGCGCCGCGACAGGCGCAAGGCGGCCGAGACCACCCTGCTCCCTCCGCATGCGTGCGTGCTGTTCGAGGCGCGGCAGTCGGGCAGGTCAGGGGTTGGAGCTGTTTTGGGCCAGGAGTTCGGCCAGGTGCAGGGGGCGGGCGGAGGTGTTCTGGGTGATCTGCTCGGCGCAGCTGAAGCCGTCGGTGACGATGCGGGTGGTGGGCGCGGCGGCGCGGACGGCGGGGAGCAGGACTCGGTTGCCGAGGGTCTGCGAGATGGCGTAGTTGTCAGCTTCGAAGCCGAAGGGGCCGGCCATGCCGCAGCAGCCGGAGTCGAGCAGCTTTACGTTCGCGCCGGTTCGGCGCAGGATAGTCATCTCGTCAGCCATGCCAAAGGTTGCGCGATGATGGCAGTGAGCGTGGACGATGATGTCGCCGTCGAGTTGCGGCGATTCATAATGAGGGGCGAAGCGGACGAGGAACTCGCTGAGGAGAAAAGTCTGGTTGCGCAGCTTCGCGGCTCGTGGGTCGTTTGGGAGGAGATTGCAGAGCTCGTCGCGGAAGACAGAGGCGCAGGAAGGTTCGAGAACGACGATAGGAATTTGGGCGGCTATAGGTACGGCGAGGGTGTCGAAAATTTTGAGGAGGTACTGCCTGGCGGTCTTCAGTAAGCCGAAGTCATAGAGCGGACGACCGCAGCAGAGGTGCTGTTTGGGGATGATGACGTTGAACCCGGCGGATTGAAGTACTGCACGAGCTGCCCGCATGGCAGCGGGATGAAAGTAGTTGTTGAAGGTATCGGCCCAGAGTAGAACGGATGGCTGGCTTCCCGGGGCCGGCGATGGGGCTTTCAGACCTGAACCACCCGCAACTTTGGTATAGGGACGCGCAAAACGCGGGAAGGTGCGGTTGTGATGGATGTGGAGTTGCGACTTGATAAAAGACGAGATGCCGGGAGCGTTGTTGATCGCGTTGATGAGCGCCGGCGCGTAGGAGGCAAGCCGGGCGAGGCGGTCGATGCGGCCGAAGGCGTAGTGTGCGAGGGGGCGGCGAGTATGTTCGTAATGATGAGCGAGGAACTCGGCTTTGTAAGTCGCCATGTCCACCGAGACGGGGCACTCGCTCTTGCAGGCTTTGCAGGAGAGGCAGAGGTCGAGCGATTCCTTCACCTGCCGGTTCTGCCATTGATCTGGAAGCACCTCGCCTTGCATGAGCTCCCAGAGCAGATGCGCGCGGCCGCGGGTGCTGTGCAGCTCTTCGCCTGTGGCCATGAAGCTGGGACACATGGCACCGGCATCGGTCTTGCGGCAGGCCCCTACGCCTACGCAGCGCAGCGCGGCTGAGGCCAATGAGCCGCCATCTTCGGGCAGGGCGAAGTGGAGCTCGGGCTTCCCCGGCTGGTAGTCGGCGCCTAGGCGGAGGTCTTCGTGCGGCTGATTGGCGTCGATGAGCTTGCCGGGGTTCATACGGTTGGTGGGGTCCCAGATGCGCTTGAAATCGCGGAAAGCCTGCATGAGGTCTTCGCCGAACATCTTGGGAAGGAGCGCGCCGCGAGCTTGGCCGTCACCGTGCTCGCCGGAGAGGGAGCCGCCGTGAGCGAGGACGATATCGGCGGCGCGCTCGATGAACTGGCGGAAGGCGAGGATGCCGGGGGCGGATTCGAGGTCGAAGTTGTGGCGCATGTGGACGCAGCCCTGTCCGAAGTGGCCGTACATGGGGCAGCTGTAGCCGTATTCGTCCATCAACGCGACGATGGCGCGCAGGTAGCTGCCGAGCTGCGCGGGGTCGACGGCGGCGTCCTCCCAGCCCTCCCAGCCGGTGCCGCCTGGTTTTCCGTCCTGGGGGGGTACAAAGGCGGTTGCGCCCAGGCCGGACTCGCGAATGTGCCAGACGCGGAGGGCTTCGGCGGAGGTGTAGACGCGGAGGTCTTCGCTGCGGGCGACGGTGGAGTTGCGGACAAGGGTTGCGGCGAGGACGGCGGCCTTGGCGTCGGCTTCGGCCTGAGTCGTGCCACCGAACTCAGCGAGGAGGAAGCCGCGACCGTCTGGAAGAAGGGCGAGGTCTTCGAGGGATTTTTGCTTGGCGCGCAGGGCGTCGAGCAGCAGGCCGTCGATACCTTCAAGGCCGATGAGTGGGTGTTCGAGCAGTTGGGGAACGGCGTCAGCGGCGAGGAAGATGTCGGGGAAGGCGATGCCGAGCAGGGTGCGAAAGGGTGGGGATTGGACCAGGCGTAGTGTGGCGGAGAGGATGACGGCGCAGGTGCCTTCGGAGCCGACCAGCGCGCGAGCGACGTTGAAGCCGTTTTCGGGCAGGAGCTCGTCGAGGTTGAAGCCGGAAACGCGGCGCGGGATGTTGGGAAAGCGCGCTCGGACCTGGCCGGCGTAGCGATCGCGGAGGTCTTTGAGTGAAGCGTAGATTGAGCCGACGCGTCCGCCGTTTGCGATGTGGGC
>CAXTPN010000119.1:0-7626 GCA_964246125.1 uncultured Acidobacteriaceae bacterium
GGTATGAAGTCCTTCCACCGCATGCAGGTAGATCGCCGGATCGGGCTTGGCCAGCTTGACCGTGTGCGACCACAGCAGATGGTCGAAGCCCGAGAGCCAGGGCAGCGCGGCCAGCACCCCGGCGGTCATCGAGTCGCCCAGGTTCGAAAGGATGCCGGTCAGGGTACCGGCGGCCTGCAAACGCTGCGCCCAGTCGATCATTGGCTGGTTCGGCCGGGTCCACAGCACGGTATCGGCCTCGATCAAAGCCGCGATCTGTGCCTCATTGAGTTTCACGCCCGCACGCCGTCCGCCGGCGAGCCAGTACTCAGAACCCGTGTGCACTCCGCGATCATAGTCGAGCCGCGGAGCCCAGTACGCGCGGTCGAACTCCCACTCGCCCAGTCCAGTAATCTGCTTCATCCGCGCCCACGCCGCGGCATCCGGCTCCTCCGTTAGGACCAGCCCATAGTCGAACAGCACGGCTCGTATCGGCGGCGGCGGCGCGTCGTTCTGCATGCAGCTAGTCTAGGGGAACGCGCGCCCGAACGATAAACTGTGCGCATGACAAAGCGTTTCTCCCAGCGCACCGGCTGGGATACGTCCGAGAGCGCATTGGCGCAGGCCATCCGCCAGACGCGCGCGTCAGGCCAGTCCTTGATCGACCTCACCGTCTCGAACCCCACCGTCTGCGGTTTCGTCTATGACTCCGCAGCCATTCTGGGCGCGCTGGCCGATCCGGCGGCAATGATCTACGATCCCGACCCACGCGGGATCCGCAGCGCTCGCGAAGCTGTGGCGCAGTACTACGACGGCCACACCGCCGCCATCCACCCGGACCATCTGCTCCTGACCACCAGCACCAGCGAAGCGTACAGCTTCCTCTTCCGGCTCCTGTGCGACCCCGGAGATTCGGTGCTGGTGGCCCAGCCGAGCTACCCGCTTTTTGACTTCCTCGCAGGCCTCGACAACGTTTGCCTCGAGAGCTACCCACTGTTCTATGACTTCGGCTGGCACATCGACCACGCGCAGCTGGTCAGCCGAATCGGCCCGCGAACTCGCGCCATCGTGCTGGTGCATCCCAACAATCCGACCGGCCACGCGACCACTCCAGCCGACCTCGTCCGGCTCACCGACATCTGTACGCGGCATGGCCTCGCCCTCATCGTGGATGAGGTCTTCCTCGATTACGGCCTGGCCGCCAACATCGAATCCGCCGCCTCCGCTCCGCATCCGTGCCTCACCTTCATCGTCAGCGGCCTCAGCAAGATCGCTGCGTTGCCCCAGATGAAGGTTGGCTGGATCGCCTGCTGCGGCCCCGAAGCCGAACGCAGAGAGGCGCTTACCCGGCTCGAAATCATCGCCGACACCTTCCTCTCCATGAACTCCCCGGCCCAGCACGCGCTACCGGCGTGGCTGGCGGGTCGGCTAGCGATCCAGAGCCAGATACTCCTGCGAGTTCGGAAAAACCTCGCCGAGATCGCTCACGCCGAAACAATCCATCTGCTGCCGGTCGAGGCAGGATGGAACGCAATCCTGCGACTCCCGCAGACCGAACTTGGGGAGGATCCATCTGTCGATCTCATAAAGGACGCCGGCGTCATCGTCCATCCAGGCTCGTTCTACGGCATGGCCGGTTCGCGTTTCATCGTCATAAGCACAATCGTGCCTGTGGAAACATTCAGATTTGGCCTGAAACGCATCCACACATGGTGTGAATCGCAAAGGTTAACGTGAACGCGCCTTCGGGTAAAGCACCAGATTTGCTCTTGCTGCTATGTAATTCAATCTACAGGCGTTGAAGAAACGGATTCGACTCGCGTTCTGACCCGATCGACGTCGCCGATCCATGTCCGGGCACAACCGTCGTCGCTTCCGGCAGCGGCAGCAGACGCTCGTGAATCGACCGGATCAACAGCCGCGCGTCTCCACCCGGAAGGTCCGTGCGCCCCACCGACCCCGCAAACAGGGTGTCGCCAGCCAGCAGCAGCGACTCGGCTGGAATGTGCAGGCAGACGCTGCCTTCAGTATGGCCGGGCGTCGCAATGACCTTCCCGCAGATGCCCTCGACGGCGATGGATAGATCGTCCGCCAGATCCGCGTCAGGCGCCGCAACCTCTGGCGGAGCCATGCCCAGCCATCCGGCCTGAACATCCATCATCGCAACCAATGGAAGGTCGCGCTGGTTGTAGAGGATGGGCGCGCCGGTCAGTTGCTTCAGCGATTGGGCTCCCGCGATGTGATCGATGTGCGCATGCGTCACCAGGATATGCTTCACGCTCAGGCCATGCTTCGCAAGCGTCGCGACGATCCGGGGAATCTCGTCGCCCGGGTCGACCACGATCGCCTCGCGCGAGGTCTCGTCGCCCAGGATGGTGCAGTTGCATTGCAGCAGGCCGACAGGAAAGGTCTCGCGAATCAAGCTATTTCTTTGGCGAAGCAGGGGCGGACTGCGTGGTCTTGATGGCGGACGTCACTGAGTGATCCGCGCCGCTGGTGCGCGAGAGCACGATCGTCAACCCGATGGACGTAAACATGAACAACACCGCCGCATAGCTGGTCAGCTTGGTCAGCAGGTTCGCCGCGCCGCGCGGGCCGAACGCCGTCTGCGAGCCTTGGCCGCCAAATGCGCCCGCCAGATCAGCCGACTTGCCGGTTTGAAGCAGCACTACGCCAATCAGAAACAGACTGATGATAATGTGCAGAACAATGAGCAGATACAGAAGAAAGATCATCACGGTCGCTTGCTGCCTTCTTTGCGGACGAATATTAGGATCAGTTTCAGCGGCTGGGTGAGAAACGCACGCAACGTTGCCCTGCATCCAAGGTTTCAGTCTAACACTGGCCATCGGCGCGTTCAATGCGAGCGTGTCCCCTCGTTTTGCATCCAAACACCGTAACGAACCACACAGGAGAGTACATGCAACTTGCGATGGTAGGTCTTGGCAGGATGGGAGCCAGTATGGTCCGCAGGCTGGCGGCGCGCGGCCACGAGGGCGTCGTCTTCGATATGTCTCCGAAGGTGGTCGATGACATCGCCCAGAACAGCGGCATCACCGGCGCGTCCTCCATTGAGGACCTGATCGCCAAACTCGCCAAGCCTCGCGCCATCTGGATGATGATTCCCGCCGGCGTAGTAGAACAGACCATCGCGAAGATCGCCCCGCACCTGGACCCCGGCGATATCCTCATCGACGGCGGCAACTCCTACTACATCGACGACATCCGGCGCGCGCAGGAGCTTGCCGCCAAGGGCATCGAGTACGTCGACGTAGGCACCAGCGGCGGCGTCTGGGGGTTCGAGCGTGGCTACTGCATGATGATCGGCGGCTCCCAGCAAATCGTCGAGCACCTCGATCCCATCTTCCAGGCCATCGCTCCCGGCAAAGGCGACATCGCCATCACCCCCGGTCGCGAAAAGCCCGGCGGCACGTCCACCTCGGAGCAAGGCTACCTGCACTGCGGACCGAATGGCGCCGGGCACTTCGTCAAGATGGTCCACAACGGCATCGAGTACGGCATGATGGCTGCCTACGCCGAAGGCCTCAACGTATTGAAGGGCGCAAACATCGGAAAGCTCACCGGCGACATCGACGCCGAGACGACGCCCCTCCGCGATCCCGAGCACTACATGTACGACTTCGATCTGGCCGAGGTTACCGAGGTCTGGCGGCGCGGTAGTGTCATCTCCTCCTGGCTCCTCGACCTCACCGCTTCCGCTCTGCTGGCTGACCCTCAACTCGCCAAGTTCGGCGGACGCGTCTCCGACTCCGGCGAAGGACGCTGGACCATCAAGGCCGGCATCGACGAAGGCGTGCCCACCCCCGTCCTGACCAGCGCCCTTTACGAGCGGTTCAGTTCGCGCGGCGAAGCCGACTTCGCCAATAAAATCCTCTCCGCCATGCGTTTCGAGTTCGGCGGCCATCACGAAAAGCCCGCGGCCAAGTAGCCCGGAAAGGAATCTCGTGCCTAAGGTTGAATCCGATGCTCTCGTCTTCTTCGGTGCTACAGGTGATCTGGCTTACAAGAAGATCTTTCCCGCACTCCAGGCCATGGTTAAGCGCGGCTCTCTCACTGTTCCCGTCATCGGTGTCGCGAAGGCAGGATGGAACCTCGATCAGCTCAAGGCCCGCGCGAAGGGCTCGCTCCAGCAGCACGGCGGCCTCGACCCCGCAGCCTGGGAAAAGCTGGACGGCCTGCTGCGCTACGTCGACGGCGATTATTCCGACCCAAAGACCTTTGAAGCCGTCCGCGAGGCCCTGGGAAAAGCCGAGCATCCCGCTCACTATCTCGCCATCCCACCTTCGCTCTTTGAAGAGGTGGTCGACCAGCTGGTGAAGTCTGGCTCCGCCAAGGGCGCCCGGATGATCGTCGAGAAGCCCTTCGGCCACGATCTCGCATCCGCCCAGGAGCTCAACCGCATCCTTCTCGCGGCCTTCGATGAATCTTCCATCTTTCGCATCGACCACTACCTCGCCAAGCGTCCTGTGCAGAACATGGTCTCGTTTCGTTTCTCCAACGCATTCCTCGAGCCGCTTTGGAATCGCGACCACATCGAAAGCGTCCAGATCACCATGGCTGAAGACTTCGGCATCCAGGGCCGTGGTGCCTTCTACGACCAGACCGGCACCGTCCGCGACGTCATCCAGAATCACCTCTTCCAGCTCATGTGCAATCTCGCGATGGAGTCGCCGGCGCGCAAGGACAGCGAATCCGTCCGCGACGAAAAGGTAAAGGTGCTGAAGGCAATCTCCCCCCTGCAGCCGCAAGACCTTGTCCGCGGCCAGTTTCGCGGCTACCTCGACGAGAAGGGGGTCGCCCCCGATTCGAAGACCGAAACCTTCGCCGCGCTCCGCCTCGAAATCCAGTCTCAGCGCTGGGAGGGCGTTCCCTTTTACCTCCGCTCCGGCAAGAACCTGCCCTTTACCTGTACCGAGGCCATCGCCCGTCTGCGCAAGCCGCCCGTAACCAAGTTCTCCGACAGCGGCATCACCGAAAACCATATTCGCTTCCGCATCAGCCCAGACTCCGCCATCGCCATGGGCGTCTCCATCTCCTCGCCCGATGCCAAGGGACAGCGCGAGTGTACCGAGTTGATCGCCAGCCGCCACCCCCGTCCCGACGAGATGGAGGCCTACGAGCGCGTCCTTACCGACGCTCTCGCCGGGGACGAGACCATCTTCGCCCGCCAGGACTACGTCGAAGAGGCTTGGCGTATCGTTGACGACGTCCTCAAACAAGACACCCCGGTCTACGCCTACAACTCAAACACCTGGGGTCCCCCCGAGGCAGAGGCCGACACCATCGTTCCTCCCGGCGGCTGGGTCCAGCCCGGTCCCGACCCCGAAAGCACCTAGCCCACCTCCTTCAGAAGCTCAGTCGCGCCGCTATCTGGATATTCCTCGGATCTCCCGCCGCCGTCGCCTGCCCAAATGTCACATTTGGAGCGGCCGGATAGCTACCCGTGCCAAAGGTCCCATTCGGCACCAGGTCATTGCGATGGTTCAGCGCATTGAACGCCTCGACCATCGCCTGCAGTCGAACCCGTTCCGTCACCGCGAACGTCCTGCTCACCCGCGTATTCACCCCAAAAAAATCGAACCCCACCCCCGCGTTCCTTCCGATCACTGCTCCCGGCAGCGCCTCCGTGCAAGCATTCAAGCCTCCACCCGCTGTCAGCGAAAAACCCACGGCGCACGGACGTTGCGCCGTCGCCTGCTTCGTATTTGCGCCGGTCGTCACATTAAACGGCAGCCGCGAGTAATACTGCACGATCCCGCCCAGTCGCCACCCGTGCGTAACATGATCGCTCCATCCCCTCGCCGCCCGCGTTGACGACCTAAGGTTCGCATCGAACACCACACGATGCCGCTGGTCGTCATCCGACCGGCTCCGATCCTCTCGCAGGTTGAAGTTGTTGATCGGCGCGCTGAAAAAGAACTCGCCAATATTGTCAATTGCCTTCGAGTACGCGTACGACAACCGCGCCGACCCCCACGCCGTCGCCCGCTGTTGAAACGAAACCTCCAGCCCATCGAAGTACGAGTCGAACGCGGAACGATACGGCTTGATATTTCCCCGGGTCGGATCAGGCCTGCTCCCGTCCACGTTGATATTCGTGTTGATCGCCCCGATCAGGTGCTCTCCCCGCACATGCTGGTAGCTCACCCCCAGCGTGCTGCCCGCACCCATCTGCTGCTCCACCAGCAGGCTCGCCTGTTGCGAGTAGGGATTCTGTATGTGCGTATCCATCAGCGAAAAGTTCTCCACCGCACCCGCAGGCGGAGCCGCCGCCACATACGGAAACATCGGCGCCCCCACCTGCCCCGGCGAGAACGTGTAGCTCAACAGCGCAGCCTGGCTCGGGTCCGTCGTATTGTGCGCTGAAAGCACCGCATTCGCCAGCGGGCGCAGCGGCACACGGTCGTAAAACAGCCCATAGCTCCCTCGCACCACCGTCCGTCGGTTCGCATAGGGCGACCATGCGAACCCCACCCGCGGCGAAATATTCCTCCGGTCCGTGTCGATCGTCCGCAGAAACTGCAGGTCGTACCGCAGCCCGGCGTTCACCGTCAGCGATTCCAAGGCCTTCCATTCGTCCTGCGCATACAACCCCACATTTGGATTGCTCTGCTCCACCGTCGGAATCCCGAAGTTCTGCGTAAACCCCTGCGAGTTATACGTCCCGCTGAGAAAATTCGCCAGCGAAGCGAACGTATACGCTCCCCGCAGCGACATTGGAAACGTAATCGTGTCGTCGTTGTACAAAAAGTCCACGCCCGCCTTCAACGTATGCGCGCCTCGCTCTACCACCACGTTGTCCACCACCTCCCCCAGATAATTCAGCCGAGCCGTAGGCGACGAGGTAGACCGGCCGAAGACCGCAACCCCGGAGATCGTCACCACCGGCCCGGTCGCATCGTTCGGCGGCGCACTCAGGCTGTCCGCCACAAACTGTGCGCGCGTCTCGTTGAACATTCGCGGTGTCAGCGTCGCGATGTTGCTTACCGCCACGCTGTCGTTCGTGTCGAAGACTGAAGTTCCATTGCTCACCGCGTTCAGGCTCCCATTGCCCCTCGCATTCAAGCTGCTCAACTTATAAAAGCTGTACCGCGCGTTTAGCTGATCGTTCTCGCTGAAGCGATGGTCGCCGCGCACAAACGCCGTGTCCGTATGCAGCGTCGTCGGGTACAGCGTCGTCGGCGCCGGCCCAACCACCAGCAGCGGAGCCTGATACCCCACAGCCACTAACCGCGCGTCGATCGCCGCCGCGTTCGCCGGGCTGATCGTGATGATCCCGTCCGTGCGCAGCCGCTGCTCCTCGAAGTTCCCAAACAAAAAACTGCGATCCCTGCGCACCGGCCCGGAAAGACTCGCCCCATACTGCCCCTGCGTCAGCGGCAGCCTGCTCCCCGAAAGCGCGTTGTTCGCGTTCAGTCGCTGGTTACGCAGAAACCCGTACGCCGTCCCATGCAGTTCATTCGTGCCGCTCTTCGTAATGATGCGTATTTGTCCTCCGGACGCGCGGCCGTATTCTGCGTTGTAATTCGCCGTCAGAATCTGAACTTCCTGAGTCGAATCCGCATCCGCGACTCCAATACTCGTTCCGTTCGATCGGGTGCGAACCGCTACTGCGCCATCTTGCGT
>CAXTPN010000120.1:0-7533 GCA_964246125.1 uncultured Acidobacteriaceae bacterium
ACGCTGTCGAGAATTTGCTGGAGTTCGAGTTTGAGCAGATGGGTGAGTTCGGGGCCGGTCTCGATGCCTTTGCGCAGGGCGCGCTGGCGCAGGCGGTCGAGGACGATGCTGGTGGTGGCGGAGCCGATGTCGGCGGCGAGGAGAATGGGCTCGAGCGAGGCGAGGGTCGATTCGTCGACCTCGCGGGTGAGCGCGGCGAGGGTGGTGAGGGAGCCGGCGATAGACTCGCGGGTGCGAGTGACGGCCTGCCGCATGCGGTCGAAGAAGCCGCGCTTTTCAGACGGAGGAGGTGGAGCGGCGGCGGCCTCTTCAGCCTTCTGCTCTTCGAGGGCGGCCGGAGCGTCGTCTTGGGGTGTGGGCTTGTCGCGTCTGCCGAATAGGTTGAAGGCCATGCTGAGGCTAGTTTAGCGGATGCGGTGGATTAGTATTTGAGGGAGCGAGGTGTGGTATGGGGACTTCGGTGATGGTGCCGCTGGAGGAGTATCTGCGAACGAGCTATCGCCCGGATTGTGAGTGGGTGGAGGGTGAGGTAAGGGAGAGGAATATGGGAGACGGTCCGCACTCGGCGATGCAAAGGTTCTTCCTGAAGTTCTTCTTTAACTTGGAGGAAGAACACGGGGTGCTGGCGTACCCCGAACTTCGCACGCAGGTGTCGACGACAAAGTACCGCATTCCCGATATTTTGGTGCAGCGCAAGGGCGACCCGTTTGAATCGATCGTGACAGTGCCGCCTCTTTTATGCATTGAGATACTGTCGCCGGACGATCGTATGAGTGAGATGCACGAGAAGATCGAGGATTACATCAAGATGGGGGTGGGTACGGTGTGGGTTGTCGATCCTCGAAGGCGGACAGCTATGCTCGCGGACGTTGCCGGAGCGCGCTCGACCGATGTTCTTGAAGTTCCTGGAACAGGTATTCGTGTGACAGTCGGTGAGATGTTCGCGGAACTGGATCGTCTAGAGGGTCGGAACGAGTAGCACACTGGATTGCACGGGTAACCGGGATTTGTTGCCGAGAGACAACAAGATTTGGTTTGAAAAGCGAGGTAAGTATGGGGACTTCGGTGATGGTTCCGCTGGAGGAATATCTGCGGACGAGTTATGAGCCGGACCGCGAGTGGGTTGATGGAGTCGTGAAGGAGCGCGGCATGCCGGATGGGTATCACGATACTTTGACGATTGGTTCAAGATTTATTTTCAGGCGTTTCGAGGAACTTTGCGTTGTCTGTGCGAAGTCAGGTTTCAGATGTCGGCGCAGAGTTGGCGCGTTCCAGACGTGATGGTGATCCGGGCGGATGCACGATTCCTGCCGCTTGCGACGGAGACGCCTTTGGTATGTATCGAAATACTGTCGCCGGATGACCGGGCGAGCGACTTACAGGAAAAGATCGATGACTATGTCGAGCGTGGTGTAGGGGGCATCTGGATTGTCGATCCGCGACGCCGGAAGATGTCGATCGCGGACGCTCACGGAAGTTATCCAGTACGAGAGTTTTCCCTGCCCGAGACACGGGTGCGGATCACGGCGGAAGCTCTGTTCGCAGATCTGGACCGGCTGGAAGCACTGTAGCCCACTGAAAGTGGGTCCGGGAATGAGCTAGAGGAACGAAGGATAGTGGAGCTGATTGATGGAATAGTATTTGAGAAAGCGAGGTGTGCATGGGGACGGCTACAAATACGGTCATGGTTCCGCTTGACGTTTATCTAGGCACCAGCTATCGACCGGACCGGGACTGGATCGATGGGGAGACGATTGAGAGGAACATGGGAGAGAAGCCGCATAACCGTATACAGCAGTTTCTTTGCCAATATTTAGGGAATCGCGAGAAGGAGCTTGGAATCCTGGTCTATCCGGAGCAGAGGGTTCAGACATCAGGGACGCACTACCGGGTTGCGGACGTCTGCGTCACATGGGCGGAGGGCGCGGATGAACTGGACGAACTGATCGTGACTATAGCGCCATTGCTGTGTGTGGAGATTCTATCGAGGCGGGATTCGCTGATAGACATGCAGGACCGCATCGACGACTACAAGGGGATGGGAGTACGCCAGGTGTGGGTCATCGACCCGTTCAGGCGCAAGGCGTATATGGCCAGCGAGCGAGGCTTCATGCAGCCCGAGGAAGACGTGCTCACGATCGAAGGGACGGATATCCGTGTACCGCTGGACGAGATGTTCGCTGCTCTCATGTCCAGGAAGCAGTAAGCGCGTCACTCGTCGCGGCCGGGGCGGGACATGAGTTCCTTGATCGCGTCGCGCGGGGCTTTGTTGTGGTGGAGGATGGCGTCGACCTGCTGGGCAATGGGCATTTCGACGGCGTAACGGGCAGCCAGACCCAACGCGGCCGTGGTGCTGTGGACGCCTTCGGCGACTTTGCCGTTCATGCCGGAGAGGATGTCTTTGAGCTTGCGGCCTTTGCCTAGCTCGATGCCCACGGAGCGATTGCGGCTGAGGGTTCCGGTGCAGGTGAGCACGAGGTCTCCGATGCCGGAGAGGCCGGCGAGGGTCTGGCGGCGGCCTCCGCAGGCGACGGCGAGGCGGGTGATCTCGGCAATGCCGCGGGTGATGAGAGCGGCGGAGGTGTTGGCGCCCAGGCCGAGGCCGTGGATGACTCCGGAGGCGAGGGCGATGACGTTTTTGAGGGCCCCGCCGAGTTCGACTCCGGGGTAGAGGCGCAGGGGGGGCGAGGAGACCTCACGCGGGATGGCTTGGGCGATGTCGGGGCTCGCGGAGGCGACGACGATGGCCGTGGGAAGGCCGGCGGCGACCTCTTGCGCGAACGAGGGACCGCCGAGGACGCAGGAGGCATTGTCGGTGATGGCGGCGAGGACCTGGGTCATGCGCAGGTAGGTGCCGGATTCGAGGCCCTTCGAGGCGGAGAGGAAAATCTGGTCGCGGGTGAGGAGCGGAGCGATGTCGGCGATGGTCTCGCGCAGGTACTGCGAGGGCGTGGCGCAGACCAGGATGTCGGCCTCGAAGATGGCGGCGGGCAGGTCGGAGGTGACCTGGATATCGGGGGGAAGGGTAAAGCCGGGGAGGTAGGGGAGGTTCTCGCCGGTATCGACGAGGTGATCAGCGAGCGCGGGGGAGTGGGCCCAGAGGGTAAGCTCATGGCCGGTGCGGCGGGCGAGCGAGATCGCGAGCGCGGTGCCCCAGGCTCCGGCGCCGAGGATGGAGATGCGGCTCATCCGGACACCCTGTTTGCGGAGCCGAAGCGGCTTTCGGTACCGGCAAGGAGGCGGCGGATGTTGGCGTGGTGCTTGGCGATGACAAGGGCGGGGATGAAGAGGAAGGCGGCGATGGTGACAGGGCTGGGATGGCGAACGAAGTAGAAGGCAAAACAAGGCAGCAAGGCCGCGGCCGCGATGGACGCGAGCGAGACGAAGCGGGTGAGAGCGAAGACGACAATGAAGACGGCGAGAGCGCACAGGCTGGTGCGCGGAGACATCGCCATAAAGACGCCGAGCGCGGTGGCAACGCCCTTGCCGCCGCGAAAGCCAAGCCAGACCGGGAACACATGACCGAGCACGGCGGCGATGGCCGCTGCGTTGGCTACGCTGGCGGCCTGGTAATGGGCAACAGCCGGGGGCAGCGTGCGCCAGGCGATCACGTAGGCGAGCAGGACGGCGGCCAGGCCTTTGCCGAGATCGAGCATCAGGGTGGCGATCCCAAGAGCCTTGCCACCCGAGCGAGTGACGTTGGTGGCGCCGATGTTCCCGCTGCCGGAGGCTCGCACGTCCTGCTTGCGGAACGCGCGGACCAGCAGGTATCCGAAGGGAATAGAGCCTAGAAGATAGGCCAGCGGGATGGAGAGGAGCCAGGGGTTCATGGTCAGGATGAGTTTAGCAAGGGAAGGTTTAGCCGCGCAGCAGCTGCCGGCGGAGGATTTCGAGGGCGTGCTGGGTGGCCCACCAGCGGATGCGCTCGCGGTCGCCAGGAAGTTGAAGCTCGGTGACGCCGGTGCCGAACGGGCCGGCTAGGCCAATGTAGACGAGGCCGATGGGCTTGGCCGCGTCGGCTCCGGTGCCGGGGCCGGGGCCTGCGATTCCAGTGATGCCGATGCCGATGGCGGCGCCGGTGCGGGTGCGGATGCCTTCGGCGAGGGCAAGGGCGACAGGTTCGGAGACGGGTCCGTCCGACTCGATAATCTCCGGGGCGACGCCGCAGAAGGTGGTCTTGAGCAGGTCGGCGTAGACGACGGCGCCGCCCAGAAAGTACCGCGAGCTGTCGGGGATGGCGGTGAGGCGCTGGGCGAGCATGCCGCCGGTGCAGCTCTCGGCCGCTGCGAGCGTCAGATGGCGCATGCCGAGCATCAACAGCACGACCTCTTCGAGCGATTCGCCATGCGAAGAGAAGATGTCGTCAGCCATCTCGCGCTCGATCTCTTCGGCGAGGGCATCGACGCGCGCCTGGGCTTCGGCTTGGGTAGGCTTGCCGCACTCGAAGTGGAGCTGTATTTCGCCGGCATGGGCCAGGATGGTGGTCTCAGTATCGCCGTACCGTCGATAGATGGGCGCGGTGCGCGCGTCGGCGGTAGACTCCGGGATGAGGGCCATGCGCAGCTCGCGGCGGGCGAGATGCGCGGGCGGGAGCGCGGCGGCGAGGCGCGGCTTGACCTGATCGGCGAACATGGCCTTCAGCTCCTTGGGCGGGCCGGGCAGGAGGATGACGATGCGTCGCCGACCCTCGTGCTGTGTGTCGATGAGCTGGCCGGCCGCGCTGCCGGCCTTATTTTCCAGCAGGGTCGCGCCTTCCAGAACGTCGGCCTGCTTGGCGTTGTTGGGCGGCATGGGGATGCGGCGGGCGGCGAAGCGCGCGTGCAGGCTGGCGAGAAGCTGGTTGTCACGGCGCAGGCCGAGGCCAAGTGCCGCGGCCACGGCCTCGCGGGTGAGGTCGTCTTCCGTGGGGCCAAGGCCGCCCGAGAAGATGACAATGTCCGCGCGGGTAAGCGCGATGCGCGCGGCGCCGGTGAGGTGCTCAAGGGAGTCGCCAACGATGGTCTTGAACGCTACCTTGACGCCGAGGTCGTTGAGCTGGGCGGTCAGGTAGAGCGAGTTGGTGTCTTGCCGGAAAGGGGTGAGCATCTCCGAGCCGGCGGCGATGATTTCAGCGAGCATGTCCGTAGGATGCGCGTGGCTGAAACAATTTGCGAGATGCTAGAGTAAGCTGCCATGAAAATCACGCTTGCTCTTGTTCTCGCCGCGGCCTCGGTCTCGGCTATCGCTCAACAGAACCCCTCCACCATGCCCCGGATCGCGACCGTCGACCCACGCTTTCAGTCCTACAACGTGGAGATGGTCGAGGTCATCGGCGGCCGATTCTGGAAGCCCTACGCCAGCAAGGGCGCGTCGGTGGCGCCGCCCTCGTCGACCCCCGGCGGCATCGATCCGGCGCTGTTTGAATTGCGCACGCCGATCGATCTTTCGAACCCCCGACTGCGGAAGCTGGCGGCGGCGCTGGGTCCGGCGTACATCCGCGTCTCGGGAACGTGGGCGAACACGGTCTTCTTTCAGGATTCGGATGCTCCCACGCCGGCGGCCCCGCCGGAGGGCTTTGGCGGGGTGCTGACCCGCGCGGAGTGGAAGGGTGTCGTCGACTTTTCAAAGGCGGTCGACGCCAAGATCGTGACTTCGTTCTCGACCGGCATGGGGGTGCGCGATGGAGCGGGCGTGTGGACGCCGGTGGAGGCGGCGAAATTTCTCAACTACACCAGGTCGATTGGCGGCACGATCGCCGCGGCGGAGTTCATGAACGAGCCGACGTTCGTCACCGCGGCGGGCGTTCCGGCGGGCTACGACGGCGCGTCCTATGGGCGCGACTACGCGGTGTTTCAGCCGTTCTTTCGCAAGGCCGCGCCCAATGCCCTGTTGCTGGGCCCCGGGTCGGTCGGCGAGGGCATCGACTTCGTGCCGTTGAAGCTGCTGCCGTCGAAGGATCTGCTCGCGGGCATGGGACCGAATGCGGTGGACGTCTTCTCGTATCACTTTTACGGTGGCGTATCGGAGCGCTGCCGGGCGGGGATGGGCGGCGGAGGCAAAGGTGCGCCCAGTGAGGAGTCCGCCTTGAGCGAGGACTGGCTTTCGCGGACGGGGAGCGTTGAAGAATTTTATGCGAAGCTGCGCGACAGCTATGCGCCGGGCAAGGACATCTGGTTGACCGAAACGGGCCAGACGGCGTGCGGCGGGGACCGCTGGGCTTCGACCTACCTCGACACCTTCCGGTACCTGGACCAGATGGGCCGGCTGGCGCGGCGCGACGTGAAGGTGGTGATGCACAACACGCTGGCCGCCAGCGATTACGCGCTGATCGACGAGAAGACGCTGACGCCGCGGCCGAACTACTGGGCGGCGCTGCTGTGGCACAACACCATGGGAACGACGGTGCTGGATGCGGGCGCCGCGCCGTCGAACAACACGCATGTCTACGCGCAGTGCATGAAGAATCAGCCGGGCGGGGTGACGCTGCTGGCGCTGAATCTGAGCCGCGCGGACGCGCAGAGCCTGGACCTTCCTGCGAGTGCGACGCGCTACACGCTGACCGCCCCGGAGCTGATGAGCCACGCGGTGCGGCTCAACGGGCGTGAACTGATGCTGTCCGGCGACGGCGATGTTCCCGCGCTGGTTGGGGCCGCTACGGCCAAGGGCAAGGTGTCGCTGCCTGCCGCCAGCATCACCTTCTTCACCTTTGCCGCGGCCGATAACAAGGCGTGCCGCTGATCCTTCAGCGATACGGCGCGTCCAGCGCCACTTCGTAGATGGCGTCGCGGGTGGCCAGGGCGGCTTTGCCGTTGGGCAGAAAGCAGAGTCCAACCAGGTTGGAGCCGGAGACCGCGAGGGTTGCGTCGACCCTGCCGGAGCTTGCGGGCGTGATGCGGAGGATGCCGCGGTCGCCGGCGAGCGAGGCGGCGACGTAGAGGTTGTCTTCCGCGTCGAAGGCGAGGCCCTGCGCGCGACCCAGGCCTCGGAAGAAGACGGTGGCGTTCCCGTCGCGGTCGATGGCGTGAATGACCTGGCTCGAGGCGGTGGTGGGACCGGTGACGTAGAGGGTGCCGTGCGAGTCGAAGGCGAGGTGGTACGCCGAAACCGAGGGCTCCAGCGTGGCGAAGACGAAGGTGTTGCTGGTCACTTCACCGCCGTTCGAGGCGGAGACCTTGAAGATGGTGCCGGAGCGGTCGCCGACGTACAGGTCGCCCGCTGGGTCGAAGGCCAGGCCGGTGGCGATGCCCAGGCCTTCGGCATAGACGCGCGCGACGCCGGACGTCCCCACCTGGTAGACGATGCCCTCGGCACGCGAGGAGACATACAAGAGGCCGTCGGGACCGAAGGCCAGACCGGTGGGGTTGAGCAGGTCGCGGACGAAGGGGCGAAGCTCGTGGGTGACGCCCTCGGGCGCGGGGGCGATGCGGAAGATGGAGACGGGCGTCTGCTGGCCGCGCGAGCCGGAGAGCGTCGTGTAGACGTTGCCCTGGGCGTCGACAGCGGGATTGGCGACGGGGTGAAGGTTCTCCGCCATGGGCACGGCGACGTTCAGGT
>CAXTPN010000121.1:0-1606 GCA_964246125.1 uncultured Acidobacteriaceae bacterium
CCCAATGATCCGGTGGCGCCACAGGCTTGGCCGCATAGGCGACCACGCAACCTGCACAAACGATTGATACAAGGAATCTGCGAAGCTGAGCGGAAATGGCGGTCATCATGTGCACCCATGATCTACGCCTTGCTCTCCCGGCGCAAGCAAAGGTAGGCACCGCGTGTCACCGCTGAGGCGGAATCTTCTTGGGCCGGCTCAGAGCAGGGGCGTCGGGGTCGGCTGGCGGCAGAGACGTTGGGTCGCCGGATGGCTGCGCCGCGGGGACGGCCTGGGCCGGGCTCGGCTGCGATGCGGGAAGCTCCTCGCCGTTGTAGATAATGCGCGACTTAGCGTGAAAACGCCTGTAATCCTCGTACTTCACTACGTACCGCATGTGGACATCTTGCGCCAGCGCCCCCGTTTGCGCAGGGAAGTGCAAGGTGCCATCCGCCTTGGTATAAACCGGGAACCAATTACCGCCGTCCACCTCCGAGTAGTAGGTCGTGTACGGCGGGGAAAGGTCCTCGTGGCCGCGGCGCAGGATGTCGGGAACGGATTTTCCATTGATGAGGACGATCTCGTACTGCTGCTGGTCCACCCACACCTTGCCCTGGAAGTAGCGCCTGTTCTTCTCTATGACTTTGGGCTTGCAGTCGAAGACATAGGTGTCGATCTCGTCGACCTTCTGCCGGCCCAGGTAGGTCAGGTCGTACTGGGGAAGCTCGGGCGCGGTCAGGACGAAGGGCAGACGCTTCTGGATGTCGTCGAAGTCGTTCTCGGTCATGATGACGCGCTCGATGGTGTTCTGCGGGGCGAAGACGACGTGCTCGGAGCGGGCGCCGGAGTCGGCGAAGACGATGTCGGTGACCTGCAGATAGGTGCCGTCGGGCTTGTTCTTGTCGTCATCGATGGTCTGGACCTTCACGGTCTGGCGAAAGGTGTACTCGTCGCGCGCCTTGGCGAAGGCGGACTCGCGCTGGCCGAACTTCGCGATGATCTGCTCGGGAGTGAGGTCCTTCGGGGGCGAAGGATCGAGCGGGCCGAAGCCGGAGGGACTGGACTGGGCGGGGCCCGGTGTCGCTGGACTGGGTGACGCTGGATCTGAAACGGCAACGTTTGGATTTGGGACAGGAGTGAAGGCGGAGGCGGCGGGGGCCGATAGCGGAAAGAGAAGGACGAAAAGAGCTGAAACCGCAAGGGCGACCGTCGAGAGCGTCCGCTGTCTTGCCGCGATGGAATTCACCTGTGTGCTCATGGCCTGGCAGTTAGACGCAGGTGGCGGGGTTGAGGTTTTGGAGGAATGGATGCGGATGGATTGGTGGGCTGGTGTGTGGGCGTCGGCGGGGGCGCACTGGATCTGCCCGGCGGCGATGATGCTGCTGGCGGCGCTGGCGTGGAGGTTGCGCGGTCAGGCCCGGGCGCAAGCCGAGGAGCGTTGGCGAGAGCGCAGGATGCGCGAGGAGCTGGAGGCCTATGCGCGGGTGGACTGCTCGCTGAGTCAGGGTTTGCATGCGGGTCTG
The DNA here is from genome assembly GCA_964246125.1 of uncultured Acidobacteriaceae bacterium. Taxonomy (GTDB): domain Bacteria; phylum Acidobacteriota; class Terriglobia; order Terriglobales; family Acidobacteriaceae; genus Edaphobacter. Next base: position 1,503 of record CAXTPN010000121.1, read on the forward strand.
GACCCCATGGACGCGGGTCGGGCGCTGGCCAAACGAGTGTGCCGTACCGTGGGGGAGATGAGCGTCTTCAGCCGGGTGCCCATGCTGCTGCGAGACGCGGAGGG
>CAXTPN010000121.1:1616-7525 GCA_964246125.1 uncultured Acidobacteriaceae bacterium
GAGGGACGATTTGCATGCGTGGGCAGCATCGGCACGGATGACCTGACGACGGCGGCTCTGCATGCGTGGGGCGAGCGCGTGGTGGCGGAGGAACGCGCCGGGCGGGTTTGGCTGCCGGATGCCGGGCCCGTAACCCGCAAAGCATCGCCACGGAACCCGGCGATGGGCGATCGCGGGCCCGGCAAGACGAGCCAGGCCTGGGGGATGAACAGCTTCCAGATTGCGCTGGGCGAGTGGAGCGAGTTCGATCCGGAGGTGGCGAGTTGGACGCTGGCGGGAAAGAAGGAGCGGCGCAGGTGGCGGCGGGCAATCGTGTCGCCGATCCTGTCGCCGACCGGGCGCATGGTGGGGGCGATCGTGGTGTGCGCGGACGGAGCCGGATTGGATGGGGTAGGGGAAGAGATGGCGTGGACGGCGGGGCTGACGCGGGCGATGGGTCCGATTGAGGCGCTGACCGCGAGGCTGGCCGGGGCGATGGAGAATGAGGCTTTGACCGAGCGCGTGCTGCGGGCGGAGAAGCTGGCGGGACTGGGGCAACTGGCCGGGGGCGTGGCGCATGCGTTGAACAATCCGCTGACCGCCGTGCTGGGCTTCGCGGAGCTGATCGTGGAGACGGCGGGCGAGGCTCGGGTGCGGCAGGATGCGGGGACGATCCTGCTGGAAGCCATGAAGATGAAGGACACGGTGGCGCGTCTGGTGGAGTTCTGGCGGCCCTCGACGCGGGTGAACGAGTCGGTGGAGGTGATGGGGATGTTGCAGGAGCTGGAACTGGCCTGCGAAGGAAAACTGCGGGAGCGCGGAGTGGCGCTGGAGGTGTCAGAGGTCGGCGATGCGCCCAGCGTGCGCGGCAGCCGCGACCGGCTGAAGCAGGTCATGGAGCATCTGCTGAACAACGCCGCGCAGGCCATTGCGAGGGCCAGGCCCAGAGAGGATGGCGAGGGCGGGCACGCGATTCGGGTGACCGTGTCGCACGACGAGCGCGCGCTGCATGTGATCGTCAGCGACACCGGGCCGGGGTTCAGCGAGCCCGGACGAATCTTTGACCCCTTCTACACCACCAAGGGGCCGGAGCAGGGCGCGGGCATGGGACTGTCCATCTGCTACGGGATCGTGCGCGAGCATGGGGGCGAGATTTCGGCGTTCAACCTGCATCCACATGGGGCGGCGGTGGTGGTGGAGCTGCCGGTGAGCAGCCTGGTGAGCGCGGAAAGCCTGGTGCTGAAGGCGGAGGGCGTGGAGCGGTATGCTTAGAGGCTGCGCGCGCGTCTGAGCGCAATGGATAAGCGCGAGGAGGGCCGGCGTGGCGTTTCAAAGGCCGAAGAAGCGGGAGCCGGTGGGGGAGGCCGGGCTGTTCGAGTATGCGGTGGGCACGCTGGCGCGACGCATGCGGACAGTGCGGGACCTGCGGCGGCTGATGAAGGCTCGGGCGTTTGAAGGCCAGGCGGGCGAGCGCGACATGGACCGCGTGGTGGAACGGCTGGTCGAGCTGAAGTATCTTTCGGACGAGCGGTTTGCGCAGGACTACACGCGGCTGCGCAAGGAGAACCAGGGGTTCGGGCGGCGGCGGGTGGCGCAGGATCTCGCGGTCAAGGGAGTCGATAAGGCGCTCGCGGCGGAGACGCTCTCTACGGCCTACGACGAGAGCGACGAAGTAGCCCTGGCGCGGGCGTACTGCGAGCGCAAGCGGATCAAGCAGCCCTCGGGGCCGGACGTCCAGAAGGAGACGGTGCGCGTCATGAACCGGCTGATGCGCGCGGGCTACTCGTCCAGCGCGATCTTCAAGCTGCTCAGGAGCTGGAAGGTAGAGGTACAGGAGAGCGACATGGAAGACGATCTCCCCGAGTTCTAGTAGCGAGTTCTAGTAGCCAGCTCTAGTAATACGACCTGCGCGGGAGGCCGTGGTGATGGCGCGGATAGCCGTAATAGCGGTGCGGACGCAGGATGCGCACCGGGATGAGGAAGATAGCCTCCACCAGGTGGAAGACGCCGCCCACCGCGATCCCGACCAGGCGAAACGGCAGCAGCACCAGCCAGAGCAGCGGGTAGAGGATCACGCAGGCGAGCGCCAGAGGCCAGCAGGTGACCGCCAGCAGACAGAAGAGGAGAAGTTTCAGCATTGCGGGTTCAGCTCCTGATTCAAGTACGCTGAGGGCTGGAGAATAGTTCCGTGAGCGGCCTCGAGCGGGTGGTGGCGGTGGATTGGTCCGGCGACAAGGGGCCGGGACAGCGCAAAAAGATATGGGCGGGCGTGTGGACCGCCGATGCGCGCGGCAAGGTGGTTGGCGGCAAGGTCATCCTCGAAAACGGGCGCACGCGCGAGGAGCTTGCCGCATGGCTGCTGCACATGGCGCGGCAGACTCCGGCCATGGTCGTCGGCATCGACTGCTGCTTCAGCTACCCCGCCTGGTTTCTGCGGGAGCACGGCTGCGTCACGGTGTTCGACTTCTGGCGCCATGTCGCCGCCGGCCACGGCGAGCGTTGGCTCACCGACGCGACCGGCACCCGCGACGTGCGCTTCTGGGGCCGCCCGCACAAACGTCCCGCGCAGTTCTGCGGCGCGGGCTACGCGTCCATGATGCGGCGAACCGACATGGAAAACAAGGTCGAGCAGTCGCTTGCGGGCGGCGACCCGGCGCGCGCCGCGCTCATGCGGGGGATTACGCCCAAGTCGCCGTTTCAGGTCGGCGGCAGTGGAAGCGTCGGCACCGGCAGCCTGCGCGCCATGCAGTGGCTGCTCACCCTGCGCGACGCCGGCTTCCGGGTGTGGCCGTTCGATTCCGCCGAAAACAACAAGCCCATGCTGGTGGAGATGTATACCCGGCTGCTGACCGGGCCGGTGGCCAAGTCCAACGCGCTCGCCCGCGCGGCGTATCTGCGGGCGCGGCGAAAGGAAGACGCGCTGTACGCGGGGTTGAGTCCAGCCGTGCTTGCAAAGGCCGGGGGCAGCGAAGACGCCTTCGACGCGCTGGTGTGCTGCCTCGAGATGGTGCGGCGTCGCAGTGAGTTCGCAGAGTTGAAGGCGACCGAGGATGAAGGGCTGAAGCTGGAGGGGATTACCTGGCGCCCGGGTGTGATGGGCCAGGAGTAGGTTGGCTCCCTTCGCGAGACGCCTATGGCGCGCATGCGCTGCCTCCCTGCGGACAGTGCACGCCGCCGCTGCTAGACTTGAACCCTATGGAATATCGTTCAGGCGCACAGATTCGCGAGGATTTTTTACGGTTTTTCGAGGAGAAAGGACACCGCCGCGTCCACTCGTCCAGCCTCGTGCCGGCCAACGATCCCACCCTGCTCTTCACCAACGCGGGCATGAACCAGTTCAAGGATGTCTTCCTCGGCGCGGAGCGGCGCGTCTACTCCCGCGCCGCCTCCAGCCAGAAGTGCGTGCGCGCCGGCGGCAAGCACAACGACCTCGAAAACGTCGGCTTCACCCGCCGCCACCACACCTTCTTCGAGATGCTCGGCAACTTCTCCTTCGGCGACTACTTCAAGCGCGAAGCCATCGCCTACGCCTGGGAGCTGCTCACCTTGCCGCGGTGGTTCGGCATCGATCCCGCCCGGCTCTACGTCACCATCTTCGAGGGCTCGGGCGGCGTCCCCCGGGATACCGAGGCGGAGGACCTTTGGGTCGAGGTCGGCGTCCCCCGCGAGCGCATCTTCGAGATGCCCATGAAGGACAACTTCTGGCAGATGGGCGACACCGGCCCCTGCGGACCCTGCTCCGAAATCTTCTACGACCTGGGCGTCGCCGCCAGCGAGACCGGGGAGGACAGGCCGTTCCCCCAAGACGACCAGCGCTACGTCGAGATATGGAACCTCGTCTTCATGCAGTTCGACCGCAGCTCCGACGGCGTCCTGACCCCGCTTCCCAAGCCCAGCATAGACACCGGCATGGGCCTCGAGCGCATCGCCTGCGTCCTCCAGGGCGTCGTCAGCAACTACCAGACTGACCTCTTCACCCCCCTCCTCGCCCGCGCCGCCGAACTCACCAACCTCTCTCTAACCAAAGAACCGGACGGACCGGGCAACGATCTTGAGCGCCAACGGCGCGACGACATACCAGCCTGGGGCGCAGCCCCAGGGACCGGGGCCGCTGAGGTGGAAAGGGCTGTAAGCCCGGCATATGCCTCTTCTCCAACTCCGAACGGAATCCTCTCCGCCGAGCAAGCCGCCGTCTCCGACAACAAGCAGGCCGCCAGCCTCCGCATCATCGCCGACCACGCCCGGGCCGCCACCTTCTTGATCTCCGATGGAGTGCAGCCCGCGAACGAGGGGCGCGGGTATGTGCTGCGGAAGATTCTGCGGCGGGGGATTCGACATGGGCGGCTGCTGGGGCAGGACAAGCCGTTCATGTTCGAGATGGTCTTCGCTGTGCGAGATGAGATGAAGGTGGCTTATCCGGAGCTGGGCGAGACCAGTGAACGGGTTAGCAAGGTAGTGTTGGCGGAAGAGGAGCAGTTTGCTCGGGTGATGAATGCTGGTAGCAGGAAGCTAGACGAAGTCATAGCAGGACAGGTTGAACGTCAACGCGAAAACAATCGTCAGGTGATGCTCAACGCGGGTTTGACTCGTGATGCCTACACCTTTAGGCAAGGATTGGATGGACGAACAGCGTTTCACTTATACGAGACGTATGGACTGCCTCTAGACTTTATCGTCGACGCAAGCCGCGACGCAGATTGGTTTGTAGATTTAGAGGGATTTGAACGTGCGAAGGCTGAGGAGCAGGAGCGCGCACGCGCTTCTTGGAAGGGTGGATCGCAGAAGTCGGCGGCACCCGTCTACCGGGAGTTAGCCAAGACGGAGTTCGAGGGCTACTCGGCGCTGCGGGTGGATGGCGCGCGGGTGCTGGCGCTGGTTAAAGATGGCGCAGGCGTGCAGCATTTGCAGCCGGGCGAGCAGGGTGAGGTCGTGCTGGATGCGACCAGCTTCTATGCGGATTCGGGCGGGCAGGTGGGCGATGTGGGCTGGCTCTATGGGGAGGATCATCAGACCGTCTTCGCCGAGGTGCTGGGCGCGACCAAGCCGGTGCAGGGCGTCTTCGCGCACAAGGTTGTGGCGAAACAGCGGCTGGACGTGGAGATGTGTGTGGATACCGTGGTGAATGGCGAGGTGCGTGCCGCGACCATGCGCAACCATACCGGCACTCACCTGCTCCACGCCGCGCTGCGCGAGGTGCTGGGCAAGCCCGTCACGCAGGCCGGGTCGCTCGTCAACCGCGACCGCCTGCGCTTCGACTTCAGCCACTTCACCGGGGTCGCCGAGCCGGAGCTGCGCGAGATCGAGGGTATCGTCAACGCGCAGGTGTTCGCCAACACGCCGGTTCAAACGCTGGTGGATATTCCCATCGACGTCGCTGTCAACGACTACGGAGCCATGGCCCTTTTCGGCGAAAAGTACGGCGACCGCGTGCGCGTGGTCAAAATCGGCGACTTCTCAACCGAGCTCTGCGGCGGAACCCACACGGCGGCCACGGGCGAGATCGGCCTGGTCAAGCTGGTCGGCGAAAGCTCCGTGGCCAGCGGCGTCCGGCGCGTCGAGGCCGTATCCGGCACGGGCGCGCTCGAAGAGTTCCGCCGCGACTTCGACGTGGCCCGCGCGGTCGGTGGCGGCGACGCGCCCGCCGTGCGCGCCCGCCTCGAATCCACCGAAGACGAGATCAAGCGGCTGCGGCGCGAGCTCGACGCCATGCGCCTGAAGGCAGCCGCCGCCAGCGTCGCCGACGCAGCCTCCGGCGCGGTCGAGGTCAAGGGCGTGAAGGTGCTCGCGCGCCGCGTGGACGGTGTCGACAAAGCCCAGATGCGCGAGTTGGTCGACCAGCTGCGCGTCAAGCTGGGCAGCGGCGTGGTCGTGCTCGGCGCTGCAAACGACGGCAAGGTCACGCTGATCGTCGGCGTCACCAAGGACCTCAC
>CAXTPN010000122.1:0-7503 GCA_964246125.1 uncultured Acidobacteriaceae bacterium
CCAGAAAACCCCGCCTACCCTTACCGCGCCGAACAAACCCCGCTCCCGATATCGCTCTTCGCAAACGGAGCCATCACCTCCGCTACCGACCGCAGAACCCCGTTCTCCATCACGCACTGCACATCCGCCGCCGCGTTGATATCCTTCAGCGGATCGCCCTTGACTAGGATCAGGTCCGCCAGCTTGCCCGGCTCCAGCGTACCCAGGTCCTTCTCCAGCCCAAACGCCTTCGCCGGCAAAATCGTCGCCGTCTCCAGCGCCTGCCACGGCGCCAGTCCGAACTTCACCTGTGCCCGCAGATTCAGATGCAGCGAAGTCGCGGTCAAATCCAGCGGCGAGTCCGTTCCAGCCAGGATATAACCGCCCGATTTGACCACCGCCGCCACCGTATCCTCTTCATCCTTCACCCGCGCCATCGCTTCCGTCTGGTCGGCCTTCAAATCCGCATCCCGCGCCGCGACCAGACGAGCCTTCTCCCACGGCGGAGCCACGTTGTACCTGGGGTCATCCGGCATCGTCGGATTCTCCACATACATCGTCGGGTTCAGGATCGTCGACACCGTCCACATCTTCGACTCCGTCAGCAGCTTCCGCACATCCCCGTAGCTCACCCCGGTGAAGCTCCGCGAGTACGCATACCCCGTACGCGCCGTAGCCGAGACGTGGCTCATCCCGTCCTCCCCCAGCGACACCGCCGGCAGCAGGTAGTGCGACGCCGTCTCCACCCCCATCTGCCCATGCGCAAAGTCGATCCCCTGCTTCGCCCAGTCGAACGGCAGCCGCACATACAGCTTTACAAAATCGAAATCCAGCGCCTTCAGCCGCGCAAACTCGCGGTGCAGCTGCTCCTCGCTGGTCGTCGGAATCATCATCGGGTAGTAGACCCGCTCGCCATCCACCGCCTCCGCCGTCGAGAACAGCCGCGGCCCCACCGCCGCGCCCGACCGGTAAGCCTCCTGGTGCTGCAGCGCGCGATACGCATTGTCAGCCAACCCCCGCACCTGGGTGATTCCGTAGATCAGCCACAGCCGCCCCATCCGGTCGCCATAGTAGATCGAGTTGTCTGAGTCGTTATGCGCATGCGCCTCCGTCAGCCCCGGCATCACCGTCAGGTCGCCCGCCTCCACCACCCGAGTCACCCCGGCAGGCGTCGTTGCGGCATGCGGCGTAACGCTCGTAACCCGGTTGTCCGTCACCAGAATATCCACGTCCGTCTGCTCCGCGTCTCCCGCCCCCTTCCAGAACCGGCCCGCATGAATCAGCAGCCGCTGCGTCGGCTTCGCCATCGTGTACGTCAGGTTCATCGCCACCGGGGTGACCACCTTGGTCGCCCGCGAAATCATCTTCAACTGCCCATTGTGCAGATATAAAATCTTCGACGAATCCCCCGACCACGTCGGCGCGTCCGTCATCTCGTTGTTCAACCTCACCGCCACCCCCGATGGCCTGCCCGCCGCATCCACCCGCATGGTGTACAGCAGGTCATCCATCACGAACGCCATCTCCTTGCCGTTCGGCGAGTAAACCGGTCCATCTTCAGTCCGCGTCGTAATCGACTCAAACGGCGAGGGCGCGAAGAACTCCGTCTTACCCGTCGCCACATTCACCGTCAGAATCGAGCTCGTCCCCTCGCGAAACCGCTTCGTATAAGGCTTGATCGTCGCGATCGCCACCGTCCCCCCCGAAGCCGAAAACGAGGGCCGCCCCGGAAAGAACGTCGCCGGTGCCAGCGGCTTCACCGCCCCGGTCGCCACCGTCAGCAGCACCGTCGCGCCAGTATGATCCTGGCACGCGATCAGCTTCCCATCAGGCGACCACGCCGGCATGATCTGCGCCTCCGCGCTCGGCGACAAACGCTTATCCGCATCCGTCCCAGCGGCCGACATATCGTGCAGATAGACATTCTCGGTCCCGTCCCTATCCGTCACATACGCCAGCGTCTTGCCGTCCGGCGACCACGCCGGACCCTGCTTGTAAAACGCATCATTAGTCAGCGCCGCCGGTGCCGCCCCGATCTTCATCACATAAAGCTGGTTCAGCGCCACAAACGCCACCTGCTTCCCATCCGGCGACAGCGCCGGCGCATAGATGCCCTTCACCACGCGCGGCGCGGTCGAATCGAAGTGATACACCTTGCGCGCATACTGCGGCCGCACCGAGCTGATCCCCGCCCGGAACGGAATCTCCGTCTCCGAGTTCGAGGCGACATCGGTCCGCAACACATGCCCGCTGCCTGTATAAACCAGCTTCGTCTCCGACAGCCATGTCGCCGGAAACGGAAATGCATCATCCGCCTTGCCTGTGTAAACCGTCGCTCCATCCTTTACCCCGGCCACCACCAGACGCGCCGCGCTCATCAACAACCCCGAACCCTCAAACCGCACATAGGAGATCAGCTTCCCACTCGGCGAGAACGAAGGCGCATCCACCCTGCCCTTCGCCGCATCGACCTTCACCATCGTCCTCTGCTTCCCATTCGTCAGATCGATCAACTCAACCGACTTCGCCGCAATGCCCGTACCGCTGACAAACGCAAGCGCCTTGCCATCCGGCCTCCACGCCGGCTCGAACTCATCCTCATCGCCATCCGTCACCTGCGTCAGCACGCCCGTCGCAATGTCCACCAGCCAGATGTCATACGAGCCCTTGAACGCGCGGTCCGATGAGAACGCAATCATCTTCCCATCAGGCGAGATCCTCGGCTCCCGGTCGTCTCCATGCCCGCCGGTAATCTGCTTCCAGCCCGTCCCATCCGGCTTCATCGTCCAGATATGAAACGTCCCGCCCGCATAGGATTGAACCGCAACGAACGATCCATCCCGCGAAAACTCCGGATGGCTCGCCTCCTGAATCGGCGACGTAATCTGCTTCGCCGCACCACCTGCAAACGGCAGCGAAAAGATCAGCCCCTGTAGGTCCATCAGCATCGTCCGGCGATCCGGCGAAACCGTCACCGCCATGTCCGTCCCTTCCGTCACGGTAATAACCTTGGCTGGAGCCGTGGCGCTCTGGCCCTCAGCCGCAACCAACACGAAAGGAAGGACGAGCATCGAGATCTGCGTAATCGAACGACGTTGCATGAAGTCCCCTGTCTACAGCCGTACATCAGTATGAACGAAACGACGCAAACGCAGCCCATCCCGGACAGTGTCTCCACTGTCCGGGATGGCTGTTCTAGCCCTAGAACTCCAGCCGAGCCAGGAACTGCAACGAACGAGGCCGGAACTCAACTGGAATGCCAGTAGCCGTCGATGTCGTAGACTGCGGCGATCCATACAGTGGCGAGTTGATCTGGCCATTGTAGGTCCCGTAGTTTGAATGGTTAAAGAGGTTGAACGCCTCCACTGCCACCACGCCGCGGAAACGGTCGCCGAACCGATGCGCCTCCTGCACCCGCGTATCCGCGCGATAGATGTTTCGGCCGTACGCTGCATCGCGCTTCGTCACATAGTATCCCGTTGCCGGATCGAGAAAGTTGTTGGCCGGGTTGTTATAAACCGTCAAGCACGTCGACCCGGACGGGCACGCCGTTCCCGCCGCAACCGGCACCACGTTCGTCTGGAAGGTTCGATTGTAACTGGGTGAGTACGCCGTCGATTGTGCCGTGCTGAGATAAGTTGGAAACGCATCGCCCGAGCCGAAGTGAAACAACCCTGAGAGCGACAAACCATACTTGATTGCATAATCGCCCGTAATCGTAAGCGTGTGCCTCTGGTCGTCCTGCCCGTTCGCCCACTCGTCATGCAGCCCGTTCAGAAAGGGCTTGTTCGGATAGTAGAAAGGAGACTCCGAAGAATCTTTCACACGCGAGTAGGTATACGCCAGTCCGCCGCTGAAGCTGTGACTTACCGAGTGCCGCAGCCCCAACTGCAGCGCATCGTAAATCGAGCCCGCGCCATTCGGCGTAAAGAACTGATTCACGTTGGTGAACGCCTGCGCGCACACGTTATAGCTGGCCGTCGTATAGGTCGCGTCCTGCGTCACCCCGCCGCCGGGGCACGTCGGCGTTCCCTCCGCGGCCGTGTACTTCGTATTGGGACTCAGGCTTAGCTCTGGATTCGTCGGATTCTGCAGCAGGTTTGCATTCAACCGAACCCAGTCGTGATACGCCCGTGTATGCACATAGTCCGCCGTCAACACGGTATGGAACGGCAGTTCCTGCTGCACGCCCCCCGAGATCTGCAGCGACCAAGGCGTCGCCACGTTCGGCCCCAGCGGCTGCACCGCCTGCCGCGGAACCGCGCCGAACGCAGGCTGCGGCAGCAGCAGCGGAGCCGACGCGGACCCCGCAATCGAGTCCTGCAGCGATGTCTGACCGTTGAATATCTGCCCATCGATCGTCTGGTTCGCCGAAACGTCCGCAAAAAACATTCCCGCCCCGCCGCGGATCACCGTCTTGCCCTTGCCGAAGATGTCATAGACAAATCCAACGCGCGGCGCAAACTCATGGTTGTCGTTGCTCTTCGGCGTCAGCAGCCCGTTGGTTAGCGTTAGCCCCGTATTGAAGATGCCGAAGTCGTTGTCGTAACGCAGGCCCATGTTCACCGTCAGCCGCGACAGCACCTTGTAGTCATCCTGCGCCCAGAACGCGATCTGATTGCGGGGAATATTCACGTTGAAGTTTCCTGAACCCTGCACAAAGGTTCCCGTCGTGCTGCATAGCGAGTCGATGTCCGTCTTGGTCGCATCGTTCAGGTTCGTATAGTTCCAGGTCGAAGGACTGCTCGTGCCGTTCGGAAACAGGTCCGCCGCCACCGCGGCGCTCGTGATCGCCTGGCACCCGCTTACTGTGCCGTTCAGGTTCTGCTGAAACAACCCCGTATCCGCGCTATGCAGAAACTCCCCGCCCACCTTGAAGCTGTGCTTGCCTATCAGATAGAAAAGATCATCGCGATACTCCTGCACCGCCTGGTTGAAGATCTGCGGATAGTTATACGGCGCTCCCACCGTCACCGAGCCGAACGTAATGGCCAGCGAAGTCAGCACCGGAACGTTGGTCCAGCCGAAGTGGCTGAACCCGATATGCACATCGTTCACCAGCTTCGGCCCTGCCACACGGTTCCAGTCGCCCAGCAGCGTGTAGTTATTGCGCGTCGCGATGAACGCCGAACTCGGGTCCGCCGACCCACTCGCCAGCGTGTGATTGTTCTTGAAGGTGAAGCCGTTGCCACGCACAAACACATGGTCTATCGCGCTCGGCTGCCAATCCACGCGGCCCAGATACTCGTTTACCGTCAGCGTCTGCGGCGCAACCGTCGCGGCCGCGCCCGGCAGCAGCGGAGTATCCGGCAAGCCGCTCGACTGGTGCTCGCCCTCGTACGACCCGAAGTACCAGAGCCTGTCCTTCTTGATCGCGCCACCCAGCGTCGCCCCAAACTGCTGATCCGACAGCGGCAGCACCGGGTTGATGTACGGCGTGGTGCCCGCCGCAATCGCCGCCCGATTTGTCAGGTCCTGCTCCTTGTAGATCGGATCGCCTGCATTGAACGCATCGCTCCTAAAGTATCCGAACAGCGACCCATGCATCGCGTTCGCACCCGACTTCGACTGCACGTTCACCACCAAGCCCTCAGACCGCCCCGTCGTAGCATCGAAACGATTCGTAATGATTTGAAACTGGCTGATCGCGTCCGGCGAAAAGCGCGGCTGTCCGAAGCTCGCATCGGCCGTATTCTGCGTCACCTGCATCCCGTCTAGATTGATCTGGAACTTGCCCGAGTTCTCCCCGCCAAGAGGAGTGTCGTTCACCACCGCATTCAGCCGCACGCCCGGCACCAGCGTCGCCAGCTCCATGTAGTTGCGCCCGTTGATCGGCAGGTTCTTCACGTCATCCGGCGTGATGTTGCCCGATACCGAAGAGGACGTAGTATCCACCACATCCGCATCTTCACGCACGATGATCGAATCGCTCGAGCCCTTCACCGGCAGCACCGTATCCACCTCCGCCGTCTGCCCCACCAGCATCGTCACCTTGGTCTCTACCGTAGTGAAACCCTCCGCCATCACCTTCACCATGTACTCGTCCGCAGTCAGCGATGGTACAAGAAACGTGCCCGCGCTATTCGTCCTCGTGGTATACGCCGCCGCCCCTACTCTCTTCACCTCCACGTTCGCGTCCGCAATCACCGCGCCCTGCGAGTCCATTACCTTGCCGCTGATTCCAGTCTGCTGGGCCTGTGCTGCAGACAACGAAAGAAGAAACACGATTGCGACGCCAACCATCTTCATGCTGAAGAACCTCCAGTGCGAGTGATCGCTGCAGATGCCGCTGAATGCCCTACCCAGCGCTTGCCGAGCCATAGAAAGCCCTCCACGCCACAAAGGCGTATAGACCTATGACATCGAATAGGCGCGTACAACAGGTTCGGTCTTCGAGTACGACTTCAGTAGGCGGTTCAAACTTGCGAGGACGGCGCCTCCAGCGTTCCTGGAATGCAGCGCCGCGAAGCTACGGGTTCAATGCTGGGACGAGTCGCCAAAACGAGGCGGAGCGAGGTGCAACAAAGCATGACGTTCAGCGTTGCCGCAAACTACTTTTTGTTGTGATTGATCTCACCATACGTCCTTGCGCTCCCGCTGTCTAATCAGATTTTCTGCTCAACCCCCGCGGAAAGCCTTGACTCGCTCACCTCTCGCGATCAAAATAACGTAACGATCCCGCAAATAGTGCTCCCTGCTCTAGCCGCAGTCACAAACCGTGCCGCCGCACGGCCATGCATAGCTCTCTCCCACAGTTCGGAGGCGCCATTGGACTTCAGGATCAGGCAACTGCGTTGTTTCCTCACCCTCTCTGTTCTGCTCCACTTCGGCAAGACCGCGCGCGCCCTCTACATGAGCCAGACCACCACAACCTTCCAGATCAAGGCGCTGGAAGAATCCATCGGCGTCAAGCTCTTCGACCGATCCCGCCGCCACGTTCGCCTCACGGACGCAGGCCGGGCTTTCATTCCCTACGCTCGAACCATCGTCGAAGCCGTCGACGCGGCAGCCGCGCTTCTCCCCGCCGCCACGCTTGATTCGCTCCAGGGTGCCGCCTAGCCCCGCCGCAACCGCATTCACTAGGAACGCTGCCCTGAGTCTTCTATGATAGGCAAAGCGTCTCCATAACCAGATGACTTCGGCCTCGCCTATCACAACCAGCAGCGCCCAGGCCGCATGATCCCCGCCTCTCCCATAGCCACCTTCCGCGACCCGGATGGATCGCTCACGCTCGAACACGATCGCGCCGTCCGCGCCATCAACCCGGCAGCCCGGCAATTCGTCCTCGGCTTCATCGCCTCCCCCTTCTACCAGCGCCTCCAGCAGCGCGGCGACATCGTCGCATCCATCGTTGACGACTCGCCCGATCGCCTCCGTCTCATCCACCCTCTCGTGCCTGTCCCCACCTACCCATGGGAGTGGACACCATCGCAATGGCTAGCCGCCGCCGAACTCACACTTACTCTCTGTGAAGAAGGGATCGCCGAGGGTTGGATCCTCAAGGACGCCACCCCCCTCAACATC
>CAXTPN010000123.1:0-7426 GCA_964246125.1 uncultured Acidobacteriaceae bacterium
CGCCGACCGCGGCCTGGGCATCCCGGAGGCGGAGCTCAAACGCATCTTCAAGCGTTTCTACCGCATCCCCGGCCGCTACGAGATCAAGATCAAAGGCACCGGCCTCGGCCTCTTTCTAGTCCGCACCATCGCTCGCCAGCACGGAGGCAACATCGCCGCCGCGAGCCCCGGCAACCACCGCGGCGCCACCTTTACTCTGACCCTTCCCCTCGCCAACACCTCTTAGCTCTCTTCCTGAACCCGCCCAGCGCTTCAGCGCTACGAGGTCGTCACAACGGCAACAAGCCTGGCCAGTTCAATACCATCTCGATATGCTTCGCATCACCTAATCACACTCTGCGTTGTCATCCCTGAGGGTCCGCGTTTTGTTGTATTGCATGAGCGTTCTACTTCGCTCACCCGTTTTCCACTTACGCGTTATTCGCCTTAAGAATTAGTCCACAAAAAAGGACTATCGAATAGTTTTGCGCCTAAGTACCTCACGGGTAGATAGGTTGCTTTAATCGATGCGAGAATGCCCGTCGTGTCTCCTTACAACAATTCATTTCGACTGAGATACACCGCCCGAAGAGGCCGGGGGAGGAGGAATCGTGATATCCAGGTCCGTCACTGTACCTAACGGAGTCAACGGTCCGCCGAACTCAGCCTTGTTCCCAACCACCACGATCGCCAGCTTGGAAACGTCCACATACTTATTCGCGACCCGCGTCACATCGGCCGCAGTCACCTTTTCGATGCCATTCTTGTAGCGTTCCAGAAAGTCGGATGGGTAGCCGTACAGTGCCAGCGTCACCTGCTCATTGAGCGTCTTTTCGCGAGAATCGTAGTGGAAGATGAAGGAGTTCAGCACTTCGTCCTTTGCATTCTTCAGCTCCGTCGCGGTCGGCGGCTCCGTCTTCAGCCGCCCGATCTCTTCGAGCATCGCCTTCGTCGCCGCTACGGTGCTTGCGCTCTTCGTCGCCGCGCCTACCGTAAACGTTCCCGGATGGTCGTAGGACGCCCCATAGCTTCCGAAGACGCTGTACGCCAGCCCCAGTTTCGTCCTCACGCTCTGAAACACGCGCGAGCCGAACCCCCCCGAAAACACCTCGTTCATCACGCTTAACGCGTAGTAGTCCGGGTTGTTCCGCTCCGTACCCAGCCCGACGATATACACGTTGGACTGGTTTACATCCGTCTTGTCCACGAAATAGACGCCCGCCTTCGGGTCTTTGAACTCCGCAGCCACCGTCGGCAGCGCATCGCCGCGCGCAAGCGGCTCAAACGCTCGTCGCAGTTTAGCCTCCGTTGCCGCCGGGTCGAAGTCGCCCGAAACCGCCACGATCATGTTGTTCGGCAGCACGGTCCGGTCGTGCCACGCGGCCAGATCGCTCAACTGCACCGCCGCGATGGTCGCGTACTCCACCTCCCGCGCATACGGGCTGCCCTTGCCGTAGGCGATCATCGCCGCCTCGCGTCCGGCGATTCCCGCGGCATCGTCGTTGCGGCGCGCGATCCCCGCGCTCATCTGCCGCTTGCCCAGCGCCAGCTTGTCCGCTTTGAAGTCCGGATGCAGCAACACATCCATCGTCACGCCGAAGACCTCGTCGAAGTCCTGCTTGAAGCTGGACCAGCGCACTGAAGTCGTCGCCAGCCCGCCGCCCGTCTCGACCGTCGCGGCCTTCAGCGCCAGCATCTCGTCCAAGGCATCGCCGCTCCGGGTCGTCGTCCCGCTGGTCCGCCAGGTCTGTCCGTAAAGACTCACCAGTCCAACCTTGTTGGCAGGTTCGTCGCGGCCACCCCCCCGGATGATGATCGAACCATTGATGAACGGCAGTTCATGGTCCTCCGCCAGAAAGATCACCAGCCCGTTCGCCAGCACGATCTTCTTCGGCTGCTCCGGCTTGAAGTCATGCAACGGCGGAACCGGAATCCTCTTCCACGGTTCGGGTGCCGACCTCGCCGAACTATGCGTGCCCGCGGGCTTCGCACTTTGCGCCGGCACTGTACCCGCCGCCAGTACCAGGAGCGTTGTCAGCATCAACCGTCTAACCTGTACCATCTTCCCCCTTGCCGTCCTGTTCATTGCGCACCGCCAGTCTTACCAGTCGAGGGGGTGGCAGCTGCCGGAGCCGCAAACTCAATCTTCGCTACCGTCCGGTTGCTATCAATGAAAATCTTATTCGCCACGCGCTTGACATCCGCCTTGGTCACAGCATCGATCTTTGCAATCTCCCGAAACATCTCGCGCCAGTCTCCATAGTTTGTCTGGGCTTCCGCCAACTGCTCCGCCAGGCCTTCATTGTCCGCCAGCCCACGCAGCTTGTCCGCCTTGGCTCGGGTCTTGAACTTCTCCAACTCCGCGTCGGAGACCTCCTGGCTTTTGAGCCGGTCGATCTCCTTGTGGATGGAGTCGCGCATCTCGTCCGTGGTGTGGCCCGGGAGGGGAACGGCGTAGACGGCGAACAATCCCGGATATTTGCTGCCGGGAAAGCCGGCAAAGCCTTGGGCGGCTGCGGCAATCTTCTGATCACGAACCAGGCTCTGATAAAGCCTGGAGGTCCGCCCATTGGAAAAGATATCTGTAATCGCGTCATACACCGCGTCGTCTGGATCGCGGTAGTCCGGCTTGTGATAGCCCTCTAGATAAAACGGCTGCGTCTGCTCCTTCATGGCGACCAGCTTCTCCGCAAACTGTGTTGGCTCCACTGTGGTCATGGGCTCAGGCTTAGGCCCTGCCGGAATATTCCCAAAGTAACGTTCCAGCACGGGCATAGCCGTCGAGGCTTTCACATCGCCCACCACCGCGATCACAATATTGGCTGGAACGTAATACTTCTTGTGAAAGGCTTCCGCTTCCGTGGCCGTCACCTGGCTGATCTCGCTCTCCCAGCCTACAGTGGGCTTCCCATACGGATGGGCCACATACGCCGTTGATAAAAACTGCTCAATCAGACGCCCTGTGGGTGACGAGTCGGTTCGCATCCGCCGCTCTTCCTGCACCACGTCGCGCTCCTTGTAGAACTCACGCTGAACCGGATGTCCGATGCGTCCGCTTTCCATGTAGGCCCAAAGCTCCAGCCGGTTGGAGGGCATGCTCCAGAAGTACTCAGTCGAATCCTCCTGGGTGGACGCATTCAACCCCTCTGCGCCGTTCTGCTCCGCAATCTGCGGAAACTCATTGGGAATGACGAACTTTTCAGCCGCGTCCTGAGCATCGTCGAAGGCTTTCTTGAGTCGCGCCAACTTGTCTTTGTCCTGACCAAATCGTTTGCGAAGTTCCGCATCGTATGCCGCGTACGCGGCTTCCACCTTGGCCAGCGCAATCTTCTCCGCCGCATAGTTGGTCGTGCCAATCTCGTCGGTCCCTTTGAAGGCCATGTGCTCGAACATGTGCGCCAGGCCGCTCTGTCCACCAGGATCGTCCGCCGACCCCGCATTCACGAGCGTGTAGTAGCTAAATACCGGCGCCTCGGGCCGCTCGCACACGACCAGCGTCAAACCGTTGGGCAGCACCTTCACGGTAACCCGCTTCTCAAAGCTCGCCATATCCTGCGGCCTTGCCGGTCGCATCACCGCAATGGCAACAATGCTCAAAGCTCCTACACGCAACCAACGTTTAGCCAATCCGTGCCTCCCTTGATCCCACTCTCATCATATTCGCAGCTTCGCTGCTCACTCTTAGTGCGGAGTGGCTTTCTTGACGAAATGAATAGTCATTCAGTAATCTCCTCTGGTCCGCAACAACGGAGTCAGATCGATGTCGAGCGCAACCCCGAACCGCCGCACTATCAGCAGAGTCGCCGTCCTCGGCGCTGGAACCATGGGTTCACGAATCGCCGCTCACATTGCGAATGCCGGCGTTCCCGTGGTCCTGCTCGACATCGTACCGCCCGGCACCGCATGCGACGCCGCAAAGCCCGAGCGCAACAAGTTCGTTCTTTCCGCCCTTGACGCTCTGAAGAAGTCGAAACCGGCAGCGTTTTTCTCCCCGGATTCTGCCCGGTTCATCACGCTAGGCAACTTCGACGACGACATGGCCCTGATCGGGACTTGCGATTGGATCATCGAGGTAGTCGCCGAAAACCTTGAGATCAAACGCGCACTGCTCGCCAAGGTTCTGCAACACCGCAGGCCCGGGACCATCACCACGACCAACACGTCCGGGCTGCCCATAGCGGAGATTGCCGAAGGTTTGGACCCTGACCTGAAGCGTCACTGGTTCGGCACCCACTTCTTCAATCCTCCGCGCTACATGCGCCTGCTCGAGATCATTCCAACTTCGGCCGCAAACCCCGGCGACGTTGAAGTAGTCAGCCACTTCTGCGACCAGCGCCTGGGCAAGGCCATCGTCCACTCGTTCGACCAGCCCAACTTCATCGCCAATCGCATCGGCAACTTCTCCATGGGCAATGCGATCCACCTGATGCAGCAGCAGGGACTCACCATCGAGGAGGTCGACGCGTTGACCGGTACTCCGATAGGGTGGCCGCGCACCGGCACCTTCCGACTCGGGGACCTTGTTGGGGTCGACGTGATGGTCCATGTCGCAAACAACTTCCAGGCTCAAGCCGGACGCATCAACGATGAGCGCCAGGACGTGAGACCAGCCTCCTTCGTTGGCAAGATGCTCGAAAAGAAGTGGCTTGGCGACAAGACGAAACAAGGCTTCTACAAGAAGGCCGGCAAGGACCAGGAGGGGCGCGACCTGCTGCATGTGCTGGATTGGCAGACTCTCGACTACCGCGAGTCTACTCGCCCCAAGCTGCCTGCGCTCGAGATGGTGAAACCGGTAGAGCAGACGGCGGCCCGCATCAAGCAGCTCATCGAAGGAGACCCGTCCAAGGATAAGGCCTCTGCGTTCTACTGGCCGTATCTCACGGAACTCTTCACCTACGCGGCCAACCGCCTCTCGACGGACGGTTCTCAACCGGCGTCCGACATAGTAGCGATCGATAAGGCGATGAAGACCGGCTACAACTGGGAGCTAGGTCCCTTCGAGATGATGGATGCCGCCGGTGTTCGCGAGACCACCGAGAAGATGAAGGCTCAAGGCCTGCAAATCTCTCCCAATGTCGAAAAACTTCTAGCTTCAGGAGCCGAGACCTGGTACAAGGACGAGCCCTCAACGCCTTCGGGCCGCCAGTACTTCGATCCTCTCACCGGAGCCTGGATGCCTGGCGTTGCCGCGCCCGGCGTGATTTCGCTGGCGACGATCAAAAAGGCGAAGGGCGTGGTGAAGAAGAACACGGGAGCCTCGCTGATCGATCTCGGCGACGGCGTAGGAGCGATCGAACTTTATTCCAAGATGAACGCGCTTGGCGGGGACATCGTCACGCTCATCACCCAGACGTTGAAACCTTCCGGCGATGCCGTCGCCAACTTCTCCTCCTTCATCATCTCCGGCGACTCGGCGAACTTCTCGGTTGGCGCAAACCTCATGCAGCTTCTTCTCTCTGTCCAGGAAGAAGAGTGGGACGAGGTTGATTTGGCCGTTCGCCAGTTTCAGAACATGACTCAGGCGATCAAATTCTGCCCCCGCCCGGTCGTAGTTGCGCCGTACGGCATGTGCCTCGGCGGCGGGGTTGAGATTGCTCTCCACGCTGCGGCGCGTCAGCCTCATGCCGAGCTTTACATGGGCTTAGTTGAAGCAGGCGTTGGACTTATCCCTGGGGGAGGAGGATGCAAGGAGATGCTGCTGCGGGCGGTGGAGGCACGCGGGCTGGGTTTTCTGAAGGCTTCGGACCAGATCACGATGAACCGCGAGCGGCTGGTTTCGGATGCCGCGACTCGAGCCAAAGCGATGGCGGAGGCGGGATACAGCGCGCCGGTCCCGCGTGGCGACATTCCCGCACCGGGAGAGAATGCGTTGGCAACATTGAAGTTAGCGGTATGGACGATGCGCGAAGGGCAGTACATCTCCGACCACGACGCGAAGGTCGCGAACTGGGTTGCGTATGCGCTGTGCGGCGGCAAGGTTACGCCGGGCACGCTGGTCAGCGAGCAGTATCTGCTCGATCTGGAACGCGAGGCGTTTCTGAGTCTGTGCGGAGAAAAAAAGACGCAGGAGCGAATTGCTTTCACGCTGAAGACAGGCAAGCCTTTGCGGAATTAATGCCGTGGTGAATATGGGTATTTTTGAAGAAAACAGGTGCAAACACTGATGTTTTTGTGGATGTGATGTGGTTTTGTGTGTGGAAACGCTGGCAAGTTGACTGCATGTTTTCAGGGGCGGAAAGTACGCCAGGATTCGACGGAGAATTTTAGAGATGTTCCGAAGTGGAACCGAAGGAACCGCACATGAATGAAGTCGTGATCGCCTCCGCAGTTCGGACTCCCGTAGGCAAGGCCCTGCGCGGCACGCTCCGCACGACTCGCCCGGACGACCTTGCCGCCGCAGCCATTACAGGCGCGCTGGCCCGCATCCCACAGCTGGACAAGGCGGAGATTGAGGACGTGATCCTGGGCTGCGCCATGCCCGAGGCGGAGCAGGGGATGAACGTGGCGCGGATCGCGGCATTACGCGCGGGGCTGCCGGTCGGAACCTCGGCGATGACGGTCAATCGTTTCTGCTCCTCCGGGCTGCAGACCATCGCGCTCGCCGCCGACCGCATCCGGGGCGGCAGCGCGGAGGTTATCGTGGCGGGCGGCACGGAGAGCATGTCGTACGTTCCTTCGGGTGGGCTGAAGGTCTCGGCGAACCCCTGGCTGGTCGAAAACTATCCCGGCAGCTATCTCTCCATGGGCCTGACCGCAGAGCGTGTGGCGGCACACTACGGCATCAGCCGCGAGGAACAGGACCAGTTCTCGTACGAGTCGCACCAGAAGGCTCTCGACGCGCAGACGTCCGGCCGGTTCGACGATGAACTCGTTCCTGTCGAAGTCACCACCTCCGTTCCCGACAAGAAGGGTAAGACCACGCCGGTCGTCTCGCAGTTCACGAAGGACGAAGGTCCCCGCGCGGATACCTCGCCCGAAGCCCTGGCAAAGCTGAAGCCTGTCTTCCATGCGAAGGGTACGGTGACGGCCGGCAATTCGTCGCAGACCTCGGATGGAGCGGCTGCCACGGTGGTTATGTCGCGGTCGCGGGCGGATGCGCTCGGCATCCAGCCGCTGGGCCGCTTCATCGCCTTTACCACGGCCGGGTGCGATCCTGAAGAGATGGGCATTGGGCCGATCTTTGCCATTCCCAAGCTGCTGAAGATGACCGGGCTGGCGCTCGAAGACATCGATGTCTTCGAGTTGAACGAGGCTTTTGCCGCGCAGTCGCTCGCGGTCATGAAGGTGCTGGGCATCGACCCCGCGAAGCTCAACCTCAACGGCGGCGCCATTGCGCTTGGACATCCGATGGGATGTACGGGCGCCAAGCTCACTGCTACGATCCTCCGCGAGATGAAGCGCAGGAATGCGAGATATGGGATGGTTACTATGTGCGTGGGGGGTGGGA
>CAXTPN010000124.1:0-6167 GCA_964246125.1 uncultured Acidobacteriaceae bacterium
CGGTTCATCTTCGACCTGAACGGGATTCCGTATACGCGGGTGGTGGATGCGGATGTTCGCAAAGGAGAGTTGAAGGCGAAGTTCGATGTGATCGTGCTGCCGGATGCGATGCCAAGGGCGATTTTGCACGGCGGGGCGGGCGGAGGCGAAGGTGGCGGCGGGCCGAAGCCTCCGGCGGAGTTTACGGGCGGCATGGGCGATGAGGGCTGGGCGAAGGTGCGGGAGTTCACCGAGGCGGGCGGGACGGTGGTGGCGCTGAACAAGGCTTCGCAGGTGTATGCGACGGCGTCGTCAGCGGGAGCAAAGAACGTGCTGGACGGAGTGGCGAACAAAGACTTTTATATTCCGGGGTCGATCCTTGAGATCAACGTCGACCCGACCAACCCGATCGGGTTTGGATCGAAGCCGAAGGTGCCGGTGTTCTTCGAGTTGAGCCCGACGTTCAGCGTGGACGATCCGAAGAGTTCGGTGGCGACGTATGCGAGCGATCAGCCGCTATTGAGCGGATGGCTGATGGGCGGGAAGTATCTCGCGGGTAAGACGGCGCTGGTCGCGATGAACCAGGGCAAAGGGCATGTGGTGTTGTTCGGCTTCCGGCCGCAGTACAGGGCGCAGTCTGAGGTGACGTACAAGCTGCTGTACAACGCGCTTCTTTATTCCACCTCTACGCCTGTGTCGCTGTCCTCTTCGGCGGCTTCAGGGGAAGCGACAGGCGAGCGAGGAAATTGACGATGCGCATGCGTCCCACTCTCTGTTGTCGCTGTCGTCCCTAGCCGGTTTCAGGATTTCTCATTGAACCGCTTCGCACTGACGTCCTGCCGGGAGTTCGATCCGGCAGCCGATGCATACCCGCATTCCAGTCCATGCCGCTCTATTCCGAGGAGGTCTCCATGCAGACGCGCCGCACGCATTTCGTTATCGCTCAGGTCGCCATCGCACAGCAGCTTCGCTCCATATCGCACTGGGTATTGTTCCCGCTGCTGCTTTCGATCGCGGCTATTTGCCCGGTGCTGGCGCAGACCTCGGCAGACGGCACGATCCATGGGCACATTACTGACGCGTCGGGAGCCGCGGTGCCGAACGTGCATATCGTGGCGCGTAGCCCCGCTGTTGGAGGGACGTTCAAGGCGGTGACCGATGCCGAGGGCAACTATCGACTGACCGATCTGCCGGAGGGCGGAGACTACACGGTGGAGGCGGAGACGCAGGGGTTTGAGAAGTATGAGCGAGTGGGATTGATCGTGCGCGCGGGGCTGAATGTGACGGTGGACATCGGGCTGAAGGTGGGGTCGGAGACGCAGTCGATCGAGGTCGCGGGTGAGGCTCCGCTGATCGACACGCAGAGCGCGGAGCAGGCGGTGAACCTGAGCGGAGAGCTGCTGCGGAACATTCCGGTGACGGGTCGGCACGACTGGTCGGATTCGCTGCAGGTGACGCCTGGGATCACCAGTGCGTCGAGCGATGCGTATGGCGGGCAGACCTACTTTCTGCGGGGTTCGGAAAACGAGAATCACGCGGTGTTGATGGACGGGATGGATATCGGCAGCTTCCAGCAGAACTGGCCGTCGAACAGTATCAGCATCGCCAATGAATCGTTGGGCGACATCCAGATTAAGACGGGTGCAAACGATGCTTCGTCGCCTGCGGCGATGGGCATGGTGATCAATCTGGCGAGTCCTCCGGGCAGCGACCGCTGGCATGGGTCGCTGGTTTGGCTGTTCGGGCCGGCGTCCTTAAATGCGAACAATGTGCCGAACGGCAATGCGGCTGCATCGGCTTCGGAGCAGCCGGACTTCTCATTGGGTGGCCCGATCAAAAAGCAGAAGGCGTGGTTCTTCGTTTCGGGGCGGTACATCCACCGCAATGACGGCATCAGCCAGACGGCGGCGCAGGACGCGTATATCAAGCAGCTGGATCCGGCGTTCTCGACGTTCCCGAATCAGTCGCGGGGCTTTGTGTTTCTGGCGAATAGTTCGGTGCAGTTGTCAGACAAGCACAGGCTGACGGGGCTGGTTCAGTATGACAGCCGCAAGCAGGACGGAAACTTTCAGTGGTACACGGCCAACATCGCTCATAGCCAATACGGCGGAGGCGCGTATGGGCTGCGGCTGATCTCGCAATGGACGCCGCGGATCAACACGCGTTTTCTGGTCTCGTATAACAACAAGGGGTCGAACAGCACGGTGGGGCAGATCGGCGGCGTGGGCGCGCTGCCGGAGGAGGATATCTACACGACGTATGTTGCGTCGGCGGGTACGCTGGTGGGCCAGGGATCTTCGCTGGCGACGCTGAACAACCTGAATTCGGTGACCACGAGCCCGGCGCAGAAGCCGACGATCAGCGGCGATTTGACCTACTACATTCCGAAGGCGTGGGGAACGCACGAGCTCGAGACGGGCTTCTACCTGGAGCCGCATGAGCTGAACAAGACGACGACGTATTACGCCAATGGCGGCGGCATCATCCAGGAGGATGCGGCGCTGAAGGTTGCGACTGATCCGTCGCAGGGCTACTTCGTCTTTCACACGCAGTCGGTGAACGGCGTGACCAGCAACTTGAGCAGCTATGTGGGAGCGAACGATTATGCGTGGTATATCCAGGATCGGTGGCATCCGATTGCTCGGCTGTCGATTACGGCGGGGCTGCGGCCGGACTGGGTCTCAGCGAGAGACGCACAGTTCAAGGTGACGACGGAGCATGCCTGGAACTGGGCGCCGCGCGTGGGCGGGGCGTTCGTGCTGACGAAGAACCAGAAGAACGTTGTGCGGGCGAGTTGGACCAAGCTGACGGACATTACCAACGCAAGCTATCTCGGGACCGCGGCGACGAGCACCGTCACCACCACCAATACCTACTACAACCCGAACGGGACGCAGTATGGCCAGATTGTGACGCCGGGGAGCACGTCGAGCTTCCTGGGTAAGACCTTCGATCCGGGGCGCCATCAGGGCTTCGTGAGGGAGTGGCTGGTCGGCTACAGGACACAGCTGCCGGGGGAGGTGCTGGTGGACGTGAGCTACATCGACCGCGAGTACCGCGATCGGCCGGCGGAGATCGACACCAATCAGATCTATACGACGACGAGTACCGGAACCGTCTGGAGCGGGCTGGTGAATCCGGCGCTGACGAACACCTACTACATCACGAACAACCGGTATAACTGGTTTGTGTACCAGGGTTATGAGATCACCGTGAGCAAGCAGACGAAGAAGGTGCAGCTGTTCGGAACGTATACCTACTCGCCGGACCATCTGGGCGGAACATTTCAGCCGAACGATCCGACGGCGATCCTCGAGCCGACGAAGTTCGCGAACAATGCGGGGCTGGGCACGGTGCGGGGGTATGACATCAACGACTACACTGGCGATACGCGCAATCGGATGTGGCAGAGGAACCAATCGCGGACGGGCGTGACCTACAAGGCTCCGTGGAGCATGCGGGTTTCGACGACGCTTACAGCGCAATCCGGCACGCCGGGCGGTCCTGTGATTACGACACTCACGGCGCTGGGAACGCCGTATGCAGGGCAGTATGGGCCATCGACGATCTCGTATCTGAACGGGGCGATTGTGCCCAACGGAACGGCTGGGAGCCGGGTAGTGTCAAATCCGTTGGCGACCACTTATCGCTTCAAGTATGCGGATCGCGGGACGGGACAGATATGGTGCCCGTGGCTGGTGCAATGGAATGGGCTGGTGGGGCGTGAGTTCCGAATTACAGAGCGGCAGACGGTCGAGGCCGATTTGAATGTGTACAACATCACCAACAATGGCGCGGCCCAACAATTCATCAACGGGAACAATTCTTCCTCTTCGACGTTCGGCACGCTGCAGAATGTGCAACAGCCGCGCTCCGCGCAGATCAGCGTTCGCTACCATTTCTAACCATGTTGCTTGAGGATTTCTTTATGCGGGGATTTGGTGTCTTGTTTTGTGGACTTGCGCTGACGGGTTTGTTGGGTGGCGGTGTCCTGCAGGCGCAGGAGCGTGCTTCGCTGACGCTGCAGGACCTGCTGTCGGTTGACGCGCAGGTGGAGGCTTCGATCTCGCCGGATGGCAAGACGATCGCGTTCGGGCGCGGCGGGCAGATTGTGCTGATGCCCGCAGCGGGTGGGTGGCCGGTGACGTTGACCAGCACGCTGGGCGGCAAGAGCGGGATGGCGTGGTCGCCGGATGGCAAGACGATCGCGTATGCGAGCCAGGGGAATATCTGGACGGTGAATGCGGCGGGCGGGGCTCCGCGGCGGCTGACCAGCGCGCCGCCGGCGGGTAGCGGCGATCCGCGCCAGGCGTCGGACCGGGGTCCGGCGTGGTCGCCCGATGGCAGGTGGATACTGTTCGAGAGCGGACGGCGCGGCGTGAACAGCGTGATGGTGGTGAGCGCGGATGGCGCGGTGACGAGTTTTCTGACGCCGCCGCGCGTGGAGGCGACGGGTGCGCGGTTCTCGCCGAAGGGCGATGAGATTGTGTACACGGCGCGGAGCAAGGAATACTTCAGCGGCCGGATCGAAGTGTTGAAGTTCGATGGGCAGGCGGGGGAGCCAGTAGGTAAGCCTGCCGTTCTGTATACGTCCCCGGTGGACCGCGGTGGGGGATGGTCAATTCGTGGTGCGAGGTGGTCGCCGGATGGCAAAACGCTGGTGACTGTGCTGCAGAACTCGGGATGGGACCACCTCTATACTCTGCCCGCGACGGGCGGCACGCCGAAGCAGATGACGGATGGAGCGTTTGAGGATAATGATCCGGCTTACTCGCCCGACGGAAGGTGGATTGCGTTTACGTCGAGTCGCGGCTTGCTGGAGGCGAGCAATGTGTTCGTCATGCCGGCAGGGGGAGGCGAGGCAAAGCAGGCGGCGAAGTTCGAGGTGCCGGGCGAGGTTTCGGGGGTGCAGTGGTCGCCGGATGGGAAGAAGATCTACTTCAATCACCAGTCGCCGGTGGAGACGAACAACCTGCTGGTGCAGGAGGTGGGCGTGAGCGGTGCGCCGACGTACCTGACGGAGACCACGCCGTTGAACTTCAAGGCGGCGGCGCGGGTGCCGGAGCGGGTGACGTGGAAGGGTCTGGACGGGCGGGAGATTGCGGGCATGCTCTACACGCCCGCCGCGGTGAAGGCTGGAGGCGCAGCGAAGTCTCCGGCGCTGCTTTGGATTCATGGGGGCCCGGAGGCGCAGGATGGGTTCCGGTTCGACGGGTGGGCGCAGTATCTGGCGCAGCAGGGGTATGTGGTGCTGGAGCCGAACTATCGCGGCAGTTCGGGGTATGGAGAGGTGTTTCGGAATTTGAATGTGGAGGACTCGAACGGCGGCGAGATCGACGATGTGGCGCAGGGCGCGAAGTACCTGGTGGAGCGCGGGCTGGTCGACCCGAAGCGAATTGCGATTGGCGGCGGGAGCCATGGCGGCACGATGACGGCGTATGCCGTGGTGCGCTACCCGGACCTGTTTGCGGCGGCGATGGAGTTGTTCGGCGTGGTGGATCGGGAGCTGTTTGTGTATCGGACCAATCCGCAGTCGGCTACGCGCTGGATGATGAAGATGGGGGGCACGCCGGAGGAGAAGCCGGAGGTGTACGCGAAGGCGAACGTGCTGCTGTCAGTGGATAAGGTGAAGACGCCGGTGCTGATGCTGCATGGCGAGAACGATCCGCAGGTGCCTCCGGCGGAGTCGATGGAGTTTGCGAAGGCGCTGAAGGAGCACCACAAGACTTACTTCTACTTCACCTATCCGGGCGAACTGCATGGGTTTTCCCAGCCGGCGCACCGGCTGGATGCGTGGGAGAAGGAGCTTGCATTCCTGGAGCGCTATATCAATCCGAAGTATGGAACGGTGACGACGTCGACTGACGAGGTGGCGTTTCCGGGCAAGGAGGCGAACGCGCATCCGTAGGTGAGCGTTCGCTGCGAGATGGAAAGAAGTGTGCAGGCGGCCCGTAAGCCGAATTTTGTTCTAGGCGATCATTCCTCTACGCGCCGCGTTACCGCGCCGCTTTAGCAACCTACCCGCAAGTTTCGGGACTGCACTCTTCGCCTGGGCGCATCGGGCCGATGCGCGCCGGCCACTCCGAAGAGGGCGACCGGACTCCCTGCCTATTTGGTCTTGCTCCGTGTGGGGTTTACCATGCGACTCGGCTTACGCCTCGCCCGGTGCGCTCTTACCGCACCATTTC
>CAXTPN010000124.1:6177-7376 GCA_964246125.1 uncultured Acidobacteriaceae bacterium
CGACGCGTTACCGCGGCGCTTTAGCAACCTACCCGCAGGTTCCGGCGCTGCACTCTTCGCCTAAGCGCATCGGGCCAATGCGCGCCGGCCGCTTGCGAAGAGCGCGGCCGGACTCCCTGCCTATTTGGTCTTGCTCCGTGTGGGGTTTACCATGCGTTTCTGCTTACACAGAAACCGGTGCGCTCTTACCGCACCATTTCACCCTTACCTTCTGTATGCTTACGCACATAGCGGGCGGTTTGTTTTCTGTTGCACTGGCCGTCTTCCCGTTTTGAGACGAGAATCCCGGACGTTATCCGGCACACTGCCCTGCGGAGTTCGGACTTTCCTCCCCCGCCGGACGGCTCACGCCGCCGACGGCAGCGATCGCCCGGCCGCCTGCTCTGTGAGTGTACCGCATTCCGAGAAGCGATCAGCGATGCAGCTGGAAGTTGACCGTGATGATGGTGGCTACGTCGACCGGGCGGCCGTTGACGACGTAGGGCCTGTAGCGCCACTTGCGTACGGCGTTGACGGCGGCTCCGCGCAGCAGATGATGACCACTGAGAACATGGACGATGCTTACTCTTCCATCCTTGGCGATGACAGCCTGGAGGGTGACCTGGCCTTCGACGCGAGTGAGACTCGCGAGCCTCGGATACTCAGGCTCAGGCGCGGAGAGCAGGTTGGCGGCCATGACGCCGGAAGAGACTCCAAAGGACCCCTGGTGCGTGCCTCGAGAGGGGCTGCGGGGCGGAGGAGACGGCCGGACGGTCGCTGTAGGCGGCGCGGAAGGGACTGACTCGCGTGGCGGCTCCGGGCGAGGGGAACGGGGAGACATGTTGGTGTCGAGCTGCGTTGTTGGCGAACTGTGTGGAGGTGGGAACGGTCCGCTTGGCTGCTGAGCACTGTAGGGTGCCTGAGAAGCACCTTGAGGAGGATACAAGGCCGAATGAGGCGGCGGGACGGGTGGAGAGCCGGTACGCGGCAAGCCGGAGGTTTGGGAAGGCGCGGAGGAGTTGAGGGGCTCTGGAAGAGGGCTGGGCTGATTGTAGGCGGCGGGCTTTGGGGTACTCACGGCCCCAGTTGGGTGAGAGGAGGTGGGAGCTGGTTTTGCGGACAGCGAGCTTGTAGCCGATGGGCTGGGTTGAGGCTTCGCACGGCTGTGAAGGAACCATGCGAGCGGTAGAAGCAGGAGCAGAATGCATATAGCGACCATC
>CAXTPN010000125.1:0-7284 GCA_964246125.1 uncultured Acidobacteriaceae bacterium
CCATAGACCCCCACCATCCCCCCGCCATGTAGAGGCGCACGGCTTAGAATGGTGACGTGCCTACCGCCGCACTCACCGTTGGCGCAATTGTTCTGTGCCTCTCGTTCCTCTCTCCCGCGACCACACAGGGTCGGGTCCACGGGACAGACCTCCAGGGCCGCTCGGTCTCGCTCATCCCGCCCGGCCCCGGCAAAATCGTCGTCCTATTCTTCATCGCTTCCGATTGCCCCATCTCCAATCGTCTTCTCCCCGAGATGAAGCGGGTCCAGTCGGAGTACCTCGCGCGCGGAGTCCGCTTCTGGTTCGTCTATCCAAATACGACGGAGACGCCCAAAGGCATCCGTGCGCATCTTGCCGACTACGCCTTGGGAGACGCCGCGCTAACCGACCCGCATGGCCAGCTTGCCGCACTCACCGGTGCCAAGATAACTCCTGAAGCAGCGGTGATGGTATCCGAAAGAACAAGCCTCCGCACGGTTTACATTGGGCGCATCGACGACCGTTACCTCAGCATCAGCCAGGAACGGCCACAAGCCACGCGCCACGATCTGGAAGACGCCTTACAAGCCGCCATGGCAGGAAAACCACCCAAGCCGCCCGGCGGACCGCCCGTAGGATGTGGTCTGGTAACCGGAAAATGACGTCCCCGCTTCAGTTCCGATTCTGTCGAACGGCGCTGGGCCTAGCCGCTGGCCTGCTTGTACTTGCAGCGGTTCGTCTGCACGAGAGTACTGTACGCGCCTCCGAAGTGCCCGTCACCTACAATGGCCAGATCGCCCCCATCCTCTACCAGCACTGCACCTCATGCCATCACGATGGAGGCTCCGCGCCCTTCTCCCTGATGAAGTACAGCGATGCCAGGCGATGGGGTGGCGTTGTCAAGGACGTAACCACCTCGCGCTACATGCCGCCGTGGCTACCCAGCGGTCCGCACGATCAGTTCGCCGACGACCGCCGCCTCACCTCCGAAGAAATCGCTCTCCTGCGCCAATGGGTCGACACCGGCATGGTCGAAGGCGAGCCGCGCGATGCTCCTCCAGCGCCCATCTACACCAGCGACTGGCAACTCGGCCCCCCCGACCTGGTGCTGGAGATGGAGTCGCCCGCGACCGTTCCCGCATCCGGAACCGATCTGTTCCGCAACTACATCCTGCCCGTGCCGCTCACCGCCACGCGCTGGGTGCGGGCCATGGAAATCAAGCCCGGCTCCGCCCAGGTCGTGCATCACGCAAACCTAAGCATCGATCGCGCCGCCTCCCTGCGCCGCGCCCACCCATCCGACTGGAAGCGCGGCATCCCCGGCATGGACGTCATGGTCGATGCCGGCGAGAGCTTCGACCCCGATAGCCACTTCCTCTACTGGAAACCCGACTCCTCCGCCCTCGTCGAGCCCCCCGGCCTGCCTTGGCGGTTCGATCCCGGCAACGACCTCATCCTCAACATGCACCTCACGCCCAGCGGCAAGCCGGAGACGGTGCGCGCCCGCATCGGCCTCTACTTCACGCCCGCACCGGCCCGCCAGTTTCCCATCCTGCTGCAGCTGGAAGACGATTCCGCCCTCAAAATACCCGCAGGCCAGCGCGACTTTGCTGTCGAAGATCAACTCACCATCCCGGAAGATGTCGATGTGCTCGCCATCTACCCCCACGCCCACTACCTCGGCAAGCGCCTCGAGGGCTGGGCTGATCTCCCCGGCGGCCAGCGCAAGCAGCTTATCGTTATCGAAAGCTGGGACATCGACCGCCAGGCCATCTACCGCTATCGGGACCCCGTCTTCCTGCCCGCGCACGCAACCGTCCACATGCGCTATACCTACGACAACTCCTCCGCGAATCCGCACAATCCCAACTCGCCCCCCATCCGAGTCACGGCGGGCAACAGGTCTGTCGACGAGATGGGACACCTATGGCTGCAAGTCCTGCCGCGTGGAACTCCAAACCAGCAGGCAGACCAGCAGGACAGGCGCGCGCCCTTGCTGCAAGCCTGGATGCAGCACCGGCTCCAGAAAGACCCCAACGACCCCATCGCCATGTTCAACCTGGCCTCGCTCGACATGAGCGCGGGCGACTACAAGCAATCCGCCGAGCTGTACCGCCGTACCCTCGCTGCCCGGCCCACGGACGTGCGCACCATGACTGCGCTCGCCTCCGCGCTCAACAAAAGCGGCGACTGGCAACAGGCAAGTGCTCTCCTGCGTCGCGCAATCGCGGCCGATGCAACTTACGCCGATGCCCACTACGATCTTGCCGTCATTCAACTGCAGCACGCCGACTACGCCGCTGCCGAAGCGCAGTTGCGCGCCGTCCTGTCGCAGGCCCCCGGCGATGCCGCCGCCCGCGCCACCCTCGGCGGCGTTCTTCTCGCCACCGGCCGCGCCGCCAACGCTCGCGCCGAGTTCCAGGCAGCCCTCAACGCCGACCCCAACAACTTCGAAGCTCTCTACAACCTGGCCATGATCGAGCTTGACGCGCGCCAATACGATAGCGCGCTCGCCCATCTCCAATCCGCCGAAGCGGCGAATCCCAGCGACCCGGATGTTCATCGCACCCTGGCCGAGCTCTACGCCCGCCGCGGCGAGCTCCCCAAAGCCATCCAGCAACAACAGTCCGCCATCGCCGCCGCGCCACCCGACGCATCCCTCTGGATCGAGCTTGGAACGCTGCATCGACGCAATGGTGAAATCGCCGCCGCGCAACAGGATTTCCGCCGCGCCCTGGCAATCGACCCAGCCAATCAGGCAGCCGCCCACGAACTGAAAGCCCCCCAGTGAAGCTTCTGCGCAACCTCGGCGCAACCCTGGAGATGATCAAGTGGGAGCACTCCATCTTCGCCCTCCCCTTCGCGCTCACTGCGGCCTTCCTCGCGTCCTCGGGCTGGCCCCCGCCCGCGAAACTCTTCTGGATCGTCGTCTGCATGGTTCTCGCGCGCTCCGCGGGCATGGCCTTCAACCGCTGGGCTGATGCCGAGCTCGACGCCCGCAATCCGCGCACCAAGATGCGTTCTATCCCCGCCGGAACCCTGCGCAAAAACTTCGTCGGCGGCTTCACACTCATGGCATCGCTGCTGTTTCTGCTCGCCGCCTCCAGGCTCAACCGCCTCACCTTCCTGCTCGCCCCCATCGCCCTTGCGCTGATCCTCGCGTATTCCTACACCAAGCGCTTCACCCGCTGGTCGCACCTGGTCCTCGGATTGGTTCTCGGCTCCGCCCCCGCCGCCGCTTGGATTGCCGTTCGCGGCTCCCTCAACCCCAGTATCCTCGTCCTGACCCTCATCGTACTCTGCTGGGTCGGCGGATTCGACATGCTATACGCCTGCCAGGACGCGGAACACGATCGTCAAGTAGGCCTGAAGAGCGTGCCCGCCACCATCGGCGTAGCCGGCGCGTTCTGGTTCGCCAGAGCCCTCCACGCGTCCATGCTCCTCCTCACCATCTGGTTCATGCACCTGTTCGCCCTCGGACCCCTCGCCTGGGCGGGCGCCTTCATCGTCGCGGCGCTTCTCCTCTACGAGCACCTCATCGTCTCACCCCACGACCTCAGCCGAATGAATGCGGCATTCTTCACCATGAACGGTATCATCTCCATCGTCTTCTTCCTCTCAGTAGCCGCCGGCCTGCTCACCCAATCCAACCGCATGCCTCAACTTCCATTGCATGAGCGAATGGACCGACATAAGAGCAGGCACTGATGCAGCGGCACAAGAACACGTCATTCTGAGCGCAGCGAAGAATCCCTGTATTTCGCCTTTGCTGTTGCTTGTTCTCGCCCACCAGCCTAGCGATCGCGCGCGGTGACAAACCCCGGAACCCACAGCAGCGCGCGCTTGGCTTCCGTCGGCGGTAGGTCCGCGATCGAAAGCCGCGCCGCTTCTGCATACGCGCAAGCCGTGTCCATGGCGTACTCGATCGAGCCGTGCCCATGAAGAATCTCAAGTATCTGAGCATGCGAGACGCGGCGAAAGCTGCGGTCCGCCAACACCGTCCGGATCGCCTCGCGCTCGGCCCCGGTCCCGCGCTCCAGCGCGTGGATCACCGCCAGCGTCGCCTTCCCTTCGCGCAGGTCAGACGCTACCGGTTTGCCTAGCACGTCCTCCGCCGCAGTCAGATCCAGCACGTCGTCCACAATCTGGAACGCAAGCCCCAGGTTGCGCCCATACTCGCCCATCTGCTGGTCGTAACCCGGCAGCCCTTCGCGCTCCGGCACAGGATCGGCCACCGCCGCCCCCAGCTGCATCGACACCTTGAACAGGCATGCCGTCTTACGATAAATAAGGTCGAAATACTCCTCTTCGTTAATCAAGTGGCCCAGCTTCTGCATCTGCAACAGCTCGCCCTCCACCATCTGCTGAGTCAACGAAATTAGCAGGTCGAGCACCCGGAAGTTACGCTCCTCCAGCGCCGACCGGAAGCTCTGCATGTACAGCCAGTCTCCGGCCAGCACGCACTTGCTGTTCCCCCAGGTGGTGTTCGAGCTGGGCCGCCCCCGCCGCGTATCGGCCTCGTCGATAATGTCGTCATGCACCAGCGTGGCGGTGTGCAGCATCTCCACCACCGCACCCAGACGAATCCGAGAGCTGCTGCTCGACCCCAGCGCCTTCGCTGAGAGCAGCAGCAGCAGCGGACGAATGCGTTTGCCCCCGCCCGCGATCAGGTAAGTCGCAATGTCCGTAATCACCTGCACGGGTGATGCGGATTGCACCGCGAACTCCCGTTCGATGGCGGAGAGGTCGTCGTGAAGAAGGTCGATGACCTCCGCGGCGGTCGCGATGGAGAGCGTGCTCACTCACTGGTAAGAGTAGCAGGGTGTCAAATTGGGAACGGTTATCGCGCACCTCAACTTTCACGCCATCAATGGGTGAGCTTGAAGACCAGGTCGCAGTCTCCCAAACAGCACGCCGTCAGCCTCACCCGACCACGCCGTAGCCCCACACAAGCACGCCATTACCGTAAAAAAATCAACGTCATCCTGACCCTGAGCCAAGTCGAAGGCGAAGAACCCCTGTATCGTCTTGCTGTTGTTTGTTCTCGCCTCAGAGTTCTCTAGCTCATAAGGGGCGAAGCCCGTTCCATAACCCTTCCCCACCTTTAGCGAACCTGCTACACAGACACCTTCGACAGCTCCTCGATCAGCGTCTCGCGGTGCGCCAGCGCCATCGCATCGATGCGGTTCAGTCCGGCTGTATAGAGCGCAAACGCGCCAGCCGCAAAGGCCAGCAGGATCGGCACCGGAAGCCAGGGCAGCCCCATGCCGCGCGAAATCGCGATGAGCCCCGCGCCCAGACCTCCAATCGCCAGCATCAGCCCCAGCGAGATCAGGGCGCTCAGCTGCGAGGCCTGCTTGCGCGACATCTTGCTGGGATCGATCTTCTTCGGTGCTGTGATCGAACGCATATTCCCGATCGTCGCGTTCACCAGCACCGCGAAGATCAGCCAGCACAGCGTACTGAGCGTCATCCAGAAACCCGGTACACCCGTGGTAAAGACAAGCACAACGTACAGCAGCCCGATCTGCACCAGGTTGATGCAGAACCCAAACAGGTTTTTGCCCAGAATCACGCTGCGAATCGAGACAGGCGCAAGGAAATAGAACTGTACTCCAGCCGCATCCAGGCCCAGCAGGTTGTACGCCAGCGCGGCCACGCCCAGTATCGAGTAAGCCGCCGCGACGGGAAACACGAGACCCGTACGCGAAAGGCTGCCCAAACGTCCGGCCAGGATAAACACCATCGCCAGCGGAGCGACAAGTCCATAAAACTGGGTAGGATTGCGCCGAACGTAAATCCATTCTTTCTGCAAGGTAGCAAGCAGGATGGGCGAGAGCGAGGCTAGAGGGAGTAGCGACGAGGGCAGAGGATGCGCCGCGACAAGAGTCGGCGTAGGCTCCACCCGGGCAGGGGGAGCTGCTGCCGGGCGCGCAGACGCTTCGGAGAGGTTTTCGCCGCGATACTCGCGCTGCATCCGCCACGCGAAGACGGCCAGAAAGATCGCCGCGGCCAGGAGGACTCCCAGTACGTCCGCTGCGGCGAGCCCGAAGGCGCCGCGAGCCGCGTTGCCGATGGAGGCTCCGGCAAACCCCGGCGGCAGCGCCAGAAACAAGGGCTGAGCGTGATGGTAGAACCGTACTGCGGCTGCAATCTTGGCGGCTTGCGCGGCGCGGCTGCCGTGCCGACCAACATTGTTGAACGTCACGTTGACATACTGGAAGCCGATCGAAAAAACAAAGATCAGCACCGTGAAGATCTCCCGCGCGCGCCGCGTCGAGAGCCAGCGATCCACCCACGCGAAGATCATGCGGATGAACAGCATGTTCGCCAGCGCAAGCGAAACTGCGGCGGCCAAGGCGACCGCAGCAAGCCGGGGCGCAGCAACCGACACAGCGGTGGCGGCGGAGAGCAGAGCCAGCGTCCCTACAATCGTCGAGGCGGAGAGCAGCCCCAGGAATAGCCGGATCGTCAAAAAACGGCTGAACCCGAGCGGAAAGCGTATCAGCGATTCAGGGTCGAAGCTGAGGCCGGGCGGCGAGATGTTGATGCTCACCACAATCTGCAACAGAAAGATGACCGTGAAAATGGGAATCAAATAGGCGAACTCGCCGTTGCGCGCCGCGGCGTAAGAAGTCGCAAAGGCCGCGGCGACCGGGCCCAGAATGAACAAGGCCGCAATCGGCCACACAACAATTCGCGCGGCCAGCTCACCAGCCCCACCCTTGCGGCGGAAGCCATTACGGAACAGCCGCCAGCGAAGCTCTGCGACGGCCCGAAATTGTGCGGAGGCGGGAATCCGCGACGACTCTAGCCCAGCCATGAGAGCTCCTGCTCCGGAGGTGCCGTGCCGGTGGTGCCCAGCACGTTCAAAAAGATCTCTTCCAGCGTAGCCTTCTGCGGAGAAGCCGAGTCGGGGTGCTGCGCTTCAACCCCCGCGCGCAGCTCTTCGAGCGACCCCTGCGCCACCAGCGTGCCCCGCTGAATGATCGCAATATGCGTGCACAGGCGCTCCACAATCTCCAGCACATGCGACGTAAGGAAAATCGTCGCGCCCCGCGCAATCATGCCTTGCAGCATGGCCTTCAACGTGCCCGCGGCAATCGCATCCACACCCTCGAACGGCTCGTCAAGAAACAGTACCTTCGGCCCATGGATTACCGCCGCCGCCAGCGCCAGCTTCTTCTGCATCCCGTGCGAGAAGTCCGCCACCAGCTTCTTCGCCTCCGCCGTCAGGCTCATCAATTCCAGCAGCTCCTCGCTTCTCGCGGCCGTCGTCCTCGCATCGAGTCCATACATCCGGCC
>CAXTPN010000126.1:0-450 GCA_964246125.1 uncultured Acidobacteriaceae bacterium
TTTAGCCTGAAGGTAACCCAAGGCTTCAGCCTTGGGCCTCAAGGGGAACCCACCGCCACAAATCACGTCATCCTGACAAGCCACAAATCACGTCATCCAGACCCGCCACAAATCACGTCATCCTGAGCGGAGCGAAGGACCCCTGTATTGCGTCGTTGCCGTTGCCTGTTTAGCCTGAAGGTAACCCAAGGCTTCAGCCTTGGGCCTCAAGGGGAACCCACCGGACCGGGCTTCAGCCCCTGGGGTATGCCCTCTCATGAGGCTGCAAGGTCCCGATCTTGTCAAGCCCCCAAACCTCGCGATATTCCCGTAACCCTAACAAAACAAAAGCAAACAAACGTGAAATTATGTTGGCGTACCTACCCCGGCCAAGCTGCTATCATAGAGGTAGATCGAAAACCGCCAACGCACCTAGCTTTCCCCTTTGTTTGCTCGACGTCACCTGTAACT
>CAXTPN010000126.1:460-6248 GCA_964246125.1 uncultured Acidobacteriaceae bacterium
ATCCTGCGCAGCAAGGAACTCTCAAGCTGATTGGCGCGCGTCCGGCTACAATAGCCTAGCGCCCGCAGCTGGGCGAGTAGCTCAATTGGATAGAGCACGAGCCTTCTAAGCTCGGGGTTGCAGGTTCAATCCCTGCCTCGCCTACCACTCTGTATTTGGCGGTCATCCCGTAGCGAAGCATAGCGACCTGCGGTTAGGGGTCAGCTCCGCACCGTATACGGACCCGATGACCTGCCGGGCGGATACGCCATGCCCAACTTGCATATCGATGTAGCGCCACAGAAATACGTCATTCTGAGCGAAGCGAAGAACCCCTGTATTCGTACTCGCCGTTGTTGTTCTCGCTCTATACCGCCCGCTACATCGCTGTAGTCTGGATACATCTAAGTCCAGACTTAAGTAGCCTGTTTTGAATACTTTGGATACTTTAGGGGGGAGGGGGGGTAAGTCTCCGCAAGCCCCCCGAAACCGCGATCATCCCCGACCATTACCTTTGTACCCCGCACCCGCTGAACTCTTCGCGAGTGCGTACCCGTCCCGCCGATAAGGGCCTTGTACCTACTTCATCAGAGGCACAAGCCCAAATGATTGCACCCCGCACCTTTGCACTCCTTGCACTTCTGATCACTGCACCCCTGGCCGCGCATGCCGATCCTATTTCGGCAGGCGCGGTTGCCTCTTCTCCCCTCGGCCCATCCGCCGATTCATTCTCCCTAGACGCCCTCTCGACCGCCGGTTCGTCGGTCGTAACCCAAACCGGAACCTTCCTCATCGGAGACTCCGGCAACCTTGTAGGAACCTTCGACTTCAGCTTCATCGATCAGGTCACGGTCAATGGGGTCACCCAGGCCCTGACCCTCAATGGTCAGGACGACGTCACCCTCGCCTACGACACGCTCTCCATCTTTGCCTCCGGCCCCATGCCCGTAGGAAACGCCACCTGGTCGCTCCGCCCCTTCAGCATCACCGGCTACAACATCCAACCCTACAACATCGCGCTCACTGCCGACGTCGGCAGTTCCCTGGCGCCGGAGCCGGCCGGCCTTGCCCTGCTCGGCACCGGAGCCTTGGCTACCGCACTCAGCGTTCGCCGCCGCCTCTTCTCTCTCCCGTAAGCGGCATGCAGCTACTCCGGGGTCGCGTTCGCGCGTGGCCTCGCCGCAGCCTTACCCGCATCCAGATGATCCCAGTTCACGATCGCATTGAATCCCAGCGCGTAGGTCCCCTGAGTCTGCCAACGCCAGAATGGCCGCAGCGCGAACATCACCACATGCCCTTGACCCAGCGGCTGATCGATCGCCAGCGCCCGCCCCGCCAGCGCCTGCCCTCCGGCCAGCTCGCCTGACAGCAGCATGTCGTCAGGTCGCGTCGGGAACGACATCACCACCCGCGGCGCGACCACCGCAGCATCCTCGCCCCCGAACCCGCCGCGACCAAGCGCCGCCCGCGCCGCGCTACCGTCGCGCTCCTGCGTCGGCAGGCCCTTCGGCTCCGCCGCGCTGTCGTCGCCATCATACGGCGACAGCCGGATCGGCACCGCGTTCGGCGTGATATCCGCGCCTACCCCCGGCACCGGCGGTCCCCCGCGCCCAAACCCGGCAGCCCCGCGCGCATTCAACACCGGCTCCTGGCTGAAGTAGACAGGCATCTGGTCCCCCGTATACCCATACACAATCGGACTTTTTTTATCCGAAATCATGCCCCGCATCAGCGCGCCCTTCGCATACAGCGTCGTAGGATGCTCCACCGTAACGCCCGTCGCAATCCCGTAGTCCGGCAGAATCGTCGTCGTCGAGCCTTCCGTAATCAGCGTCCCGCCGGCCTCCACGAACTTCACCAGCTCCGCCAGCCCGTCGATCCCCATGCCTCCCCGAATATCGTCGCTCGAATCTTCCACCCCCAGGTTCGGAGTCAGTTGTGATTTCTTGTAAGGAATCGCATCCGGTCCCGTCTTCGGAATCCCGTTCACCTGCGAAACCGAGCTGCCGCCAATGCTCGGGAACACAATCACGTCGTACTTCGCGCGCAGGTTCCCCTCGCGCAGCTTCTGGTCCGCAAAGTAAGTAAACGGCACGCCATAGTGGTCCAGCGCCGCCCGCACCCAACCCTCATCCTGCGTGCGCGCCCAGCTATGCACATAGCCGATCCGCGGCACGGTCAGCGGATGCGTCTTCACCGTCGGCGCCGCAGTCGCGTACGCCGTCAGCCCCAGTTCCGCGATCGACGCCCTGATCTTCCCGTCTTTGCTGTCGCGAATGATGAACGCTCCCGCGCGCAGATGGTGACCCTCAACATCAAAGTCCTCTTCAGCCGCCTCCATCTTCGTGTCAGGATTTTTGAACCGGAAGCTCGTCAACACATTGTCCGTGTTGTTCTCGACGACCAGCACATCGCCCGATCCCTGAATCACGCCTGGAACCACCACGTCTTTCGCGATCGCCGTCATCGGCTTATCCAGCAGCGTCTTGTCCTTCACCTGCTTCACCACAACATTGCGCATCAGCGGCATCGTCCATCCGGTGTCGTCGTAGGGCAGCGGATTTGACACCGGATAGTTCTGCAAGCTGAAGTAAAGGTCCACCAGCGTTCTATAAGGTTGGTCGGCGCGAATGATGTAGTCGCCTGTCGCCACTTTGATGTCACCAAACGAACCATCCTGTCCGGCGATCTGCACCTCCACGCCTTGATGCATCAGGTCGTTCACCATATCCGCCGCGTTCACCCGGTGCGCCTGCGCAGCCGGAACCACCCACCCATACACCGGCCCGTTCTTCCCCGCATCCACTGCACGCTTGTTCTTCATCCAGTAGTTTTCAAGATATAGATCCTTGTCCTTCGCCACTTTATTCAAAGCAAAGAGGATCGCCGACTCCTGAATATTCGTATTATTCCTTGGTCCCCACTTCACAGTAGGCAGCGGCGGATTCGGTCGGTACCACTCGCGGCTGGTCGTCGTCGCCGGCAACTGCAGCTTCTCCTGCACATCCGGTCCATAGCTCTGCACCTCATAGAAACGTCCGAAGGAGTTATGCGTCTCTGCAATCCAGAACAGATAATTAGGCACCCAGCCGTCGTAGAATCCGTAGGTAAATACCCCGGGCACCCCCCGCTTCGCCATCTCCATTACTTCGGTTTCCGCCAGCAGCCACCATTCGTCGATCGCAATCGGATCGAGCGGGCTGTAAGGTCCTGTTCCGGTCGACACATACAGGTACGACTGCGCCTCATGCAGGTCGTGCAGAATGGTCGGATGCCACTCCAACATTCCGCTCGTAATATTCTGCGTCAGGTGCAGGTACTGGCCCATGCCGTCGCGATTATTGTCATGCGCCACGTACTTGCCCCAATACATCAGAGGAGGCTTCGGCTTCTTCGTCTGCTTCCCGTAATAGTAAGTGTCGACTTGTTTATCGCGTCCGTCCGTCTCCACCACCGGCGTAATAAATACAATGGAGTTATTCCGAATCTCCTGGATGAATGGGGTCTCCTCCACGATTAACCGGTACGCCAGTTCCACCAGCATCTGCGGTCCGCCAGTCTCGGGCGAGTGGATCCCGCTCGTGATCCAGTAGATCGGCTTGGCGGTATGGATCAGCTTCTGTGCTTGCTCCTCCGTCGTCTTGCGCGGATCGGTCAGCGCTGCCAGATCGCCTTTGTACTTGTCCAGGTTCTTGATCGCCTCTTCATTGCCGATTGCCAGCACGACCATGTCGCGCCCTTCTTCGCTCTTCAGCGCAAGCTTCCAGAACTTCGCCCGGGGCGACACCTTCGCCAACTCCTCGTAGTAGCGATTGATCTGTGCGACGTAGTAGAGCTCACCCGGCTGCCCCGGCATCGTCCCCAGGAACTTCAGCGGCGTAGGCACCTTGGCCGAAGCCGGCAGGTGGTCCACCAGCTCCGTGGAAAACCGCGGGTCGGAAAGATACTCCTTGATCTTCTTCGTGTATTCCTCGTCATTCGCCTGCGCGGGCATGGGCTTCTGCGCCACAGTCCCACTCGCAAGCAGGAGTAGCATCGGCAAAAAAGCAAGAGACGTCTTCCGCGCAACGGGAAAGAACAGAGTTTTTTTCATGAAACTAACTTACATCACGTACGGGCAGGCGCGCTGCTGTTTCAAACAGAATAAAGTGTGCGCTCCTGGTCTGCGCCGCGGTTAAGAAGCTCAACGCTTCTCCTCCGGGTGCCGTTAGCCCGCCCTGCTTACGATAGAAAGCCGTTCCATCGCCAGTATCTTTTTCGTCTGTCCCTTGGCATGAGCCCCCCATGGACCCACCGGGTCAAGCCGCGCATAGGTCGTCCAATGCCTCAGCGCACGCCGCCGCTCACCTTGTCGCTCATACGCCAGCGCCAGGTTGTAGTGCGCGTCCGCGTAAGCCGGCACGATCCTGATCGCCTTCTGATAGGCCTCGATCGCATCATTCAATCGCTGCATTTCGTCTAGAACATTGCCCAGGTCGAAGAACGCCAGCGCGTACTCCGGGTCCGCTTCCGTGGCCCGCCGGTACATCCGCTCCGCCTGCGCGAACTCCCGCTGGTTATAGAAGATCGTGCCAAGATTGATGCACGCCGGCGCGTGGTCCGGCCTTGAGGCCAGTATGTCCTCATAAACCCGTATCGCGTCCTTCAGCGTAGACGCATTCTCTTCCAGTTGCACCGCGCGCACGAACATCTCCTGCAGCTGCGCAGCCGCGTAGGACGCGCTCGCGCCGCTTCTCTCGGCGCTCCCATGCGTGCCGTTCCCAATGATCGACAACTGGCGCGTCTCCGACATCGCAAAGTCGAATGCAAGCTGCTGCGTTCGCGCATCCACCAGCGCGCCGCCATGGCGAAAGGAAAGCCGTGACCCGCTCCTGACCACGCTTGTCTCGGTCAGTGCATTCCTCATTCCAGCCCGCCGCTGCATCTCGTCCACCTGCGCCTTGATGCTGCCCGCCGAGATTCGTTTCGAACGCATCTCCCGCAGCGCACGCAGCCGTGCCACATGCTCGAAGGAGTACAGCTCACCCTCGACCATCATGGGAATCAACCCGGCGCGCTCCCACGCAACCAGTTGCCGGGGCTGTAGATGAAGAATTCGGAGTACGTCTTTACGCGAATATCGGGTCACGGGGGTATCTCGGGAGGCTCGGGCTACTCTCGTTCGCTCGCTGCAAGGTCCACTCAAAGTATCCAATGCAGCCCTTCACCAATCAAGTCACTTTCGTGCAATCCGTAGAGAAACAGGTGGATAAGTGGATAACCCGTACCATCTATGGTTCGCATCCTTCATCCAGATCGAACTAATGACAAAGCAGAGCACCGTTATAGAGGTAGACCCAGCAACGGCGGCGATGGCCCTCAGCGAAGGTAACCGTGCGCTTGGCGCGGATAAAAAGGCTATTGGCTGGATCCGTCGGCCTGAAGCCTTCGTAATCATCCAGTTGACTCAGTGTGTCTCTATCCTCGGGCAACGCAAAGATAAAGCCGGGCACTTTGTCGCGATGGGAGGGATGCACGACCACTCCGGGGTATTCACCCAGTTCGTAGAGCTTGCCGCGAATCGTGCCGGTGCCGAGCAGGCGGAGCCTCTTGACGACGCGTGCAATCTCGGCCGGGGCGCGGTCGGGATGCAAGGTTCCATACACGAACAGATCAGTCGCCATGCTCTGTGGCGCCGAGCGGTTTGCGGGCAAAGTAGTACAGGCTGAAGGCGAGCAGGGCGAACATGAGGATGCTGATCCAATCGTGATAAAGCGGGTTCGTGGGTGCGAAGCGAGGGATAGTGCGCTCGGTGGCGGCTTCGTAGAGC
>CAXTPN010000126.1:6258-7096 GCA_964246125.1 uncultured Acidobacteriaceae bacterium
GCTCACTGCCGTGGAAGTAGGGAGCGGTGGGGTTGAAGCGGGGCATGGTCTTGTCGAAGTAGTTTTCGTAGAACTTGATGCAGACTCCAGCGAGGCCCACCAGACCTCCGGCGGCGATGAGGCCGGAGGCGTAGAGGGAGCCGGGAGAGATTTCGGACTCGGTGTCGAGCGCGGGCGTGACGGAGGTAGGGACGGGCAGGCCGGTCGCGGGGTCGATGCGGTCGGGGTTGGCAGCAGCGAGTTTGGCGTGATGGTGCAGCATCGCGCGGTCCACCATCCAGCGTATGACGCCCCCGGCGAAGATGGCGAGGGTAGTGGCAATGGAGAGGTAGGCTCCGACCGCGAAGGTAAGGGAGCGGATGCCCAGCAGCTCGACCACGACGACCAGCGCGACGCCGAGCAGCACCAGTCCCCACGGGAGCTTGCGGGTGAGAATGCCGTTGATGACCGTCGCCATCAGCTTGCCCTGGGGGGCGGCGGCCTTCTCGCTGCCGATTCCCTGCGTCCATTGAATTTCAATCTGGTTAGTGGCGGGGTTCAGGAGGTACTTTCCATCGGCAAGGGTGGAGGAGCCGATGGCGTTGAGGAGGGTGTAGCTATGACCGTCCGTGATGGTGTCCCGCGCGCCTGACGATTTGCTGGTGAGCTGGAAGCGGTCGCGGAAGAAGGGGCCTTTGTCCTGAACCCCGTCGCGGTACATGCCGGGAGTGACGGTAATCGGAGTCGCCAGGCGCTGGAAGGATTCCAGGCCGTTGTTCATGGCGTTCAGCGTGGCGCCGATGGAGAAGGTGCAGATAACGACGCCGGCCATAAGCGCGGCCTGCTGTTTCCAGGGTGT
>CAXTPN010000127.1:0-1634 GCA_964246125.1 uncultured Acidobacteriaceae bacterium
ACGCCGTTCATAGCAGCGAAGTGCTCGCGCAATTGAACAAGCAGGTGCTGGTGACCCTCGCCTACCAGAAAGAGCCGCCGAGGTGCCATACAGGTAGCCGATCCATTCAGTCTCATGCCAAACGTCAAAGCTTCAAGGACGAGGCCGGTGTTGGCCGATGGCAACACGACGACCGCATCGCAGCCGGACAACTCAGCCACCACGGGGATTGCCGAATTCGCAGCCATTTTGAGGACTGACCTGCCGGAAACCGCCGACCCGGTGAAGAAAATCTTGTCAGGCCGCTCCTGGATGGCAGCGACGCCATCTGCGGATGACTCGCCGGTCACACACAGTAGATGCTCGGGGATGCCGGCTTCGAGGAGAGCTGCGGCGAAGACCTCCGCAACGGCTTGTCCACCTGAACCGGGCTTCCAAACGACAGCGTTGCCCGCTGCCAAGGCTTGCAGGGTCTGGACTCCGGGCAGGAAGAGCGGATAATTCGCCGGTCCAATGATCAGAACGACGCCGAAGGGCACTCGCTCAATGCTCGTATCGACACCCGCGAGCCAGAAAGGCCGGCCTTTGCCGCCGAGTCTGCGCGGCTTTAGTATGGCAGCGGACTCGTGCTCAAGAAACCGGCATGCCGCGAGAAGGGGCAAGAGCTCGGCAGCGTAAGAATCCGCCCTGGTTCGACTTAGAGTCGTGGGGATTGCATCGATCAGTTGGTCAGCCGCGCGGGCCAACTGGTTACGAGCTTTACGAATGATATGAAGTCGGTCCTGCAAGGCTCTTGAGAACCATTCCACCTGAGCAAATCGGCAGTCATCGAGACGCGTCCGCAAGGTGGCATCTTCACTGAGCATGGTGGCGACCACGTCAGGACGCAGCTCCGACCAACTCGTGTCCGACAGCCGTATTGTCGGGCTCCGAGTTCCAAAGGGGCTCTATCTTGAGATCTTCGAGGAGCAGCCTAGAAGTGATGCGGGCGGACTCGAAAATGACGGGTAGGCCGCTGCCGGGGTGGGTTCCTCCGCCGACCAGATACATGCCCTGAACATCTTCAAACCGGTTATGTGGACGCAAGTGAAGCATCTGGTCGAGCGAATGGGCCATGGAGAAAGTGGCACCCTTGTAAAGATCGAACTTCTCAGTCCAAGCCGGCGGCGTAACGATCTGTTCAGTGCGTATGCGGTGTTCAACGTTCTTGATGCCAATCTTTTCCATCTGATTGAGTGCAATCGATCGATAACGCGGCGCTTCTTTGGCCCAATCGACGGATCCGGTATCGTGCGTTACAGGCAACAGGACGTAAAGAGTGCTCTGGCCGGGTGGGGCTAGTGTGTCATCGGTAACGCCGGCATTCTGAACGTAGAAAGATGGATTGTCTGAAAGCGCGTGCCGCTCCTCAATGTCACGGAGGTTCTGTTTGTAATTCTCCGCAAGGTAGATGGTGTGATGAGAGACGTTGTCGAATCGCCCATCGATTCCCAGATACATCATAAAGGTGGAGCAGGAGAACTTCTTCTTTGCAAGTTTTTCGTCGGTCCATTTTTTACGCTGGTGGTTGGGTAGCATGCGACGGATCGCACCGGCGAAGTCGGCGTTGACCACAACGGCGTCTGCCGGGAGAGAACGGCACCCGGTGCGTACAC
>CAXTPN010000127.1:1644-3675 GCA_964246125.1 uncultured Acidobacteriaceae bacterium
TACACCGATTGCGCGCCCACTTTCGACCGCGATTTGTTCTACCGGCTCATCAAGCGAGATTTCGACGCCCAATTCAGTTGCGATCCGGGCCATTGCCTTCGTTACCGCTCCGCATCCGCCGGTCGGATGAAAGACGCCGTGTTCGTACTCGAGGAAGGAGAGGATAGAAAACAAGCTCGGGCATCGAAACGGGGACATGCCGAGATATTTAGATTGAAAGCTGAAGCCAAGGCGGATTCTCTCGTCGGTAAAGTGCATTTGGAGATCCTGATCGAGCGACCTCCAAGGCGCCAGTAGCGGAAGCAACTTCATCATTCCCGGCTTGATAAGGTCGCGCCAGCTTTCAAAGGGACTCTGTAGGAACGGAAGGAACTTCTCTAGTTTGTTTCGGTTGCGAGTGATGAAATGATGAAAGCGCACGGCATCCTCCGGCGAGATGGCTCGAATCGCCTCCTCCATGCGCTGGTGGTTGGGA
Source organism: uncultured Acidobacteriaceae bacterium (assembly GCA_964246125.1). Lineage (GTDB taxonomy): Bacteria > Acidobacteriota > Terriglobia > Terriglobales > Acidobacteriaceae > Edaphobacter. Next base: position 2,120 of record CAXTPN010000127.1, read on the forward strand.
GTTGCGAGCAGTTCGCCTCCGGCTCCAAAGACAAGACGATATTGCGGGTCGAGACGAGTCATGGGAACTTCTTGATCGAGGTCATAACCGGCTGCGCTGAAGATTTCTCTCAATACCTGGGGGTAGAGGAAAAAAGTTGGGCCTATATCGAATTTGAAGCCGTCGCGTTCCATGGTGGAGGTGCGTCCGCCTACTACGGAACGCTTCTCGACGATGGTGACTTGAACTCCCGACTTTGCCAGCAGGATTGCGGCGGCGAGACCTCCGGGCCCTGCTCCCACGATGACGACCTTGCGTAAGTCCTTTTGCATCTTCAGTTGCCTCTATCTACTTCGATGTGTGGCGCGTGGCCGCACATGCCGATTATAGAGAGCGAACGGACGTGGATTGTGGACCTCGTTGGTGGTGTGATGTTCTGAAGGGCGCAACTTTGCTGCAATCAACTCACGCGCAGAATCTTTGTAAACTGCGTTTGGACGTGGTGAATTTATGGGGTGGAACTGGTTTTCTGTGTGAATTTCCTGGAGAGTTGACGGCGTGTCCCGAAATCTCGGCATGTGCCGGTCTGTCCCGTGCGAACTGAAGGCACCCGGACCTACATCCTGTTGCGGACGAGGCGGCGGACGGTTTCGGCGACGACGCCGTAGACGACATGGGTGGCCATTTCGCTGGTCTTCTCGCGTTGCGTCTGAGCGGCGGGAGCGGGGGAGAGACCGAGGGCGGGAAGAGCAGACTCGTGCGTGAGGGCCATGAGAGTCATGCCGAAGCTGGCACCGTCGCGGTTGGTGGCAGCGGGGTAGTACTCGGCCACGGCACCATAGGCGGCACCAATGGCGATACCGAAGGCCCAGTGGATGCTTTCAACTGCGATGAGTTTGTTGGTCTGGGCGAGTTCGTGCCCAGCGACCTTTTCAGCGAGGACGGCTGGAGGCTCGGGCTCGCCATGGGTGCGGGGTGGATAGACCTTTTCGGCGAGGGTCTTGGCGGCGGTGGCGACGGCTCCGCCGATCGCACCTGCGAGAAGGCCCTTGGGGAGGGAGCGCGCCTGAATCTCGGACTGCGGGGTAGTGGCGGGAGTTGCGGTCTGCCCGAGCTTGCGGTTGACGAAGCTCTGGATGGCGGTCTCTAACATGCTCATTTTTGGCCCTCGTCCGGTTGAGATGCGGGGGGAAGCCTGAGGGTTGGGAGTGTTCGTAGGGTCTGGGCGGCATATTCCCTGGGGGAGCGAGAGCATGCCCCCGTGCTGAAGTCCTGGCCCCTCCCAGTGCACGAGAGACGCAAGGCTGAAGCCTCAAGGGGCCTTTGGCGGCGCGGCTGGAGTTGTGGCGGGGCCCACCCATCGCGGTGAGGCTGCGATGGATGGGGCACGGTGTCGTGGTGGACCCACCCATCGCGGTGGGGCTGCGATGGATGGGGCACGGAGTTGTGGCGGGCCCACCCATCGCGGTGAGGCTGCGATGGATGGGGCACGGAGTTTTGGTGGCCCCACCCATCGCGGTGAGGCTGCGATGGATGGGGCACGGAGTTGTGGCGGGCCCACCCATCGCGGTGAGGCT
>CAXTPN010000127.1:3775-7079 GCA_964246125.1 uncultured Acidobacteriaceae bacterium
GCGATGGATGGGGCACGGAGAGGGTGCGTGCGCCGCAGCGCGTTAGATGCGGTAGAGGCGGTCTGCTCCGAGGACCAGGACGAGGGTGATTCCGGCGATGGCGATTTCGCCGATCGCGCCTACGGCGAAGGGCTTCCATCCTTGTTTGAGGAGATCCTTGAAGCTGGTGCGGAGGCCTACGCCGGCAAAGGTGAGGAGAAAAGCCCAGCGGCTGAGATTTCCGAGGGCGGCGATCTGCGGGCGGGTGAAGCCGTAGGGGATGAGCGCGGCGAGGTGCGGATAGAGCCTGGGGTCGAGGGTGCCTAGCGTGGCGACGAGGGAGATGAAGAGGAAGCCGAGGACGAACTTGGGGAACTTCTTCCAGAGGAAGCCGCCTTTGTGTTCGATGGCGGCGGCCTGACCCTTGCGGGCCCAGTAGAGCGCGTAGCCGAGGACAACGAAGCCGATGCAGGCGTTGCGGCAGGTCTTCGCCAGCACGGTGAACTTGCCGGCAGCATCGGAGTAGAGGGCTCCGGCGGCGGTGGCCTCGGCGGTATTGTCGACGGCGAGGCCGGTCCAGAGGCCGTAGGCGTGGTCGGACATGTGCAGGGTGTGGCCGACGAGGGGGAAGAAGACGAGGGAGATGGCCCCGAGAGCGAGGATGGCGGCGATGGCGACGGAGGAGTCTTCCTCGTCGGCCTCGATGGCTCCTTGGGTGGCGATGATGGCGGAGACTCCGCAGATGCTGGAGCCTACGGCGAGGAGGGAGATGAGTTTGGGCGACAAAGAGAAGGCGCGGCCGAGGTAGGTCATGAAGGTGAGGGCGAGGGCGAGCTCGATAAAGATCAGGATGAAGGAGATGCCGCTGAGGTGGAGGATATCGCCGAGGATGAAGCGAGCGCCGAGAAGAATGATGCCTGCCTTGAGCCAGAACTCGTAGGTTGCGACGCCGGCGCGGAAGATGCGGGGGAGGCCGACGGTGTTGGCGATGACGACACCGATGAGAATGGCCCAGAGAAGGTAGTCTATGTTGGGAAGGACCTGGTTTGGGGCCTTGCCTTAACGAGCGATGGACTGCTCGATGAACTTGCCGGCGTAGCCGACGGCGGCGAGAAGGACAATGCCGGGAATGAGGCCGAGGATGCCGTGCTCATTGGCGTCGTCGCGGTCGCGCTTCAGGGGCAGGGGTAAGGATGTTGTACTTGTTGCCATGTCAGTCTCCCGCGTGGGTTGATGTGCGGCTTGGTGGGATTACCAGGGGACGGTCTTGATGACGCCGCTCTTGACTAACAACGCTAGAGCGAGGGAGAGCAGAACGGCCCAGACATCCAGCGAAAGCGAAAACTTCTTCTGAGAAACAGCCATGAACGGCTCCTGGCGAGAGACCTTGTATGAGGGGAGATGTTGAGGAGTGCCAGAACCAAATCTGGCAGAGCGCTCACTCAAGTGGGACTTGCAAGTGAGGGAGACTAACGACAACAGCGACAACACAGGCGGGGAGCCATGTGGTCCATGAGGCATAGACGATCGGATTGCGAGCTGCTCTTCATGTATGGGTTTAGATGTACCACGCGCGGGGACGACTCGCCAAATTTGGAGCGGGTATCCCATGTCTCAGAATCGAGACATGGAGTACCCGCCATCCACGACATACTTAGCCGATGTAGGCGGCGGGGTCGGTCTGGTCCTGGACGGGGATGCGGCGGAGGAAGCGGGAGAGGATGGCGGCTACAAGGAGGTTGAGGAGGAGGGCGGGGACGGCGGCGTACATGCCACCGAGGTGAGGGATGGGGTAGACGGAGGACTTAAGACCGAGAGACCAAGCCATCCAGGTGCCGGAGACCATGCCGGCGGCCCACCCTGCGAAGAGGGCCCAGGGGTGCAGGAAGCGGGTGAAGACGCCGAGGGCGACGGAGGGGAAGAGCTGTGCGATCCAGATGCCGCCAAGCAGCTGCATCTCGATGGCGTAGGGGGCGGGCAGCTTGAGGACGAAGAGGAGCGCGCCGAACTTGACTACCAAGGAGACCAGCTTGGCTTGTGTGGATTCCTGAAGCGGGGTCATGGGGCTTTTGCCAAAGGCGGGGCGGAGCTCGCCCCAGAGATTGCGGGTGAAGAGGTTGGAGGCGGCGATGGACATGATGGCGGCGGGGACAAGGGCTCCGATGGCGATGGCGGAGAGGCAGAAGCCGGCGAACCACTCGGGGAACATCTTGAGAAAGAGGAGGGGAACGACGGAGCTGGTCTCCTTCGTCGAGATGCCGGCGGCGATGGCGACGTAGCCGAGCAGCGCGATAAGGCCAAGGAGGAAGCTGTAGGCGGGGAGCATGGCGGCGTTGCGGCGAATGGTGTTGGCGCTGGAGGCCGAGAGGACCGCGGTGGCGGTGTGGGGATAGAGCATGAGGGCGATCGCCGAGCCGATGGCGAGGGTGCTGTAGCCGAGGAACTGATTTGGCGCGAGCATGGTTGAGGCTTTGTGGGCGGCGAGGGCCTGGTTGGCGACAGCGAAGATGTGGGCATAGCCGCCGAGCTTGATGGGGAGCCAGACGATGGCGACGAGGACCATGATGTAGAGCATGAGGTCCTTGACGATGGCGATGACGGCGGGGGCGCGGAGGCCGGAGGACCAGGTGTAGGCGGCGAGGATGATGAAGGCGAGGGCGAGGGGCCATTCTCCATGGAGGCCGAGCGCGGCCAGGACGACGCGGATGCCTACGAGCTGGAGCGCGATATACGGCATGAGGGCGAGGATGCCGGTAAGAGCGATGGCAAGGGTTAGGGGGCGGAAGCCGTAGCGGCCGCGGACGAAGTCTGCGAAGGTGACGTAGCCGTGGCGATGGCAGACGGTCCAGAGACGGGGCAGGACGAGCATCATGTAGGGGTAGGCAAGGATGGCATAGGGGACGGCGAAGAAGCCGTTGGCTCCGGCGCCGTAGAGGGCCGCGGGGACGGCGATGACGGTGTATGCGGTGTAGAGGTCGCCACCGAGGAGGAACCAGGTGATCCAAGTGCCGAAGGAGCGGCCGGCGAGTCCCCACTCTTCGAGCGAAGCCATGCCGGCGAGAGGGCGACGCCAGCGCGCGGCCCAGAATCCGGCGAAGGTAACGAAGGCAAAGAAGAGGCAGAAGATGGTGAGGGCGAGGGTATGCACTGTGGGTGAAATGTTAGCGCATCGGGAGGACTGATTTCATGAGAGCGGCAATCGCAAGGATAGATGCAGATACCTAGGGGATGACGCCAAATCTATGGGATGACAACTAAGATGAGCAAGGGATAGCAGATATTAGTGAATGGCGGGGGTGGTGTCTTGCCATTCGTAGACTACGAT
>CAXTPN010000128.1:0-6963 GCA_964246125.1 uncultured Acidobacteriaceae bacterium
GTTTGGGGGCATCATTTGTTCGGCATGGTATAGACCCCCCCTCCCCCTAAAAGTATGCAAAGTATTCAAAACAGGATTGTTAAGTCTGGACTTCGGTATCCAGGATGTCGTACTTAACGACGTAGACTCCGGCTGTTGCCGGAGTCTACCTCAACATTACTATTATAACGTGAGTGTCAAGCGTCGCAGCGGCACGCGATGGGACCACATGGTTCTTCGATTCCAACTCCCTGGCGGAAAGCCAGAGTCTTCGATCCATACAGGCGCGTTTGCAAAGACCCGTCTTACTTCACTGGGGTGTACTTGTACGGCTTAGCTCCTCGATCGAGTTGGCGCCGAATTTCAGGTACCAGGGGCTGGCGGCTTCCAGGGCTTTGTTGACGTTTGAGATGTTCTCGACGCCGGTAGTTTCGAGCCAGTTCCGAAAGGCTTCGGCACCGTTTTTCGCGTAGATGGGGATGCCGTCTTTCCAGGTGGCGCGGCCGCAGAGGACTCCGTTGAATTTGGTGCCCGACTCCCCGGCGAGCTCGAGGGTCTCGATGAAGACGGGGTTAGAGACGCCGGCGGAGAGATAGATGAAGGGTTTGTGGGTCATGGACTCGGCGTCGCGGAAGTGCTGGAGGGCCTCGGAGCGGGTGTACGCCTGTTCCCCCTTGAAAGACTTGGTGCCGGCGACGAAGGACATTTCTATGGGGACTTCGACCTTCAGGACGTCCACGTTGTAGCGCTCCTTGCCGAACTCGGCCATGGCACCAGAGACGATGGACGGTTTTTTGAGTGCGTAGGCGAGAGATTTTTCGTCTCCGCCCTGGGCGTCGTAGCCGACGAACTCGAGGAAGAAGGGAATGTCGTGGGCGAGGCACTCGTCGCCGATGCGCTCAATCCAGGCATGCTTGAGGTCGTTGATTTCGGATTTCTCGAAGGGAGTGTAGTAGAGAAGAATTTTGATGCAGTCCGCTCCGGCTTCTTTCAGCCGACGTACGGACCAGACATCGAGCAGGTCGGGGAGGCGTCCTGGGGTGGCGGCGTCGTAGCCGGTTTTCTCATAGGCGAGCAGCAGGCCGGCGTCGTTGCGGGATTTTGCGGCTTCGAGGCCGAACTCAGGGTCTAGCAGGATGGCGGAGGCGTGACGGGTGAGGACATCAGTGACAAGGGTTTTGAAGGTGCTGAGGTCGCTCGCGTCGACGACACCTCCGCGCTCCTTGGCGAGGGACTTCTGGAGGGAGCCGCGCTGGTCCATGGCGGCGGCAGCGATGACTCCGCGCGAATCAGAGACGGCTCTGAGGCCGGCGAGTTTTCCTGGGGTGATGGGGGGCATGGTGAGAGGCTCCTGGTGTTCGGATCGTGTACACGGGCACAGGCGGTGATTTTACAGGATGCAGGCTGCGGGTGGGTGATGCGACCGTTTATCGAAGCGGGCGATTTTTGCGTGGTTTGGTTGGGGCCAGCCAATTGGCTGTCAACCAACGTGTATCTCGACGGACGAGAATAGACGGCGTTATAGTTGCGGTCGTGAGGCGGCAGAGTGTTGCACGGTCGCAACATTCGAAGGAGTTAAGCAATCCATGAAGATGGACCGGCGTCGGGTGCTTCAACTGTTAGGCAGCGCGGTTCCGGCTATGGCGTTGGGGCGGAGCTTTGGGCAGCAGAGCTCGCGCGAGGGGATTGCGGTGACGCCGGGGCGGTATGTGGGGACGCGCGCGTCGTTGAAGGCATACACAGTTCCGGCGTGGTTTGCTGATGCCAAGTTCGGCATCTGGTCGCACTGGGGTCCGCAGTCGGCAGTGGGGGACGGTGACTGGTATGCGCGGAATTTGTATGTCGAGGGGTCGCCTCAGTACGAGTACCACTTGAAGCGGTTTGGGCCTCAGTCGAAGGTCGGGTACAAGGATGTGATTCCGCTGTTTACGGCGGAGAAGTGGGATCCTGAAGGGCTGATGGACCTATACGCGGGAGCGGGAGCGAAGTACTTCTTCAGCATGGGGGTTCACCACGACAACTACGATCTTTGGAACTCGAAGTATCAGCCGCGGTGGAACTCGGTGAGCAGCGGCCCGAAGCGGGATATTGTGGGAGAGTGGGCGGCGGCGGCTCGCAGGCGCGGGCTGCGGTTCGGGGTGAGTGAACATCTTTCGAATAGCTACGATTGGTTGGCTCCTTCTCATCTCAGCGATACGAAGGGACCGCTGGCGGGCGTTCCGTATGACGGGGCGAACCCGGCGTTTGCGGATCTCTACCACGACTATGCAGGGCAAGCGGCAGGATTCGCTAAGGCGGCGGAGGCGATGGGGCGGGTGGCTCCGGAGTGGTGGAAGCTGCAGTATTTCAACCGGGTGAAGGATTTAATGGACCAGCATCAGCCGGACCTGCTGTATACGGACGGCGGCATTCCGTTCGAAGAATATGGACTTTCGACGGTGGCGGAGATTTACAATGTGGGCCCGGTCGATGCGCGGGGGCTGGCGGAGGGTGTGTACTTCAGCAAGACGCTGAAGGATTGCGCGGAGGGGACGTGCGCGCTGGATCGGGAGCGGAGCGTTTCGGATGAGATTTGGCCGACGCCCTGGCAGACAGATACATGCATCGGCGACTGGCACTACAAGGCTGGGCAGAGGTATAAGTCGGCGAAGAAAGTAATCGATCTGCTGGTGGATATCGTGAGTAAGAACGGTAATCTGCTGCTGAACTTTCCTCTACCCGCGTCGGGGGAGCTGGATGTGGAGGAGAGGACCACGCTGCGGGGGATTACGGAGTGGATGCAGGTGAATGGGGAGGGAGTTTATGGGACGCGTCCCTGGAAAAGCAACGGGGAAGGGCCTGCGATGAAGGTGGCGGTTCCTTCAACTGGGGCGGAGTACAACCCGAATGAAGGCAAAAAGCCGGATCTGGGCGCGCAGGATGTTCGGTTCACTACGAAAGGAAAGACGTTGTTTGCGTTTGTGCAAGGCTGGCCCGCGTCGGAGGTGGTGATCGGGGCGCTAGGAACGTCGAGTGCGCAAGAGCCCGGCAAGGTGAGTCGGGTGCAACTGCTCGGGCACGGAGAGTCACTGTGGTTTGCACAGGATGCGAGGGGGCTGAAGGTGCAGTTGCCGAAGGCTAAATCAGCCACGGCGGATATCGGAATTACGCTGAAGGTGAACTTTTCCTAGTGAATGATCTTCGCCGCGCAGCAAGGCGAAGGCCGCTAGACGCAAAGCGGCCCCGATGCGTACCGGGGCCGATTGATGCCGCTGGTGTGGGCTGATTACAAGGCTGCTGCCGTTAGCTGGCGGTGGAGTATGCAGGCGTCTCGGCGGTGGTGTTGACGCTGTCGGATATCTCGGTTAGAAGGGCATCGGCGTTCTTCTCTTCGTCGAGGATCTGCTCAAGAACGCCCGCAGCACTGGTTTCGCCCAGGATTTCAGCCCAGGAGCGGAGGGTACCGTAGACGGCGATCTCATGGTGCTCGACCTGCTGCGCAGCGGCAATGAGCGTGACGTCAAGAACAGACGGATCGGCGGCATCCTTGATGCCGTCTTCGGCTTCGGTGACGAGCGCGCGGATGACCTTGCAGGTTTCGGTTGAAGTCTCGCCAGTTGCCTGAGCGAGGATGCCTTCCACCTTGGAGACGTGACCGCGGGTCTCCTCGAGATGGGTGCTGAAAGCTTCCTTAAGTTGCGAGTCGGTGGCTTTTTCGATCATGGTGGGCAGGGCTTCGGTGATGTTCTGCTCCATGTCTAGGGCTTTTTTGAGGTTGGCGATGTAGAGCTCGCGTAGATCCTTGAGGTTTGCTGAAAAGAATTTCACGGGTGTATCTCCTGAGACTGGGTTGACCGGTGCGGGCTGGACGTTCAAGCCTTCAGTTTCACCGGTTCTGACAACGTTTGATTGCGGGGCGTGTCGAGGGGTTTCCTTTGCGGCGGGGTATACTCATGTCTTATCAAAGTCGTCTTTTTCCAGGCGGCGAATTGTAAAGTTCAGCAAATGTGAGGGGGCTCGGCATGAACGAAAATGGCAATGGCCATCATGCGAACGGGAATGGCAATGGGGCGAACGGCAATATGTACAGGGTGCCGACGGGGCGTGGGGAATGGATCGCCAAAAGGAAGGCGGAGGCGGCGCGGACGGGCGATACAAACATGAGCCAGATGCATTTTGCCCGGTTGGGGAGGGTGACCGAGGAGATGGCGTTTGTGGCGCAGAAGGAGAAGATTTCGGCGGAGCTGGTGCGAAGTGAGATCGCGGCGGGGCGCATGATCATTCCGGCGAACATCAATCATCCGGAGTTGGAACCGATGGCGATTGGGGTGGAATCGCTGTGCAAGATCAATGCGAATATTGGGAATTCGGCGCTAACGAGCAACGTGGATGAGGAGCTGCGGAAGCTGCATACGGCGGTGCATTATGGGGCGGATACGGTGATGGACCTGTCGACTGGCGGAGATATCCCGATGATTCGGGAGGCGATTCTGCGGCATAGCCCGGTGCCGATCGGGACGGTGCCGCTGTATGAAGCGCTGAACCGGGTGAAGCGGCTGGAGGACCTGAACATCGACTTGTACCTGGAGGTGATCGAGGAGCAGGCGCAGCAGGGGGTGGACTACTTTACGATTCATGCCGGCGTGCTGGTGGAGTATGTGCCGCTGGTGGCGAAGCGGATTACGGGGATTGTGAGCCGGGGCGGGGCGATCATGGCGCAATGGATGACGCATCACCATAAGCAGAACTTCCTGTATACGAACTTCGACCGGATCACGAAGATCATGGCGAAGTACGATGTGAGCTACTCACTTGGGGATGGGCTGCGCCCGGGGTGCCTGGCGGATGCGAGCGACGAGGCCCAATTCGCGGAGCTGAAGACGCTGGGTGAGTTGACGCGTGAGGCCTGGAAGAGCGATGTGCAGGTGATGATCGAAGGGCCGGGGCATATTCCGATGGACCAGATCAAGCTGCAAGTGGATAAAGAAGTGGAGCTTTGCGATGGGGCTCCGTTTTATGTGCTGGGGCCGCTGGTGACGGATATCGCTCCAGGGTACGACCACATCACGTCCGCGATTGGGGCGGCGATGATTGGATGGCATGGGGCGGCGATGCTTTGCTATGTGACTCCGAAGGAGCACCTGGGGCTGCCGAACGAGAAAGATGTGAAGGACGGGATTATTGCTTACAAGATTGCCGCGCATGCGGCGGATGTGGCGCGGCACAGGCCGGGGGCGCGTGACCGGGACGATGCGATCTCGCACGCGCGGTATACGTTCGATTGGGATAAACAGTTTGCGCTGAGCCTAGACCCAGAGACGGCTCGGAGTATGCACGACGAGACGCTGCCGGACGACTACTACAAGGAGGCGGCGTTCTGCAGCATGTGCGGGCCGAAGTTCTGCTCGATGAACTGGTCGAGTAAGGTGGACAAGTTCAATGAGACTGAGTTTGGGCTGCGGAAGCCGGACCTAACCCAGATCGTGACGGAGCAGATGGCGCTGCGGGGTTGAGACCAGCGAGGACAGCGGTCTGGTTGACGTTGCGCGGACGAAGAGCCATGAAGGTGGGGGCGACTACCGCGGCAAGAAAGAGAAGCGGAATAAGAAGGTCCTGAATCATGTTGCTCCCGTAGAGGACGGCTTTTGTGCCGTTCTTTTCCGGGAGCAAGGATGCACCATTGCGAGATGGATTGCAAATAGTACGTTTAGGTGAGAGGGCGCTTAGGCGGGCTGGGTGCAGAACTTGCAGCGGGTAGCGGCTAATGGGATATCGGAAAGGCACTGTGCGCAGGTCTTGGTGGTGACCTCGTCGGGCTTGCGGAATCTTGCGATGGCGTAGTTCATGGGGGCTACGATCAGGAAGTAAACGACCGCGGCCAGCAGAAGGAAGGAGATGACAGAGTTGAGGAAAAGGCCATAGGCGATGATGCCGCCATTTACATGTAAGGCGAGCGCGGAGAAGTCCGGCTTGCCAACGATGGCTGCAATCAAAGGCGTGACGATGTTGGTCACGAATGAGGTTACGATGGCGGTGAAGGCGGCGCCGATGATAACGGCAACAGCGAGGTCGATAACGTTGCCGCGCATGATGAAGTCACGAAAGCCTTTGATCATTGGAGAATCTCCTGGGATGAAACGGTGCGATGGACTGGTGGCGAGTATACCGCAGGTTCGTGCGGTGGTTTTGCCGCGCGGACCTGTACGGGCATTAGCTGGAGTAAGAGGGCGAGGACCAGAAGGGGTAGATGAGGAAGAAGGTCATGATGGTGAGGGCCATGAGATCCATGTAGATGCAGAGGACGACGCCGGCGTGGTAGAAGTCCCAACGACGGCGCATGCAGCGAACCGTTTCGGCGGTGCCGAGGACCGCGAAGAGAAGCGGCAGGATGAGCAGCAGGGTGGCGCGGTTGTGTGGAAAGTCGGCGAGGCGAACGGCGGCGAGGAGGCTGAGGATGACGAGTAAATTGCCGCGCGCAAGGGAGCGGCGGCGGAGGTCCAGGATGGCTGGATGGTGCGGCTTATTGAGCTTCATCCGGCTGGAGTTCCAAGGTCAGAAAGAGCTTGCCTGTTGAATGCCAATCCCATCGAACGATAACGCTGTTACGGATAGGGCACCCAGATTCAGTTCAGCCAGCATGACTCTGTAATGAGAATAAGGGATGCGCGGTTACTTTGCGGGGGCTGATGGAGGCAGCCGTGAGAGGGGCGGCAGATTTTTGATGAGAGCGAAGGAAGTTTCCGTTGCGCCGATGCGATTGGCGGTGAGATCGAAGATGCCGGTGCGTATGCCGCCCTTAACGGGGACGCTGATCTCGAGGTGCATGGGCGGGATTGTTGGGAACTTGGCTGCTTCGCCTGGGGTGAGGGCTTGATGCTCCTCGAACGAGTTGATGGATTGCGGAGTCTTGTCTTCGAGAAGGATGAAGTCCTTGTGCTGGAGACCATGGATTGCGTGTTGGTCGCGGTCGCTGACGACGACGTCGACTACGACGAGGCGGGCCTG
>CAXTPN010000129.1:0-6067 GCA_964246125.1 uncultured Acidobacteriaceae bacterium
GGCCGTATGCTGTAACGGAATCGCTGTATCGGGATAAGGGGGGGGGGGATATTGCTCGCAACAAGTTGACGCTGGATATGTTGCATGCGCTGGAGGGGCGGGCAGGATTGGCGACGGAGACGGGAATGGGTTCGCCGGTGATGTATCTGAACTTCAATGTCGCGCGGGCGCCGCTGACGGATGTGCGGGTGCGGCAGGCGATTGCGTTTGCGATCGATCGGGCAGGGATTGTGCATGCGGCGTGGCGGGACAAGGCCAGGCTGGCGGATACGCTGCTGCCGGTGGGACACTGGGCGGCCGCCGCAGATGCGCCGAGGTATGCGCATGATGTTCCGCGAGCAGTTGCATTGTTAGAGGCGGCGGGTTATCGCGCGGACAAGGATGGGGTGCGGCTGCGGCTGGAGATGAAGATTTCGACGGATGAGACGACGCGGCTGCTGGCGGAGATATTGCAGCAGCAGATGGCGGCGGCGGGAGTTGCGCTGACGCTGCGGGCGAGCGAGTTCGGGACGTTTTACTCGGATGTGACGAGCGGGCGATTCGAGATGTATGCGCTGCGGTGGATCGGGAGCAACGAAGATCCGGATATCTTCCGGTATGCATTTGGTTCGGACCGTTTTCCTCCGAAGGGCGGGAACCGCGGGCACTACTCGAATGCGCGTGTGGACGCGCTCTTGGCCGCGGCTGCGCGAACGACGGATGAGGCGGAGCGGCGGAGAGACTTTGTCGAAGTACAGGAGATACTCGCAGCGGAGGTACCGGCGGTGCCGCTGTGGTATCCGAACAACGAGGTGGTGCATACGTCGCGAGTGGTGGGGATTGTACCGAGGGGGGATGGGAGTTTCGGGTTTCTGCGTGACGCGGAATTGAAGTAAGCCATGCGGTGGGTCAGGGCTTTACGGTCAGCGTGACAGGCTGCGTGTTTGCGGAGCTGTCGCCGACGAGAAGCTGGACTGTGCCGGGTTCGACGGTGCGCTTCATGTGGCGATCGAGAATAGCGAGTTTGGGGGCATCCACGGGGAAGCTGACCTGGACCGACTTGCCCGCGGGCACATGGACTCGCTCAAAGCCTTTGAGCAGCATGACCGGCTGCACGACGCTGCTGACATCGTGATGAACGTAGAGCTGGATGACGTCGTCGCCGTCGCGCGAGCCCGTGTTGGTGACTGTGACGGTGACTGTGGCCGACCCGGTGAGCGAAATCTCTGAGAGGTTCAGCGTGGGCTTGGAGACTTCAAAGGTTGTGTAGCTGAGGCCGAAACCGAAGGGGAAGATGGGCTGGTCCGTGCCGAGGACGTAGCCGCGGCGGGCGGCGGGGTGCTTGTAGTAGAAGACCGGTAACTGGCCGACGTTGCGCGCGATGGTGACGGGGAGATGGCCGGACGGGTTGACGTCGCCGAAGAGGACATCGGCCACGGCGTTGCCGGTCTCTTGTCCCGGATACCAGGCTTCGACGAGGGCGGGAACGCGCGATGCCAGCTCAGTGAGCGAGTAGGCCTTGCCGTTGATCAGGACAGCGATGGTGGGCTTGCCGAGGGCTGCGATCTGGCGAACGAGCTCGAGCTGCTGGCCGGGGAGCTCGATGGAGTCGGAGTCGCCGAAGCTGGGCGGGAGCTCGCCGCCGGAGTCGCCGAAGGACTCGCGGGAGAGAACCTCATTTCCGCCGAGGACAAGCAGGACGGTATCCGCAGTGCGAGCGGCGGCAACGGCGGCGACGATGAGTTCGGCGTCGTGCGCGGGGGACGGTGCCTGATAGGGAGCGATCTGGTTCAACTGAGGGTTGATGTCGGGCTCGGTGATGCGGCAACCCTCGGCATAGACGACGCGGACGGCGCTGCCGGCGCGGCGACGAACGCCTTCAAGCACGGTGACGAAGTTGTTGGCGGCTCCGCTATAGCCACCGATGCGCTGCTTATCGGCGTTGGGCCCGATGACGGCGAGCGTCTTGATTGCGGCCGGTTGGAGCGGCAGGAGCGCGTGGTCATTCTTGAGCAGCACGATGGATTCGTCCGCGATTCTGCGCGAGAGCGCGTCGTGCTCGGCGGTACCGACGACAGAGGCGATCCTGTTCTCGTCGACGAACGGATGCTCAAAGAGTCCGGCTTCGAACTTGGCGCGGAGCACGCGGGCTACGGCTGCGTCGAGCTCTGCCACGGGCAGCGTGCCGCCGCGGACAGCATTGACCAAAGCCGGAAAGCCCACCGGTTCAGGCACTTCTATATCCACCCCGGAGCGAAACGCGAGCAGCCCGGCGGCAGCATCGTCGGCGGCGACATGATGACGTGTATGCAGCTCGCGCACGCCGAAGTAGTCTGAGACGACGACTCCCTGAAAGCCGAACTCGCCGCGCAGTACGTCCTTCAATAGCCAGGAGCTCGCGTGGGCGGGGATGCCGCCCTCGATCTCGTTGTAAGAGGCGAGGACCGCGCCGACGTGGCCGACGCGGACCGCCTGCTCGAATGGGTAGAGGAAGGTGTCGCGGAGAGTGCGCTCGGAGAAGTCGCTGGGGCCGACGTTGGTGCCGTTTTCGGGCTGGCCGTGGACGAAGTGTTTGGCGGTGGCGATGACGTGTTCGTTGTCGAATGAATTGCCTTGCAGGCCCGTGATGGCCGCGACTCCCATGGTCGCGACGAGGAAGGGGTCCTCGGAGTACATCTCCTCGTCGCGGCCGTAGCGCGGGTCGCGGCTGAGGTCAAGGACGGGCGCAAGCACCAGCGCATTGCCGATGGCGCGGGACTCCTGGGCTACGACGCCGAACATCTGCTGGATCAGTTTGGGGTCCCATGTGCTTCCGAGGCCTACGACCTCTGGGAAGGTGGTGGCGCCGCGGAAGACTCCGCCGTGGAGCGCCTCGCCGTGGAAGAGAACGGGGATGCCCAGGCGTGTGTTGGCGAGCACCCACTTCTGAAGGAGATTGCGCTTTTTCGCGGCGTCCAGCGGCGTTCCGGCCTCGCCGGCGAAGTCGCCGACGAAGGCATAGGTGCCGATGCCACTGCCGAGGATTTTCTTGGCTTGCACTTCATCGATGGCTGCGCCCTGAAAGACGCCGGGAGCTTTGACAAACGACGGAAGACTCGAAGCACCCTCCAGTTGCGCAACCTTTTCCTCCAGCGTCATGCGCTGGAGCAACTGGTTGATGCGAGATGAGGTGTCGCGGAACTGGTCCAGTCTCGGTTCCTGCGCGAGCATCGCATTAAGGGCGGCCGCTATCGCCTCCATGCCGCTTCCATTCGGATGGAAAGGCACTTTCGCGAACTTTCCATCTGCGAGCGGCTCCGAGAACCCATTCGTCCAAGGTTCCGAAGAGCATGCATCATGGCCGCGACTTAGATCCGACGTAGCCAGATAGTCTGCGTGTTCCGCGCGTGCGGCTGCCTCCGTGATTGCATTGAGGCGGGTTGCCAATGCGCGAAGCAGGTCGGCATCCGCCGTCGTGAGTTGCAGCAAAGCGCATGTACCGCTCGACGGCAGAACGCTGAGATACCCCACAAAGATCAACCGGGCTTGTGGAGCTCGCTTCCTCACTTCCACAGCGGTCTTGCGGAGATGGTCGGGGAGGGCCGCCAAAGCCTGTCCGGTGCTCGCGGAAGAGGGTGGAATGCAGTGTTCAGGTGCATTGCCGGCGAATGGCCCCTCACGTTTCTGACACGCCAAAGCACCCGCCGTGCGCATGTAGAAGACGTCGTTGCCTCCAATCGTCACTGTTACCAGGCGGGTATCGGCGGTCACCGCATCGATCTGCGCTGGAGCACCGAACTGGCCGCTTTCCAGGATGTTCTCCGTTGTTGCACCCCCACAGCTCACGTCGGTGAGGGCTAGATGGCGCATACGCGAAAGCATGTGCGCATAGTTCATCGTTGACCTTCCGCACGGCGTAGCACCCGGCCCATTCTCTTGAGGGGTGATACCCGGACCCGCGGCAAAGGAGCTGCCCATTGCCACATAGCGAATGGGATCTGCTGCCTGCGCGAGTGCATGGACAGCTCCGTTCAGGCTTACGGCGAACACAAAGACGAGATGCCGAACGTTCATCACTCCAGCTATTCTCCTGAGTACGCTTTCGACCGCGCCGCTCCTTGCGATATGCGATGTGCGCCAGCTTACTCTCAGCAATCCGGTGACTGCTTAAGTGAGTTGAAACGACTTCATCCACCACCACAACTCCTCCAGCCAATGGTCGCTGGTGCCGCGCTCCTTCATGCTGAAGCCATGTTGGCCGGCGCGATAGAGATGGAACTCGGGCTTGCCGCCAGACTCTCGCAGCGAGGTAAAGAGACGCATGACCATGGACTGCACGAGCGGGTCGTCTTCCGCCATGGCGAGGAAGAACGGGGGGGCGTCGGCAGGCGGGACGGGCATGTCGAGGAGGAGGGCGCCGTAGATGGGAGCGACGAAGTTCGGCCGGTCTGCCTTGTTGGGCGCGGAGGCGGTGCCGGTGACGACGCCACCGCCGGCGGAAAAGCCGAGAGCTACGATGTGGTCGGGCTTGAAGCCGTACTTCGCCGCGCTCTGACGCACGACCTTCAATGCTTGCACGCCGTCGGCGATGGCATTGGGCACGGCGTCGCTCGGCAGGGTGGCGATGAGGCGCTTGACGCCAGCCTCCATCGGCTCGCCGGGGGGTGCAAACTCGAGATCGCTGGCGGGCGTTTCGGCGACGCGGTATTTGAGCACGAACGCGGTGACTCCGTGCTGCGCGAACCAGTCCGCGACCTCGTACCCTTCCTCATCGATGGCCAAGATGCGGAAGGCGCCACCGGGGCAGATGAGGACCGCGGTTCCGGTGGAGTTCCCCGCTTTCGGCTGGAATACGGTCAGGGTGGGCGAGGTGACGTTGCGAACGATATGCAGCGCAAGTCCGCCGGGCGCCATCATGGTGCTTTCTTTGCGTGTGTCGTGTTCCGACCCAGGCGCCGGGCCGGGCCAGATGTTGACGACAGGCCGCATGGGCCAGGGCTGCTCAGGCGATGGGGGGTTCTGCGCGTATGCGGACATACTGCAAAGAATGAGAGCTGCCGCTGCGAAGCTGTCGAGCTTGAAAAGCATAGAACCTTCTCCTTGCCTTGTGAAGACGCCTGGTATGTGCATTGTTGGCGACTAGAAGTTGAGCTTGAGTGCGAACTGGAGCTGGCGAGGATCGCGGGCGTACTGGTAGGTGTCGAAGTTGCCGGAGTTAGCGCCGTCGAATGCGTTGAGCGGCCCGAAGTAGTTGGGATGGTTGATGACGTTGAAGGCCTCCGCGCGGAACATCAGGCCGAAGCGCTCAGTAAGGGCAAAGGTTTTAAGCAGGGCGGTATCGACCTGATAGTTAGGAGCGGAGCGGTACCCGTTGCGCGGACTGTTGCCGAGCGTGCCGGCGGCGTTGAGCTTGAATGCGCTATAGTTCAGGCGGCCATTGGTATAGAGCGGCTGCCCGGGGACAAGGTCGGCGCGATCGAGGTCGGTGCCGGTGAAGGAGTTGTCCGAGCCGTTGGTCGTGACGCTGAAGGGCTGGCCGGAGTCGAAGATGAAGTTGCCGCTGAGCGCCCAGGCGCCGAGCGCTGTGCGCGTAAAGGCGTTGGCATTTCTGAGGGCCGGCGCGGTCCACACGAAGGTGTTGCGGAAGTTGAAGGGCTGATCGAAGTCGCACAGGCCGCGGCTGAAATCGGGGTGGGATGGATCGATGTCGATGTTGCCGGCCACGCTGGCGCCGGTGCTGCCGGGGTTGGAGCCGTTGTCGATGCACTTTTGCCAGGTGAAGTTCGAGTTGACGTCAAAGCCGCCAGCGACGCGGTGATGATACGAGACCTGCAGGCCGGAGTAGTTGGAGTAGCCGATGGGAGCTTCCGTGCTGAGGACGGCGATGCCCTGGTTGGGGCGACGCGCCTGTTCGGTGGCTGTGGAAGCAGTTGCCGAGGCGACAGGCTCGTTCAGGTCGTAGTTCTGCGCGAGATGCGTGCCTTTGGTGCCGACATAGGCGAGCTCGACACTGTCGTTGGCGCCGAGGCCGAGCTGATAGGAGAGCGAGTACTGCTGCACATAGCCGGGGCGGAAGTTGGATGCGAAGTTGGCTGCATTGGGAGCGGGC
>CAXTPN010000129.1:6077-6937 GCA_964246125.1 uncultured Acidobacteriaceae bacterium
GATTGCGGGTGCGTTGGCACCGGCACATGCGGCCTCACCGGCGTACTTCGGGAAGGCGATGTTCGATGGCGGAACGTAGCCGAAACCGATGTACCCACCGGCGAAGGGGTTGGTCGAACCGTTCGAGCCGTAGATATCGGAGATGCTTTGAAAGGGATTGGAGAAGATGAACTGGCGCGTGAAGGGATAGGCCTGGAAGCCGCCGAGAGCCGACAGCGGCACCTGGATGGAGTAGAGGCCGTAGCCGGCGCGGATGGCCTGAGTGCCTTTCTGGTTGAGCTGATAGGCGACGCCGACGCGCGGCTGCACGAGGTTATATTTGCCGCCGACGCCGCCGGAGGGGCAGCCGGGATCGCCGGGGTAGACGAGGCCTTTTGGCGCGTTGGTAAAGACGCCGGACTGCTCGCCGGCGCGATAGCAGCTGATCTGGTTGTTCTCCGGCTTGTAGGGGATGAAGGGATCGTAGCGCAGCCCGTAGGTGGCGGTCAGGCGATTGGTGATGCGGTACTTATCCTGCGCGTAGACGCCGGGCAGAGAGCCATGGTTGGATGAAAAGAAGCCGTCGCCCTGAATGAAGACCACCGGGTGCCCGAGGTAGAAGTCGGCGAAGGCGGGGTCCTGGATCTGCAGGCCGATGATGCCGCTAAGGATGTTGGTATAGACGCCGGCGTAGATGATTACGCCGGTCTGTCCGGCGACGTTGGACTGGCCGTTGTGGATGCGCTGAAAGTCGCCGCCGAAGGTGATCTCGTGGTTGCCCTTGGTGTAGATGATGTCTTCGGAGACGGTGAGGTTGGTGCGTGGGTACTTATCAGTACCGTAAACGGCCGGAGGAATGGTGCTGCCGATGACGGTGATGC
>CAXTPN010000130.1:0-405 GCA_964246125.1 uncultured Acidobacteriaceae bacterium
CGACCTTGGAGCCGCACCTCAAAGAGGCGCTCGAACGGGTGCTCAGGAACCCGGGTAGCCTCATACGTCCCGAAATCGTACTTGAGGTTGCTCTCGGATATGAACTCCCGGAAATAACAGCGACCGAAATGGCAATTGCGCTCGAATACTTTCATACGGCATCCCTCCTATTCGACGATCTTCCGGCAATGGATGACGCGGTGGAGCGCCGTGGAACTCCCTGCGTCCATGTCCAGTTTGGCGACGCGGGTGCCATTCTCGCGGCGTTGGCTCTTGTGAACCGCGCCTATGCCTTGACCTGGAAAGCGGTCGCGTCTGCTCCCCCGGACAGACAGCCGCGCGCGTTAGCCTACGTCGAGCGGCATCTCGGCGTGGACGGCCTACTAAACGGCCAGAGCATGGATG
>CAXTPN010000130.1:526-6931 GCA_964246125.1 uncultured Acidobacteriaceae bacterium
CTACACTATGGGTCGCTGCCGCACGATCGCCGGACGACAGAACAGACAGCCATCGGAAAAACGGTGTCTCTCATTCGCCTTACCCTGGTACTTCCGGCGCTGCTGGGTGGTGCCTCTGAAGCTGAGTTGCAGTTGCTGGAACGTATTGCTCTTTTCTGGGGCTTAAGCTACCAGATCGTCGACGATCTCAAGGATGTTCTCCAGAGTTCGAGCGAGAGCGGAAAAACTCCGTCTCGGGACCTTTCCCTCGGACGCCCCAATATCGCATTGGTACTAGGAGTTCGCGGGGCCGCGGAGCGTCTTCAGCGGCTCATTGGCCTGGGTGACCGAATGCTGGGGCGACTGATCGTGTTGCGGCCTGGTGTTCGATTCCTTGGAAATCTCCGCGAAGAACTCGGCGAAGAAGCCCGCCAACTCACCGAAAGTGTCTGTGCGTCGGCGGTAGGTGGGGCCGTATGATTTTTCTGAAGCTCATCCTCACCAATCTGCTCCGCCATCGGATCAGGTCACTCATCAGCATCGCAGGAATCGCCTTCAGCGTTGCCGCCATGCTGACGATCGTCACGGTGCTGCAGGGTGCCGTTGCGATGTTTTCCGGTATTCTTTCGAGCGATAGCCAGATCATCGTCTTTGAGCGGAACGTCTCAGACCTTTTCTTCAGCAGTGTGCCGCAAGAAGCAGTCCAGACATTCGCTTCCTGGTCCATCGTTCAACATGCCGACCCCGTGCTCTTTGGAATCGTGTCCAGCAGCGATCACCCGATCATCACCTGCTTTGGCATTACAGAGAACGACGCGCGGCTGCGTAAAGCCACCTGGCTTCAGGGGGATCGCAACAACTTTGGCAAGCACGCCAATCAGGTGGTTCTCGGCCAGCGAGCAGCCGAGTTCATGAGCGCGTCGCTTGGCAACACCGTACAGATCGGGCATGGCGCGTTTCAAGTTGCAGGCATCATCAAAACGGCCAATGGCTTTGAAGATGGAGGCGTCTTCATGCCTCTAACATCAGCGCAATCTTTCTTTCATAAGGAAGGCTCCTCTTCTGTCATTACGATCAAGCTGCGAAGCAAAGAGGATGTCGCAGACTTCAAGGGTATGGTTCATCGCAGCTTCCCCAACCTTGTCGCACTGGAAGATGATGAATTCACTCGCAGCTACTCCCAGTTCAAAATCTTGAAGGCGACTGCCTGGGCCGTCGGAGGTTGCGGTTTGCTGCTTGGCGGACTGGGAGTTGCAAACACGATGATTATGTCCGTCTTCACTCGCATCCGCGAAATCGCGATCTTACGAGTGAACGGATTCTCGAATGGACAGATTGCCACGATGATCTTCGGAGAGTCGGCCCTCGTGTCCGTGCTGGGGGCGATCGTAGGGCTAATAATTGGAACGGTCTTTCTGTTCGCCCTTAAGTTGATCCCTGCGCTGCACGGCTATGTCGACACCTCTGTACAGCCGCTCGTCGTCACCATCGTTATCGTTTTGGCGCTGCTCACCGGCGTTGCGGGAGCTCTGTATCCGGCCCTTTACGCCATGAGGATACGTGCGGTGGAGGCGCTACGATTCGAATGACCGCTCAAACCGCCGTTACCCAGCCGAACATCGTTCTTCGGGCCGAGAACGTGTGGAAGAGCTATGACGATGGCGCAATCGCCGTTTTGAAGGGCGTTGACTTCGTTGGTGTCGAAGGACAAACCGTTGCGCTATGTGGGCCGTCTGGTTGCGGCAAAAGTACATTGCTGCATCTGCTGGGTGGTCTGGACGAGCCGGATCGCGGCCGGATCGCCGTCAACAGCAAGGAACTTAATCGTCACAGTAGCTCGCTACGACTGCTTCGTCATGAGGTGGGCTTTGTCTTTCAACTGCACAATCTCATACCCGACCTTACCCTTGAAGAGAATTGCCTCATCCCAACAGTGGCAGCAGGCGTGGATCGGCGAACCGCGCGTGCTCGACTACGCGAACTCACGGACCGCACAGGCTTGGGCCATCGCCTCGGGTCAAAGATCCAGAAACTCTCAGGCGGTGAGCGCCAAAGGACGGCACTGTGCCGAGCGTTGATGAACAAACCGCGCATTCTGTTGGCGGATGAGCCTACCGGGTCATTGGATGAAGAGACAAGTTCGACGGTCTTCGACTTGCTTCTTGATATCGCGGCAAACGAGGGCGTGACCCTCGTCATGGCAACGCATGACCGAGGCCTGGCAGCACGGTGTGAGCGACTGATCGAAATGCGCGATGGGAGGATTCATGAGCCTGTCTAGTGTTCCGGCCTTCGCCCTTCCCGCTGTCGAAGCCGCCACGCCGACGATGGAATCCGCCGGAAGCAGACGCGTAATGGCTGCAGCCGCCTGGCACAGCCTGCTTTGGCTTGTCATAGCGAACTGCGTTGGCGTTTTGCTTGCTGCGATGCTCCTGGTGCCAAGGATCAACACCGTGCTTGGGCAATGGACCTATGGACGCTGGATGCCCGTCCATTTGCATCTGCAGCTCTACGGCTGGTGCAGCCTACCGTTGGTGGGGTTCTTATTTCAGGTTTACGGATGCCGTCGCGAAAACGCCGCCCGCTGGGTCTCTCCGGTCCTTTGGTTATGGTCCGTCGCGCTCGGGGTCGGGGCC
This sequence comes from uncultured Acidobacteriaceae bacterium, assembly GCA_964246125.1. Classification (GTDB taxonomy): domain Bacteria; phylum Acidobacteriota; class Terriglobia; order Terriglobales; family Acidobacteriaceae; genus Edaphobacter. The sequence continues at coordinate 3,142 of CAXTPN010000130.1, forward strand.
CTCAGTTGGTTGGATGGCCGCTCCAGCGGTAAGCTGTTTCTTGATTGGACAGGCTACCCCCGCGTTCTGTTCCCATTTGCGCTGTTCTGCTTGTGGGGACTGCTAACAGGCTCGTTGCTGGCGGATTGGAAGCAAAATCCACAGGTCCCTCCTGTTCCTCGCGTTCTGAAGATCGTGGGTCTGGCCCTTCTGCTTGTCGTACCGCTTCTAATCTACATCGCCGCGAATCCAGCCCTGTACCCGCCTATCAATCCAGATACCGGCGGCCCCACCGGAGCCAGCCAGCTTGAATCCACGCTGGTCATCATTGCAATTCTTCTTCTGCTGCCTTTTGGGCTCACACGTCGCAAAGCCCCATACCTAGGAACGATTACCTGGGCATGGCTCATCTTCGCTGTCGAATGCTTGCTGTGTCTGTGCCTAGGCAGGGCTGATGTAAGTCACCACAAGCCAACCCAATGGATCAGCCTCGGCAGCCTGCTCGTCTGGATTCCCCTGACACCCGCGTACTACGGTGCGTTTGGCTGGCACGAAAATGCACGGCGCTGGCGCATCGCGTTTCTGTGCTGGTGGTCATTGCTTGTCCCGACCGGCTGGATGCTCTTTCTGCTTGGAGTTCTCGATCACTTCAAGTTTACAGATGGTCTCGTGGGACATTCCCTTCTGGCCATGGCTGGGTTTGTCTCCAGTTTGCTTATCTTCGTTCTCGTTCAGTTGATGGGAGACGATGGCTGGATATTCAATGGCACCTGGTCATTCTATGTATGGCAGGCGAGTGTAGCGGCCTACGTCGCGATCATGTTCTTCGCAGGTTGGCGGGAAGGTTCCAATCCGGCGTTCGCCCTAGCTCCAGGGCTTCTTCGGAACAGCATCTACACGCTTCGGCTGGGTCTCGGACTCCTCATTCTTGCCGCATCACTCGATTGGTTCAAAGATGCCTTCGCTCTCTTCCGAGAGATTGACTGTGACGCCGTATCACAAACGAAGGCGGTCCTCAAATGAAGCGTCCTCTGCTCCTTGCCTATCAGGTTTTGACCGGTCTCTCCGACACCTCGACCGGCCTTTTGTTAATCGCCGCGCCCGCGCTCACGATGCGGCTGATGAAGCTGCATGTCGCGGCTGAGTCCCAGCCGTTCCTCTCCTATATCGGCGTCTTTGTTCTTTCCGTAGGGATCGCTTGTCTTTACGGCGCAGTCTTGGCTCGGAGCGCAATCTCAGCGGACAAGTTGGAGGTCGTGTGGTTGCTCACCGCAATCACGCGAGGGCTTGTAGCGGTATTTGTCGTTGCGAAGGTCGCATCAGGCGCGCTCGAACCCGGATGGTCTACCGTCGCGCTCACCGACGGAGCTTTCGCGCTATTACAGTTCATCGGGCTGGCAAGAGGATGGTTGCGCGATGCCAAGGCTTAGAGAGTTCGCGTCGGGATGGAGAGGCCTCTGCCTCGTTGCCATCACCTATGTCTACTTTCTGATCTTTGCCCAATTCGCCTTTCTCAAGCGACTCAGCCAAATTGGAATCGCACAGACACACCTCTCGGTCGTCATGGCGGCGATGGCGTTTGGAGGGATCTCTTTCAGCCTCCTGCTTGCCTTCACTTCGTTCAGAGGTTCGCCCCGCTTACTCTTGCAGCTCGCACTCTCGATCTCGGGTGCGGCAGCAGGTTTGACACTCCTGCCGCTGGGCCTAATCTCAAGCGTTGCGTTGTCTCTTATCATCGGTTCCGGTCTGGGATTGCTTACGGTTACACTCGTCTCAAACCTTCGGTTTTGGATCGGCGAGGGCGATGAACTGCTAAAGGTTGGTGTCGGAACAGGCCTTGGCTACTTCCTCTGCAACGTACCGCTCCTCTTCACCGCGACACCAGGTGTACAGGCACTCACGGCGGCTTCTCTTTGCGTCGTGGGAATACTCGTCGCATCGAAGATCAACCCTTCCCCCTTCACCGATTTGCTTCAGCCACGCAACGAAGGTGCTCCGTTCTACATCGTCCTCACAGGTTTCACCGCTCTTGTATGGCTCGACTCAGCGGCTTTCTACATCATTCAAAACACGCCTTCCCTGAAGGCAGGGACATGGGAGGGGACCGTCCACCTGTGGGCCAACGGCGCTATCCACTTCGGTGCTGCACTGTTGAGTGTGTTTATCCTTCGCCGGCGTGGTTTGTCGTTCGTTCTCGGTCTCTCTGTGATTGCCTTCTCGATTGCCTGCATTTTGCTGCATCAATCGGGAGAGGCCGTCCTGGCTTCCTTGTTTTATCCTGTCGGCGTCTCACTCTACTCCGTAGCACTTGTCGCCTATCCCTCCCTTCTTTCGCTGGCCGAGTCACCTGATGAACGAGCTCGCCGAGCTGGCCTGATCTACGCCGTCGCGGGATGGTGTGGCTCTGCCATGGGCATCGGTATGGGCCAGCACCTCAGGCGTGTGCCGCTGGCGTTCGTCGCGGTCGCTGCCTTGTTGATACTCGGGCCAGCGTTGTTCCATTTCATTCGCAGGCATCGTCGGGAAACGGGCCTGGTTGGTGCAACCTTAGCTACAGCCTTTTGCATTCACCTTGGTCTCTCTCGATTGAATGCAGGACCGCCAGCCTCCGGAACCGTCACTTCGTTGGAACGTGGAAGGCAGGTGTACATCGCCGAAGGTTGCATCAATTGCCACTCGCAATACGTCCGGCCAAACACATCCGACGTGTTGATGTGGGGACCGACACAGACGATAGAGGAATTGCGGCTACAACATCCGCCATTGATCGGTAATCGACGGCAAGGCCCCGACCTCTCTCAAGTTGGAGGACGGCGTTCACCGCTGTGGCTGAAAGCTCATTTTTTCAATCCGCGTGACGTGAGCCATGCGTCGTTTATGCCCTCCTATGCCTACTTGTTTGCTGGCTCAACCCGAGGTGACTATCTTGTTCAATATCTCAGTAGCTTGAAGAGTCCAGAGTATGTCCGGCACGTCGCACTGGAACAGTCGTGGGAACCATCTCCATCTGCTCTCTCGGGAGCTAACGTGGACGAGGGAGCGCGTTTGTTTAGCGCCTATTGCGGGACCTGTCATGAGGCGGCAGGAGGGACCCGTCTTGCCTGGGCTTCGAGCTTCAAACGCCTTCCACCCAATCTCCAGACCGGACCGTGGCTTTACGTCCACGCTTCCGACCCGAGCAAAGAGCGGATGCTGCACATCGCGCAAATCATCAAGTTTGGCATTCCGGGGACGGATATGCCAGGGCACGAATACCTGCCAGACCAAGACATATCTTCCATCGCTCTTTGGCTCAACCAACCCATGGTTTGGCCGCAACAATTTGCGACCATTCAAAACCTATCAGGAGAACACAAATGAAAGCATTTGCAGCCGTTGCCGTCGCAGTCATGCTGGTTCCAATTGCCGTCGCTCAGCATCAGACACTTGCCGTCAACCCTGATGCAAGCGAGGTGAAAATGACTCTGAAGACAAATCACGAGATCGTGAACGGGACCTTCCGCGTTCAGTCCGGATCTGTCGAGTTTGATCGCAGCAACTCGAAGATGTCCGGCAATGTTGCGGTTGCGGCTGGTAGCGGCAAGACTGGCAATGACAGCCGAGACAAGAAGATGAACAAGGACATCCTGAAGGTCGAGCAGTACACCACTGTCTCCTTCGCACCCAAAACATACACGGGCACCATCTCTCCATCTGGAGACTCGACGATCCAGGTGAGTGGAGTCTTTACTCTGCTTGGTACGCCGCACGACATTAGCGTCCCGATGCAAGTTCACATTGAGGGCGCAACCGCAACAGCAAAGGCTCACCT
>CAXTPN010000131.1:0-6923 GCA_964246125.1 uncultured Acidobacteriaceae bacterium
GAACTTTTTAAGATGCACCTGAGGGATGTAGTGGTCAAGCGGCATTCGCACTCCCTTTATCGCTGCTGCGGATTCTATTGCGGACAACCCATATGATCTAGTCCTCCCCCACTTCCTCCAACCTTTTCCATAACTCCTGCACCCCCATCCCTTTCTCCGCGCTAACCGGCAGCACCTCCCCCACCTCATGTACCTCCCGCAGAGCCTTCAGCGACTTCGCCAACGCATTCTGCCCCACTCGATCCGCCTTGGTCCCGACCACCAGATAAGGCCGTTGTATCTGTTTGAAAAAAGTAATCAAAGTAGTGTCGCTCGCCTGCGGAGGAATGTTCGTATCTACCAGGCAAACCGCCATCGCCAGAGTCTCCCGCTCCGCAAGGTAAGGCTCTATGAACTTAGGCCACTCCGCCGAGATCGCCTTCGATACCTTCGCGTACCCATATCCAGGCAGGTCCGCCAGGATCAGCGTCGGCCGCGTCTTCATCCGGTCGCCTGTCCCCTCGTGCAGAGCAAAGAAGTTGATTGCCCGCGTCCGCCCCGGGGTCGAAGAGGTCTTTGCAATTTCCGCTCCCACCAGCGCATTGATCAGCGAGCTTTTGCCTACGTTCGACCGCCCTAGAAACGCAACCTCAGGTGCGTCATACGTCCTTGCCTCAGCTGGGAAGTGTGCCGGATCAGTCGCAGAAAGCATGAACACAGGGGTAAGCCGCATTCCATCAGTCTAATGCTGAGACTTACCTTTGCAAACCCTACTTTGCCTATGAGAGCGCCAGCGCATCGAGGTTGCGGGCCATCTCGAATCAAACCGGCACGTATGGCCGCATGGACCGGCGTGAGCCGGACGACGCACGGCATCCGCCCGATGATCCCCCTCCTCCTATGAACCGTTGCCCAATACCGCCAGCGGCACCTTCAGTTACGCACCCTCACGGACTGTCGACTTTGGACCAATACACGATTAGACTCGATCATCAGATCAATGGTTCCAATTGGGTGTTTGCACGTTTGGTTTATGTCACCAATCGGGAAAAGGATCCGAACTCTTCGCCTCTCCTCGGATATGCGTCCCTCACTTCCATATGCCCGCGCCCTGTTCGAGCAAGCCATTGCCCGTGGCTACGCAGACCAGGATATGTCCATCGTTATAGAGCCTCTCCGCGCCAAGCAGTGGCACGGTGGAGAGACTCTTTACTGCTTCAAACCACCTTCAAGACAGGTGACCCTGAGCGCGGCACAGGTCAAAAGTTCGTTTGTTTTTAATTGATGCACCAGTTAAGAGTTCCACCCATCAAAAAGGATAGAACATGCGTTTCCACCATCTAGCTCTCCTCCTCACACTGACTCCTTTCACCGCGCCTGCCCAAACCCCCACCTACCTCGATCCCACAAAGCCTACTGAAGAGCGCATTCACGACCTCATCGGTCGTCTCACGCTTGAAGAAAAAGCGGCTCAGTTAAATCATCTCAACACTGGTATCCCTCGCCTCAATGTGCCGATGTGGGGCGGTTGGAACCAGACGCTGCACGCAGTTTGGTCGAAGGAGCCAACGACTCTGTTTCCGGCTGCCATTGCCATGGGCGCCACCTGGGATCCGGAGCTGATCCACACGATCACAGACGCCATGTCCGATGAAGCTCGCGCTCTCTATAACGCGAAAGCCGATGGTCCTCGCTCGAAGCACGGCCTCGTCTACCGGGCGCCTGTCATCAATATCTCCCGGGATCCACGCTGGGGCAGAATCCAAGAGGTCTTTTCGGAGGATCCATTCCTTACGCCGCGCATGGCGGTAGCGTATGTTCGGGGGTTGCAGGGCGACAATATCAATCACCTGAAGCTTGCGGCTACCGTCAAGCACTTCGCCGTCAACAACGTCGAAACCGGTCGTCAGCACCTCTCCGCCGAGGTAGATGAGCGCAACCTTATGGAGTATTGGCTGCCGCACTGGAAGGCGGCGATTACGGAGGCTCATGCTCAATCTGTGATGAGTTCATACAATGCCATCAATGGCACGCCAGATGCCATCAACCACTATCTTCTCAGCGATATTCTTCGCAACCAATGGGGCTTCGATGGCTTCGTCACTGACGATCTCGGAGCCATCGCCCTCCTCACGGGCAATCGACCCAACCAAGCCGAGCAGGGCCAGCGAGCTACTGAAGATCCTGTCGAGGCCGCCGCTCTTGCGATTCGCGCCGGCAACGACTCCGACGATGCAGAGTTTGAGACCAACATCCCGCTGGCCGTGAGACGCGGCCTGCTCACGATGCAAGATGTCGACCAGGCTCTTACCCATGTACTCCGCGTCGGTTTTCGCCTCGGCGCCTTTGACCCTCCTGCGCAAAGTCCGTACAGCCGTATTCCGATGTCCGTGGTCCGCTCCCCGGAACACTTGGCGCTCGCGCTGAAGACGGCCCAGGAGTCCATCGTCCTTCTTAATAACCGTCAATCCTTTCTTCCGTTAAAGCGTGAATGCGTTCACTCCGTCGCTGTAATCGGCCCGGCGGGCGATGGCGACTATGAAACTGGGAACTACTACGGAACGCCCTTCCGCAAGTTAGGCCCTACCCAAGGGTTGCGTGAACTTCTCGGCCCCGCAGTCTCCGTCCAATACGAAAAAGGCACAGGCTTCGTTGATCCCCCCGATCCCGCCGCAATCACTCGTGCTGCCGAACTCGCCCGTCGGTCCGACGTAGCTATCCTCTGTCTCGGTACCAATCTACGCGTCGAAGCTGAAGGGCACGACCGCCGTGACCTCAACCTTCCTGGAGCCCAGGAACAGTTGCTCGAAGCCGTTTTCGCCGCCAACCCTAAAACTGTCCTCGTCTTGATGAACGCTGGCCCACTCGCCGTCACCTGGGCCAACGATCACCTTCCCGCGATACTTGCGGCTTGGTACCCCGGGGAAGTTGGGGGAACCGCCATCGCGCGCGCACTCTTTGGCGATGACAACCCCGGCGGACATCTTCCCTATACTGTCTATCAGTCTCTCGACGGCGTTCCTCCGCAGAATGAATACGATATTTCCAAGGGCTATACTTACCTTTATTTTAAAGGTGTTCCACTCTTTCCATTCGGTCACGGCCTTAGCTATACGCGCTTCACTTACGCTAACCTTAAGCTCTCCACTCCGGCTACTCATGTAGGAGGGCAAATCGAAGTCTCGTTCGACCTCAAGAATGTGGGTGATCGCACTGGCTCCGACACTCCCCAGCTCTATACTCACCAGCGCCGCAGCACCGTTCTACAGCCGATCAAAAGTCTACGCGCGTTTCAGCGAGTTGAACTTCAACCTGGCGAGACTCGTCGCATTTTCTTTACCCTTTCCCCCGCCCAACTTGCGTTCTATGACACCCCGGCCCACCACTTCAATGTGGAGCCAGGCACCTTTGACCTCCTCGTAGGAAGCTCCTCTGAAGACATCCTTTTGCGCACACACTTCGACGTGAATAGTAGGTGAGAAGAGGAGAACTGATGAGGCCGTCCCCGCGCACTGTAAGATTCCACAAGCTCTCATTGAATGGAGCGCTTATTACCTTGCTCCCTTGACATCGACCGTAACTGCGTTCAGTGTGACAAGATTCAACGATCGACAATCGCTTCCTTACGTTCGCTCTCTAGGAGTTGATCTGAATGCAAAACACGAGCGTACATCGTTTTCTTAGGCCGTCAAGCACGGGTGCTAAATATCCAATCGTCCCAGGCAGACGATGGCGCATTGCCTGGCTGCTTGGCTTTGGAGTTCTCGTGAACTACTTCGACCGCGTGAACCTCTCGGTTTCACATGCAGCTCTATACACCACATTCGGAATCTCCGAAATCGCGTTTGGGTATCTTTCAGGTGCTTACAACTGGACATATGCTATATGTCAGTTGCCCATCGGTGTTGTACTGGACCGGTTCGGCGTGAAGCGGGTAGGCCGCATCAGCATTTTTCTGTGGAGCGTTGCATCCTTTGGTGCAGCAGTCGCGCCAAGCATTGGATCTTTGTTTGGAGCACGCTTTCTGCTTGGTATCGGCGAGGCGCCTACTTTTCCAGCGAACGCCAAAGCGATCGGACAGTGGTTTCCTCCAGCCGAACGCGGGTTCGCCACGGCCATCTTTGATGCAGCGGCTAAATTCTCTTCGGCACTAGGCGTGCCGGTACTTGGAGTGATTCTGCTACGGGTTGGATGGCGCTGGAGCTTTATGCTGACTGGTCTCATTAGTCTCGTCTATTTCTTCTTATTCTGGAGGTTGTACCGCGATCCTAATAGCGATCCTAAGTTGATGGAGTCCGAGAAAGTCTACATCGCGAGTGGATTCCTGACTGCGGAGGAAGATACGAAGATTGCTGAGGCACCCCTTGGCTATCTGATCCGTCAACGTAAAGTGCTGGGCCTGGCAATCGGGTTTGGAGCTTACAATTATGTCTTCTATCTTTTGCTGACTTGGTTGCCGAGCTATCTCTCCTCTGCGCTGCACATCGATTTATTGCATTCGTTCTTGTATACGGGGGTTCCGTGGCTGTGTGCGACCGTCATGGATCTCGTAGGAGGAGGTTTGGCGGACTTGCTCATTCGGCGTGGGTGGAATGCAAGCGGGGTACGAAAAACTATAATGGTTTGCGGAATGGTTTGCGGACTAGGAATTCTGGGGGCTGCAAGCGCGCATACCGCAGCCAGGGCGCTGATCTGGATCAGCATTTCGATTGGTGGTCTATCCGCTGCCGCGCCGGTCGGATGGTCGATTCCCTCGCTGATTGCTCCACGCGGAAATGTCGGAACGGTAGGGGGCATCATGAACTTTTCAAACCAGATTTCGGGTATTCTCGCGCCGGTCATAACCGGCTATGTGGTTGCGGCGACACACTCCTACTTTTGGGCGTTTGCGATTGCCGCGATCTACTTGTTAGTTGGAATCGGCAGCTATATCGTTCTGCTCGGAAGGATTGAGCCGGTTTCGCCGGAACGGAGGTTCTCCGCGTAGATGTGTGTTCCGTTTTCTCAGGAGCAGCGTTAACGAGCAGCAGACTCGTATCTGCTGCTTATAAAGCTTTTACTTAACCCCTGTTAGCCTAGAGGCGAACGACTACTGACTTGTCAGATGTTCAGGATTTGGGTACGCTCATTCAGATTGTAATCGGCTATACGGGTGTAATCTTATGTAGAGAGTGTTTACAATGGATAAGCGTGAATTTCTAAAAGGCTCGGGGGTGCTGCTCGCCGGCAATCTGCTGCCGAAATATTCCACGCCGCCGGGCGCGGGTGGGCGCACAAACTGGGCGGGAAATTTTACCTATGGAACTGATCATCTGGAGACTCCGGGAAGCATCGGAGGGGTAAAGAAGGTGATTCTGGCGCATTCCCATCTGAAGGCATTAGGCGCTCGTCATTCATTTAATGACATTGCCGACAGCACGGAAGACCAAGTCTCCATGGAGCAGTTCAATCAAATCGAACTGGATGCAAAGGCAAGCACCGTGACAGTTGGCGCGGGTGTGACTTACGGACAACTGGCTCCGTATATTGACAGTCGAGGTTACGCGGTTCATAACCTTGCTTCACTCCCCCACATTACCGTCGTCGGAGCTTGCGCAACGGCGACACATGGATCCGGGAGTGAGAATGGCAATCTCTCCACTGCCGTTCGCGCTATGGAGATTGTCACGGGAAATGGAGAGGTCGTCACATTATCCCAACAAACCCTCGGAGACAAGTTTTCGGGTACAGTGGTTGGATTGGGTGCGCTCGGAATTATTACGAAGATTACCTTGCAAGTACAACGTAGATTTGAAATGTATCAGGTGGTCTACGAAGTACTCTCATTCACTCAGTTAAAACGCCACCTACAGGAGATATTTGCCAGCGGCTATAGTGTCAGCATCTTCACGGACTGGCAGAATCATAGAGCCACGCAGGTTTGGATCAAACGACGCATTGAACATGGCAATGTAATCCGTCCCGAGCCGGAGTTTTACGGGGCCAAACTCGCTGCTAGGAAGCTCCATCCGTTAGCGGGCCACTCGCCGGAGAACTGCACCGAGCAGCAGGGCATCCCGGGACCGTGGTACGAACGACTGCCGCACTTCAAGATGAACTTCACGCCAAGCAGTGGAGCAGAGTTGCAGTCGGAATATTTCGTGCCTATCGAGCGAGGCTACGAGGCAGCGCTCGCAGTGGAAGAATTGCGTCAGCAAATCACCCCTCACCTTTTTATCTCTGAATTACGAACGATTGCGGCGGACGACCTGTGGATGAGTCCTTGCGGGAAACAGGCGTCCATGACGCTTCACTTCACCTGGAAGCCGGATTGGCCAGCGGTGAAGAAGATTCTCCCTCAGATTGAGGCCAAACTCGAACCATTCGGCGCCAAGCCGCACTGGGGTAAGTTGTTCACAATGTCACCCGATAGATTGAGGTCGCGTTATGCCATGCTGCCGCAATTCCAAGCATTGCTCAGTCAGTATGATCCGAAGGGAAAGTTTCGCAATGAGTTTATAAGACGTAATATCTATGCTGATAGCACTACAAGCCGTTGATTTGATTCTGTCTGCGGACGAGAACAGAAGCCGCAGACTGCTAGCTCGTACGAAAAGATTGTTTGTCATAGGCGGGTAGCGCCGCTACTCCATTGCGCTTCTGCTCGGCTTTTGCTTCCCGAGTCATCTCGGTCCTGGCAAAGTACTGAGAAACGAAGCGAAGCTTCGTCTTGTACTTCGGCAAATCGGACCACCTGTATGGTCTTATGTTACACCTCTCCGGTCCACCGCAATGTGCGTCAAGCCGAACGCGGCCAGCCAAGGACTCTCCTTCTACAATTTTGGTGCAATCGCCGAAGCCGTCGCGGTCTGAGCATTTAGACTTATAAAGCTTTGTTTTTGATGAGGGATTGGTGCGGAGGAGGGGACTTGAACCCCTATGCCTTGCGGCGCTAGCACCTCAAG
>CAXTPN010000132.1:0-6903 GCA_964246125.1 uncultured Acidobacteriaceae bacterium
CTCGCGGAGGATTGAGCACCTGGGGTCAGCGCACGACGACGCCGAACTGCAGACGCTGAAGGCCGCGGCAGGCCAGCGGATCGCCGTCGGGCAGCCGCAGTTCGACCTGGGGCTCGGGCCAGCGGTCGGTGGTCCGCTGCCGATCAGGTCCTCCCGGTTGGGGGTTGCGCGACGCGCTGGAGCGCGCGTACCAGGTGCTCGGGCGGGAGGCCGCTGCGGGGCGGGGATGGGTGTTCCGCGACCTGGCGCTGGCCCTGATCATCGAGTCGGCCAGCAAGCTCGACAACATTGAGGTGCTGGAGGAGACGGGCGTTGTACCGGACCGTCGAGCGACGCCTGTCGGCCTACGCGGAGGAGGCGTGGCGGCAGCGGTTGCCCGCCGCGTGCGCCGCGCACGCGAAGCTCGGGCCGGCCAGCCTGGTCTGCGAGGTCAGCACGCTTAAATTCGAGACCGACCAGGGAGACGGGTTCGGCGAGCCGAGGTTCAACAAGGAGCGCCGCCCGAAGCCACAGGTGACGGGTCGGTCTGCTGATCGGACAGGACGGGTTCCTGCTCCTGTTCTACGCCTTTCAAGGGAACAAGGCCGAGACCCAGTCGATGCTCCCAGTCATCGAAGGTTCAGGGCCGCGCACAAGCTCCCGGACGTCAGGTCGTCGCGGACGCGGGCATGGTCTCCGAAGCGAACCAGAAGGCAATCAAGGCCGCCGACCGGTCGGCCATCCCGGGATGAAGACCCCGAGGTCTCCTACCAGGTCGGCAAGTGGCGGCGCGAGCACCCCGGCGAGAAGATCCCCCTAGCGGGGCACGTTTTCACCCAGCCCTGGTCCGCCGGGCCGAAAGGCGGCTCAATGTCCACCAAGTTCCCGCGCTGAGATTAGCGCCCCACAGAAACAGACACCAAGCCCACAAGCCCAAGACCGTAAGGGCAGTGTCATATCACATAGGTGAGACTAAAGTTCCGCGTCCGGATGGCGGCATCCTGAAACTGTTACGTCACCCGCCACTGTCCTAACCGAGGATAGCAAGTTGACTGGGTGTCAAGACTGGGGCGGCGGCCAATCATCGTGTGGTGAGCGACAGATCTTATGTGCAACCGCTCAGACTGAGCGTTTGCACATAAGATCTGTCGGGCCGTCTCGGCGCAGCTCCCTGCGCAGATATTGGCCCGTTCCCGAGTTTTCGCCCGGGCCGAAATCACCTCGCCCGCGTTCGAGGCAACCTCGACGACCAAGGCAGGTTATCCAGAAACGCAGTCACAGTTCGTCAAAATGTAACTTTTCATTACCTTTAGTCCTCGCACTGAGCCTAAATACACCGGAAAGTAGAGGACGTCTTTAGTGATTGCCTTAGGACTTGCATCTAATGCTAATCGGGTCCAAGCTGATCAGGACGAGATAGAGGTACTTGGATGGCCTGCCGGGTTGGGATCCCGTCCACTGCCAGGAGATGTTTTTCGACTGTTTGGGGCTGAACGAGTGAAAATAAATCAGGAACAAGATCAGCGATCTCGTCCGATCATTCAGATTAATCAAGATCGGTTGCTTCGGCGGATCAACGATCTAGCGGAGATCGGCCGCGACGAAACTGGAGGTATAACGCGGGTTGGCTTTGGAGCAGCCGACCGGGAGGCGCGCACTTACATTATGGATGAGGCCAAAGCGGCAGGGCTTCGGGTGCATGTTGATGCTGGCGGAAACATCTTGATGCGATGCCATAATAACAACCGCTCGACTAGGCGCCCAATGGTTCTTATGATGGGGTCGCACCTCGACAGCGTCGTAAACGGAGGCCGACTGGATGGTGCTTACGGTGTAGTCGCGGCTCTGGAGGCACTCCAGGCCCTGGCCGATTCCTCCGCAGAATTGCTCTGTGAGCCAGTAGCGGTGGCATTTGCCAACGAGGAGGGCGCCCTTTTTCCGCAGCCATTCTGGGGCTCGATGGCTTTGGTCGGACGGGAAGTCGATGTCGTTGAAGATCTGAATGATAGCTGCGATATGACACTGAGAAACTCATTGGAGCAGGCGGGTGGGAACTTTGACGAGTTGAAAACAGCGGCATGGCCCAGTGGATCCGTCGCCGCATACCTGGAGCTCCACATAGAACAGGGGCCAGTCCTTGAGCAGGCAGGAAAGTCGATAGGTATCGTGACCGCTATCACCGGCCGGACTGTGCTGACCCTGGAGATCCGCGGTCGGGCCGCTCACGCCGGAACAACGCCAATGCCCGCCAGAGCGGATGCACTGGTGGCAGCCTCGCATGTTGTGCTGGCAGTACAGGAACTCTCAAGCAGGCGTGGCCTGTGCCAGGTCTCAACGGTAGGTCATCTAGAAGCCCGCCCGAACGTTCCAAACACGATCGCCGGACTCGTCCAGATCACGACCGACCTGAGGGACCAGGATCATGTCCGTCTCCGAGAGGCAGAGAGGTGCTTTCTAGCGACGGTTCAGGCTATCGGGCGGCAGACCGGTACCGATATCGCCGTCACCGCGCAGACGCGCGTTGACCCCGTCCCGACAAGTGCTGACCTTCAACGGCTGATCGAAGGCACCGCGGTCGATCTCGGCCTGACGTTTATGCGACTGTCAAGCGGTGCTGGCCATGATGCACAGATTGTCTCCGACATTGCCCCTATCGCGATGATCTTCGTGCCGAGTATCCGCGGAGTGAGTCATGTGCCGGAAGAGGACACCCGGGATAAAGACCTTATAGCCGGATCACAGATGCTTCTTGCTACAGCGCAGCGTCTCCTTACAGATCACGGCGTACTGCGCGAGCAATAAAACGGCCGGGTTTGGGGTTTTTAACCGTTTATTGATAATGACTGAGGTGAATGCCATGACAACCTGGGCGCAGCAGGAATTCTCGTCGCCCAGATCCGGCTCGAATAACCGATCTCGCCCCACTGACCATGTGGCTAGTTGCCTGCGGATCGACGGAGTTTTTGACGCGGAGTTGGCTCGCGGTGCTCTCATTCTATTGACCGAGCGGCATGCCAGGCTCCGTACTCTAATTCCTGTTAATTCAGTGACCCCGACGTGCACTTCCTCGCGTAGCGGCGTGATCGACTTCGTGGTTATGCGCACATCGCAAGAGAACGTGATCGCGCACGCCGTGCGAGAAGTCATCGAACCGTTCGATCTCGCGCGCGGCCCATTGTTGAGGGTTCGCGTGCTGATTATTAGCGATCGAGAATGCTTTCTGGTGGCCGTCGCCCACCGCCTAGTATTCGATCCCGCCCTGCTCGACACTTTTCTTGTTGAGCACGCACGCGCCTACACCGCAGTGCGGCTGGGCGTGCCCGTTACTGCTCTCCCGACGACACGTCCTACGTGGCCCACCGCTAATGAGATTGCCATCGCGAGGGACCACTGGCGACGTCGGCTGTCGCAAGTGCCTCTACTCGACCTGCCGCCAGACTTCCCCCGCCAGTATCAGCCGGAGCGCACGGGTAGCGTGGCAAATTTCACCCTCCCGGCCGATCTGACGCGGCGGATGCGCGCCCTGTCCGGGGAATCAGGCGATCATGACGCCCTGCTGGCCGGCGTGGTGGCGTTGCTCGCCCGCAGCCCGGCTCAAGGCGAAGTTCCGATCCTAGCGCCTGTTAGTCCCGTCGGAGCCGACGGTCACGAGCCACTCGGTCGGCCCGAGACCGACGTTTTGCTGAGCTTCCATCTTGACAGCGATTCGACCTTCCTGGATGTGGTTGGACAGGCGCGCGCGGGACTCGCTCAGGCTCGCACGGACGCTGCTGGCCTACTGCCGGGCACGCTCGCCGAACTTGCCGCTACCTGCGGTGATCCTGGACCCAAACCAGTGCTCGTCGGGTTCGCCGCACGGACGCCGTCGGCTGCCGCGCCGGATTACGCGGGGGCGTCCTGCGTCCATATCAATCTGCACACTGGCACGGCCGCACAAGACCTTTCCTTCTCGTTTAACATGCGCGCCGGTGAGTGGCAAGGAGCGCTGGAGTATGACACCCGATTGTTCGAGCCGGTCACCGCACAGCGCATAGTGCGGCGCCTGGTGCATCTGCTCGCGGCGGCCGTGGATAGCCCGCATGCACCGGCCGCGACTCTGCCCATCCTCCCGCCTGAGGAACGCGCTCTGGTGGTGTCCGAATGGAACCGCACGGAGCGCGAATTTCCCAGCGATCGCACCACCGTGTCCCTTTTCAAAGAGCATGTCCTACGTGCTCCAGACGCGACCGCTGTGGTGTATGAGGACATGAAGCTTACCTATGAAGAGCTCGATGTGCGGGCGAACCGGCTAGCTCATCGCCTGATCGAATCGGGTGTGCATTCCAACATGCCCGTAGGACTCTGTCTGCACAAGTCGGTCGATATGGTGGTAGGGCTGCTTGCCATCCTCAAGGCTGGCGGCGCCTACCTTCCGCTCGATCCTGACTACCCGCCGCAGCGGCTCGCCTACGTGGTCGCGGATGCGGGAGCGCGCGTCATCCTCACGGACACCAGCAACGCCCACCTGTTCGGCGAGACCGTGGCCCGTGTGCTGTGCCTGGACGTGCCGGACTCGGCAGGCGACGACCGCCCGACGACTGATCCCCGGGTGCCTGGCAGCGCCGCGCACCTGGCCTATGTCATCTACACATCGGGCTCTACCGGAGTTCCTAAGGGCGTGGCCGTCAGCCAGCGGGCGCTTAGCCGACTTGTCAAGGGCGCGGACTACGCCAGATTTGGACCAGACGAGGTGCACCTGCAACTCTCGCCGCTCTCGTTCGACGCGTCACTTTTGGAAGTATGGGGAGCACTGCTCAATGGTGGCACCCTGGTGGTGCCACCGTCTGGGCTGCCTTTCCCCGACGTCCTAAAAGCCGCGCTGCAGCGCCACCGCATTACCATCCTGCTGCTCGTCTCCCCACAGCTCCACATGGCGGTGGAACAGTTTCCCAAGGAACTGGCGCGGGTCAGTCAGCTACTCGTCGGCGGTGATGTGCTGTCTCCCGCCAGTGCGGCGCGTCTGCTGCCATATCTACAGCACACTGAGTTCCTGCATGTCTACGGCCCAACTGAGTGCACCCTGTTCGCGACCTGGAAGCCCATCAAGGCCGCGGACACCAGCCGGCCCACCATCCCCATCGGCCGTCCGCTTGCCAACACCCAGGCGTACGTCCTAAACGAGGACCTTGCTCCATTGCCGGTCGGAATACCAGGCGACCTATGGCTTAGCGGCGACGGCTTGGCCGATGGATACCTGGGCCAGCCAGGCCTCACCGCGGAACGGTTCCTGCCGGATCCGTTCGGCCCGCTGGGCAGCCGGATCTATAGCACCGGCGACCTGGCCCGCTGGTTGCCCGACGGCAACCTCGAGTTCCTAGGCCGAAGCGATGACCAGGTAAAGATCCGCGGATATCGGATCGAATTGGGTGAGGTGGACGCGGCATTGGCTGTTCATCCCGACATTCGCGCTGTGGCCACGGTGGTCCGCGATGATACACCGGGCGGACGGGCTCTAGCGGCATATCTGGTGGGTGACCCACGCATCAGCGATGCGGAATTGCGCGAGTTTATAGGTGCCAGGCTACCGTCCTACATGATTCCGGCAGCGTTCGTCTGGCTCAATGAGCTACCGCTGACCGCGAACGGCAAAGTCGACCGGAAAAGCCTACCCGAGCCAAAGTACGGCCGGCTTCAGCGACAAACCGTCCCGCGCACCCGGCTGGAAGGCCGTGTCCTCGAGATCATCGCCGAGGCACTCGGGTTGGCAGGCGTCGCCCCGGACGACGACTTCTTCGCGCTAGGAGGGAACTCTCTGCTGATGGTGGACTTGTTCGACAGCCTCGAAAGGACGTTTCCCGGATGCGGGCTGAGTCTCCTCGATCTGCTTGAGAACCGCACGGGCGCGCAGATCGCCACGTTGCTTGAGGCTTCGCGAGGACAGGCGTGATTCCGGGCCAGACTCCCTGGCTCCTCGATCGGCCAAACGAGAACGGGACCGCGGAACGCCTGTTCTGTTTTCCTCATGCAGGAGCCGGTGCAAGCGCGTTCTCCTCCTGGCGTCTGCATCTCCCGGACTCGGTGGATCTGCTCCGGGTTCAGCTGCCCGGAAGGGAAAGCCGCTTCCGTGACCCCATGCCGGGGACCCTCGAAGAGTTGACGTGGCAAGCGGCTCAGGCCCTGCTACCGCTACTGCGACCACCTTATGCGTTCTTCGGGCATTGTTACGGCGGTCTTCTCGCCTACGCTCTGACCAGTTACCTGCATGATCAGGGGCATCCACTGCCTCGAACTCTGCTGATTTCCGGAGCCAGGCCCCCGCACCTAGCACCCGAGATCTCTTATCACTTCCTAACCCGCGACGATCTCCTCGGTTTTCTGCACGCTGCCAACGGTATTCCCCAACCTCTGCTGAAACACGAGGAGTTCGTCAACCATCTGCTTCATGTGTTGCGCACGGACCTGCGGTTGGACGCCGAGTACACTCCGGGTTCTGCCGTGCCCCTCCCCTGTGATGTCCGAGTCTTCGCGGCCACGGATGACCCCATAGTCCAATCAACTCTCATGGAGGGCTGGAGAGACTATGCCATCGGCGAGTTCAGCGTCCATCAGGAGGCTGGGGATCACCTTTCTGTCTACGACGTGTCCAGTGATCTATTCGCCGCGATCGTGCAGTCGGGACTGGCGCGTACATGACAGGCCGCGCACGCGTGGATGTGCCCGTGCCACGAGAACACCACGAGTCAACCACCCCAGTAGGGAGACACCTGTGTCCACGCGACCACCGTCACCGCACCTGCGCCAGTCCCAGACCGCCAAAATGACTCTTCCCGAAGACCCGGGTTTCCGCGGAGACCTCTCCACGGACACTCGCCTGCTCAGCGCCTACCTCCGGGCCTGCGCCGATTTGATCGCACTGCTGCCTCCTCGTACTGAGCCGTCCATGAG
>CAXTPN010000133.1:0-4255 GCA_964246125.1 uncultured Acidobacteriaceae bacterium
CTGTTTGAACAGGCCCGGCGCCTGCGAAGTGATGCTCTCGTCCGCGGTGAGCGAGGGGAGAGTGGCGCGGTAGCTGGCGGCGTGCGTGCCGATCTGATCGAGCAGGAGGTCAAGCGCGGGCTGATCCGAAGCGGCGGACTGGGAGGCCTGCGACCCCGCGAGAAGGAACAGCGGCATGATTGCAAGGCGCGGATGCATCGGGTTCTCCCATACCAGCAGCGATGCAGAGGGTACGTCAAGAAGAATGTGGCGGTTCCGTGGATTCAGGCCGCAACCGGCTCGCCCTTCATCTTCTCGGCGACGTCGTGCGCGATGAGTGCGTCGATGGTGGGCTGAAGCTGGCCTTCCATCACCATGTTCAGGTTGTGGTTGGTCAGGCCGATGCGGTGGTCGGTGAGGCGATTCTGGGGGAAGTTGTAGGTGCGAATCTTTTCGCTGCGATCGCCGGTGCCCACCTGCTGCTTGCGGTCCTTCGCCTGAAGTTGGTGGACGCGCTCGGCCTCGACCTCGTAGAGGCGCGAGCGCAGAACGCGCATAGCCTTTTCGCGGTTCTTGATCTGCGACTTCTCATCCTGGCAACTGACCACGGTGTTGGTGGGCAGGTGCGTGATGCGAATGGCGGAGTAAGTCGTGTTGACCGATTGTCCGCCGGGGCCGGAGCTGCAGAAGGTGTCGATGCGAAGGTCCTTCGCTTCGATCTTGATGTCGACCTCCTCCGCCTCAGGCAGCACGGCGACCGTGATGGCAGAGGTGTGAACGCGGCCCTGGGTCTCCGTGGCGGGCACACGCTGCACGCGATGTACGCCAGACTCATACTTCATCTGCGAGTAGACCTTGTCGCCCTCGAAGATGGCGGTGACTTCCTTCAGGCCGTTGCCGATGCCGCTCTCCGACTCCGAGAGCACCTGAACCTTCCATTTATGCTGCTCCGCAAAGCGCAGGTAGAGGCGGAACATCTCCGCGACGAAGAGCGCTGCCTCGTCGCCGCCGGTGCCGGCGCGAAGCTCGATGACGATGTTCTTGTCATCGTTTGGGTCCTTCGGCAGCAGCATGACCTTCAGGGCGTCTTCGATGGGCGCAAGCTGCGGCTCCAGCGTGGCGAGCTCATCCTGCGCCATGGCTTTGATCTCGGGGTCGGACTCTGAGAGCATGGCCTTGGTGTCGGTGATGCCGTCCGCAATCTTGCGGTACTGGCGATACTTCTCGACCACAGGCTCCATGTCGCGATGTTCCTTCGCGACGGCCTGGAACTTCTTCTGGTCGTTGACCAGCGAGGGGTCGGACATGTCGCGGGAGAGCGATTCGTAACGGGCTTCCATCTGGGCAAGGCGATCGAACATATAAAGAAATCCTTATATAACAAGATTTGTATTGTTTGCTTTGTTCCAGAAAATAGGCGCAGCTAGGCAAAGTCGTGACGGCTGGGCGTCACGCGGGAGGTGTTCACCGGATTTGCGAGCATGGACATATGCTAATTCGATGTTACTCCGGTCGCGTTGGGTGCGGGGCAGCATCTTTTATGGTGACGGGTTGAATTTGAGGTTCGCGCATGACGAAGTTCGAAGCAGTAGCCAGGCTGGCGGAGGAGATGGCGGGGACGGGCAGCCGGCTGAAGAAGCGTGCCGACATCGCGGCGGAGATTGGCCGCGTGCATGCGGCGGGAGACCTCGAGGACCTGCAACGATTCTGCCTCTACCTCGCTGGACTTCCGTTTCCCGAGTCCGACCCGCGCAAGTTGAATGCGGGCGGTGCGTTGCTGACCAAGGCCGTGCTGGCGGTGAGCGGGGCGGATAACGCGGAACTGACCGCGGCCTATCGGCGGCATGGCGACCTCGGCGCGGCGGCGTTCGATCTGTTCGTCGCGCACGGCAAGGACACCGGCGAGGGCGTGCCGCTGGCGGAGCTTGCCGAGGCGTTCGCGGGCATGGCGACGGCGCGGACGACCGCGGTGCGCGCGGCGCTGGTCGAGGGTCTGCTGCGGCGAGCCACCGCGCTCGAGGCCAAGTACCTGCTGAAGCTGATGCTGGGCGACATGCGGATTGGGGTGAAGCAGTCGCTCGTCGAGGAAGCGATTGCCGCGGCTGCCGGGACGGATGTCGCCGCGGTGCGGCACGCGGTGATGCTGGAGGCGGACCTCGGCCGGGCGGCGGCGCGGGCGTTCGCGGGCACGCTGGCCGAGGCGCGCATGACGCTGTTTCATCCGCTGGGTTTTATGCTCGCAAGCCCGGTGGAGACGCCGGAAGAGGCGATCGAGCGATTTACGGCGAAGCCCGCGAAAGCGCCTGCGGAGAAGAAACCCAAACGGCGCAAGAAGGGCGAGCCAGTGGAAGACGAGCCCGTCGCGGAAGCCGATGCGCTGCTCTCCGCAGCCGCGGCTTTGGAGGAAACGCCACCCGGTGTGCAGGCGTTTCTGGAGGACAAGTACGACGGCATGCGGGCGCAGGTACACTGCGGAGCCAGCGATCAGCCAGGGCGCGTGGCGATCTACTCGCGCAATCGCGAAGACATCACGGAGAGCTTTCCGGAGCTGGTCGAGGCGTTCGCGGGCGCGGAGGGGTTCGGGGCTGGATTGATCCTCGATGGAGAGATTCTCGGCTGGGAGTACGCTACGGGCCAGGCTCTGCCCTTTGCGGTGCTGGGGCAGAGAATCGGGCGCAAACGCGTGGGCAATGATTGGCGGCAGCAGGTGCCCGTCATCTTCATGGCCTTCGACCTGATGTTTGCAGGCGGCGAGCTGCTGCTGCCCTTGCCGCTGCGCGAACGGCGCAACCGCCTGGAGGCCGTGGTGGAGCAGCTGTTCGCTCGCACGCACGCGCCGCTGGTCCTGACGGAGCACGCCGCGCGCAAGCACGAGGCGCAGTCCAACATCTTCGCCGCGGAAGAGCCGCCCGCGCCCGGCCTGCCGCGCCTGATGATCTCGCCGTCGCGGCTGGTGGAAAGCGCGCAGGAGATCGACCGCGCCTATGCGGATGCGCGCGCGCGGGCCAACGAAGGCGTGATGCTGAAGGCGGCGGGCTCGGTGTACCAACCGGGGCGGCGCGGCCTCGCCTGGGTGAAGCTGAAGCGCGAGCTGGCGACGCTGGACGTGGTCATCACGGGTGCCGAATACGGCAGCGGCCGCCGCGCCCAGTTCCTCAGCGACTATACCTTCGCCGTCCGCGACCAGCACGGCGAGCTGAAGAACGTAGGCAAGGCCTACAGCGGCGTGACCGACGCCGAGATCACCGAACTGACCGAGTTCCTCAAGGCCCATACGCTCGAGGATCACGGCCACTTCCGCACCGTCGAACCGCTGGTCATTCTGGAGGTCGCCTTCAACAACATCATGCGCAGCGACCGCCACGCCAGCGGCTTTGCCCTCCGCTTTCCCCGCATCCTACGCATCCGAAATGACAAACCGCTGAACGAAATCGACACGGTCGCGCGCGTGGAAGAGATCTATCAGTCGCAGGTCGACAAGCCCGTCGAATAGGCCGCGGGTTGCGGCTACGCGGCTGCCGATGTACAGTAAACGTCATACATGAGCCTCTACTCCAGCCCGTCGTTTACCCTCCGCTGGCGCTTTAGGCGCCCCATCGCGGCCCCGGCGAAGTAGACTCTCGGACACCTTGTAATCGAGATCGAACCAGACCAGATGAGCCGCTACCCCACCCGGGAGCGGCTTTCGCATTTGAGCTAGCACGCATTCAGTAAGGAGCACAGCATGGCAACGATGGTCGAAACCCCCATAGCCGCAGCCGTCAAAGGCCGCTTCGGCGCCTACGGCGGACGCTACGTCCCCGAAACCCTAATGGCCGCGCTCGAAGAGCTCGAAGCCGCCTACGAGCTCGCCGACGCCGACCCCGCCTTCCACGCCGAACTCGACGCCCTCCTCCACCATTACTGCGGCCGGCCGACGCCGCTCTACTTCGCCAAGCGCATGACCGAACAGCTCGGCGGAGCCAAAATCTACCTCAAGCGCGAAGACCTCCTCCACACCGGCGCGCACAAGATCAACAACGCGCTCGGCCAGGCTCTGCTCGCCCGCCGCATGGGCAAGCAGCGCATCATCGCCGAAACCGGCGCCGGCCAGCACGGCGTCGCCACCGCCACCGTCTGCGCGCTCTTCGGCCTGGAGTGCATCATCTACATGGGCGAGGAAGACATGCGCCGCCAGGAGCTCAACGTCTACCGCATGCGCCTCCTCGGAGCCGAAGTCCGCGGCGTCGACTCCGGCTCCGCCACCCTCAAGGACGCCATCAACGAGGCCATGCGC
>CAXTPN010000133.1:4265-6804 GCA_964246125.1 uncultured Acidobacteriaceae bacterium
ACTGGGTCACCAACGTCCGCACCACCTGCTACATCCTCGGCTCCGCCCTCGGAGCCCACCCCTACCCCACCATGGTCCGCAACTTCCACCGCGTGATTTCCAGGGAAGCCAGAGGCCAGATTCTAGATCAGGAAGGCCGCCTCCCCGACGCCATCGTCGCCTGCGTCGGCGGCGGCTCCAACGCCATCGGAGCCTTCTACGAGTTCCTCGAAGACCGCAACGTCCAGCTCATCGGCGTCGAAGCCGGAGGCCGTGGCACCGGACTCGGCGACCACGCCGCCCGCTTCCAGAAGGCCGGCGGAGGCCTCCCCGGCGTCCTCCAGGGAACCTACAGCTACGTCCTCCAGGACGACGCCGGCCAGGTCTCCCTCACCCACAGCGTCTCCGCCGGCCTCGACTACGCCTCCGTCGGCCCCGAGCACGCCATGCTCCACGACTCCGGCCGCGCCACCTACGTCGCCTGCTCCGACGACGATGCCCTCAAAGCCACCGTAGCCCTCTCCCGCACCGAGGGCATCGTCCCCGCGCTCGAATCCGCCCACGCCATCGCCGAAGCCATGCGCCTCGCCCCCACCATGCGCCCGGACCAAATCCTCATGGTCAACCTCTCCGGCCGAGGCGACAAAGACATGGGAATCCTAGCCCGCGAACTCCAACTAGGCGGAGCCCCCGCCGAAAACCGAGGCACTAGCTAACGCCGCCCATCCAGCCGGGTGCCCCACCATCGCGGCTTCATCGCGGTGCGTGGGGTTACTCCTCAATCAACGAGCCACTAAGCTCAAGCATCGATGCCCCAGCGCCAACAGTGCGCAACATCCTTAGCCTAGGCCGAAGGCCTAGGTTGGCTACCAGAGCAGACAAGGGCTGAAGGCTCGGCACATAATGAGGTAGGAATGGCTAACAAGGTCGCGAACTCACTGGCAATGCTTCTGATCACCGGAACAGCGAACGCGGGAATAATCAAGGGCAATTGACATTACCGGTGGCGCAATCGGCGGCGCATACGTGTTCGCCTACGCCAATGAGAGGCCCGTAGACTCATACCATCTAAGACTTGGCGAGAGCACGACGACAAAGCGTGACGGAACCTTTCTCCTTGACCTCGCACCTGGCTTTTATGACATTTGTGTCTTCTCTGCTGGCTTCACGGCACATTGTCAGAAGATACTGATGACCGCGGCCCATCATAGCGACCTCAAGATCCAGTTGAAAGTCGATCCACTTGTCACAAGAGAAAGAGGAGATCGTTTCTTCACTCCTTGAGCAACTTGTTCGCTTACGTTGCACGACCTGATGCAATCAGCTTCACAACCTATCTAATGAAAAGTCACCGAGGAGAGCAACGGAATTGACACCAAGGTCCCGTCCCCCTACGCTCAAACCCATGGAAGTTCAACTCACCCCCGATCTTCAATCGAAACTGGCGCGCATGGCCGAGCAGCAAGGCCGCGACAGCGCAACCCTGATCACCGAAGCCGTCGAGCGCCTGGTGAACTACGAGGCGCGGGTCACCTCGAAAGTGGAGGACGATCCATATTGGGAACACGAGGAGCAGCTTGTGGCCAGCGGAGCGATGAAGATGCCGCAAGAAGAGATGGATTGGAAGCGCTTCTTCGCTCATCACCAGACCGCAACGGTCTCGGATGAGACTGCGATACAAGCCGTCATCGACAGCCGCGGCGACCGGTGACTCCCGCTTTTTGGGACGCGAGCGCATTAGTGCCTCTATGCGTTCAACAGAGGTCAAGCGCCGAGTCGCTTCGGCTCATCGAGCTGCACTTGGTTGTCGTCTGGTGGGCCACTCCGGTCGAAATGCGCAGTGCCTTTCAACGGCTCTTGCGAATGGGCCAACTGACCGGACCGGAGTACGTGACCGCAGGCAGTCGCCTCGACCAGCTTCGGCGCAGTTGGCGAGAGATCAGGCCTAACGAAGCCTTGCGAACCGAGGCGGAACGATTGCTGATCAGCTACTCTCTCAAAGCCGCTGACTCGCTCCAACTGGCAGCGGCGGTGCTTTGGTCCTCTGGCGCCCCACAGAGTCGTACCTTCATCGCGGGCGACACGCAGCTCTTGGAGGCGGCCCGGCGACTAGGGTTTCAGACCTTGGCCGTGCCTTAGACTCGATCGGCGAAGATAGCAACTGAATAACTTGGAGATTTGTAGGTGCCCATTACCTTCCCCCAAAAACCCGGCATCATCGCCTACCTAACCGCGGGCGACCCCTCGCTCGCCACCACCCGCGACATCGCCCTCGCCGCCATCGACAACGGCGCCGACGTGATCGAGCTAGGCGTCCCCTTCTCCGACCCCCTCGCCGACGGCCCCGTCATCCAGCGCGCCTCCGAGCGCGCCGTAGCCCGCGGCACCCGCCTCACCGACGTCCTCGCCCTTGCCGCCGAACTCCGCAAGCTTCGCCCGCAGGCCGGCCTGGTCCTCTTCTCTTACCTAAACCCCATAGTCCGCATGGGCATAAAGCACTTCTGCGCCGCCGCCGCCCAAGCCGGAGCCCATCAATCTGAAGTCTGAAGACTCTTTACCC
>CAXTPN010000134.1:0-507 GCA_964246125.1 uncultured Acidobacteriaceae bacterium
TGGTGTTCCTGCACCAGGGGGAGGCGCGATTCTTTGGAACGATGGAGGAGATGGAGCGCAGTAAAGACGAGGTCTTACAGGAATTTTTGACTCTGGATGCGCTGATTTTACCTGAATGAGATGAATGGAAGATTAAGCGGTAAGTTATTGAAAACGGTTTGCTTCAGGGCGGCCCGGCGACGTATGCTATAGCTTCCGATGGCTGCTCCACGGGGTATTGCCACAGTGTCCGTCAGCTTCTCCGGGTTCATGTCCGAGGTTCGAGAATTCCGACTCAAGCAACGTCAATGCAGGCCGATAAGGTAGTCTTGCCGGCTCACTTAATAGAGACGTTCCTCAAGCAGATCGACCGAGATGCGGTCGCGAACGTACGTTGAGGTTGCAGGGAGACGCTCGCCGATGGCAACACCGGACTATTTACAGCAGGTCATCGTATCAGGCCGCCGGCATGGCAGCGGGCGGGCGAACTCGGCTCGGCGCAGCGTATTTCAGCGTCCCTCCGTGACG
>CAXTPN010000134.1:517-6588 GCA_964246125.1 uncultured Acidobacteriaceae bacterium
CTGGACATGCTGACGGCGACGGTGGCGGCGGTGATGCCGGGGCGGCTGCGGTTGCGGACGCCGATGGGCCACGAGAACTTTTCGATGATCCCGACGATCTTGCGGACAACGCCGAAGGCTTCGGTGCTGTACCTGCTGTTTTATTGCGTTGTGCTGGTGTTGATCACGCGCTCGTTCGGGCTGTATGGGCCCATCCAGAATCGCAGCGGGCTGCACGAGCAGCGGATGACGGTGCAGGCGACGTTTACGGCGGGGCTGCTGCTGTGCGGGTCGCTGTACCTA
Organism: uncultured Acidobacteriaceae bacterium; assembly: GCA_964246125.1. GTDB lineage: Bacteria > Acidobacteriota > Terriglobia > Terriglobales > Acidobacteriaceae > Edaphobacter. The sequence continues at coordinate 800 of CAXTPN010000134.1, forward strand.
TGGCATGGGCTGGCGGTGTCGCGGATCGTGGTGCTGCTGCTGGTGCTGATTACAAGCGTGCTGCTGTGTACGCGGCGGGCGATCTGGCGGAGGATGGAGTACAGCCGCTACCTGCAGGGGCTGGAGACGCGCAACGTGCTGATCGTGGGCGCGGGCCGGGTGGCGCATGCGTTGAGGAACCATCTCGAGTCGCTGCGGCACTTGGGGTTTCGCTTCAAAGGGTTTGTGGCGCTGACGGAGCGCGAAGCGGAGTCGGGGGATGCGGACGTGAGTGGGGATGTGGGGAACACGCTGACGCTGGCTCGATCGCTGTTTGTGGATGAGATTTTTTTCTCCGTGCCGGCGGAGAAGAAGCTGGTGATCGGCCTGGTGGAAGAGGCGCGGGCGCTGGGGATCGACGTGCGGGTAGTGCCGGACCTCTACGACGGGCTGGCGTGGAATGCGCCGGTGGAATACATCGGGCAGTTCCCGACGATTCCACTGCATCGCCGCGATTTTCCGATGGGGTCGTACCTGATGAAGCGAGCGCTGGATATCGCGATCTCGTTCCTGGCGCTGCTGCTGGCATCGCCTTTTATGCTGATCATTGCGATCGCGATTCGGCTGGGATCGGATGGGCCCGTGTTTTATAAGGCGGCTCGGATCGGGCGAAAGGGGAGGACGTTCAACTGCTACAAGTTTCGGACGATGATTCCGAACGCGGATAATCTGCGAGATGAACTGGCGCATATGAACGAGCGCGAGGGCGTGCTTTTCAAGATTACGAACGACCCGCGCATCACCAAGATTGGGCGGGTGTTGCGGAAGTATTCGCTGGATGAACTGCCGCAGTTTTATAACGTGATGCGCGGAGATATGAGCCTGGTGGGGCCGCGGCCGCCGATCGCCAGCGAGGTAGAGCAGTACGACCTGGCGCACCTGCGGCGGCTGGATGTGCTGCCCGGAATCACGGGGCTGTGGCAGGTGGAGGCGCGGCAGGACCCGTCGTTCGACAGCTATATCTCACTGGATACGGCGTATGTGGAGAACTGGAGCTTTTGGCTGGATTTGAAGATTCTGGCACGGACGATTGGGGTGGTGTTCTCGGGGACGGGGTCGTAGCTGGGCCAAACGGCTGGAAGGTTATGCGTGCCAGATTTTCCCCAGGACACGAGCCCAGTTTCCTCCGATGACGAGGCGCACATGCTCGTCGGTATAGCCCCGCCTAACGAGCGCAGCGGTCAGTTCGTACATTCGCGTGGAGCCCTGGAGGCCGACGACATCTTCGAGCTCACCGCGGAAGCGGTAGCGGGGATCGATGCGATGAAGAAAATCATGGAGGGCCTGGGGGGAGCCGAGGTCGTTGCTTTCGATGCCTGCGTCGGAGCCAACGCCCACATGCTCGATGCCGACGAGGTCGCGGATGTGGTCGTAGTGATCGACCACGTCGTCGACGGTGACGGGATCGGTGGGCTTGACCATGAAGGAGACGTCGGTGATGCCCATGACACCGCCTTTGGCGGCGAGTTTGCGAATGGCTTCATCGGTAGTGGCGCGGAGATGGCCGGGAACGAGCGCGCGGCAGTTGCCGTGGGAGAGGATGACGGGCGCTGTGGAGAGTGCGAGGGCGTCGAGCTTGGTCTTGTCGCTGGCGTGGCCGAGGTCAACTGCCATGCCGACACGGTTCATGCGTGCGATGACCTTTTCGCCGTACTCGCTGACACCGGCGTCGTGCGGCTCAAAGGCACCGTCGGCTACGGCGGTTCGTGAGTTGTAGCTGAGTTGGGAGAGGCGCTGGCCTGCCATATAGCAGTGGTCGATGTCGTCGAGAGTCTCGAACTGCGCGCTGGATTGCATGCCGAAGAGGATGCCGAAGCGGCCTTGCTCGCGGGCGCGGGCGAGGTCGCCGATGTTGCTGATGCGCATGAGCCACTGCGGATACTGCTCGATGAAGGCAGTCCATCGAGCAAACTCGGGTTGGGGGTCGGGGAAGTCGATGGCGCCACTGCCGAAGTTGATCACGTTAACGCCGGTGCTCTTGAAGTGCAGGAAGTCGGCTTCAGTGAAGGCTCCAGGCTGGGTGAGCCATCTTTCGAGGGTGTCGCGCTGGTCGATACGGTAGAGGAACTGGTTGAGCATGTCGATCACGAGCGACTCGCGCATGAGGCGTACGACACGCTCCGGGTACTCGCGGGTGGACTGCGCAAAGACGCGATAACGGTGGCGAAGGACGAAAGGAGCGGCGGCGGCGCGGATGGAGGCGCCGAGAAAATGACGACGGGAAAGAGGTGCCATGGTGTGCTCCTGAGCTGCGCCAGGACAATGAGGGTCCTGTGTGAATCGTGTTTCGCTGGATGGTATCAGATGGGCTTGGCAACTGGGCGAGTTGGTATCAAGTCTGCGCGGCAATGCGGCGCGCTGTAAACTGGAGAGGTGAAGATTGCGCTGGCGCAGATCAATCCTACGGTGGGGGACTTCGCAGGGAATACGCGGAAGATTCTGGAGTTTGCCGAGCGCGCGCAGGGACTTGGGGCGGACCTGGTGGTGTTTCCGGAGCTTGCGGTATGTGGGTATTGGCCGGCTGATCTGCTGGAGAAGCGGGCGTTTGTGGAGCGGGCAGGCGAGGCTCTGAAGGAGGTTTGCGCGTGGACTGCGGGGCAGGGAAGGCCGGCGATGCTGTGTGGAGGGGTGCTGCCGGTGGAGGGTTCGCCGGAAGGCAAGCAGGTGCGGAATGTGGCGGTGTTGATGGAGCGCGGCTTGGTGAAGGCGGTGCAGGGGAAGATGCTGCTGCCGTTTTATGACGTGTTCGACGAGCAGCGGTACTTTGAGCCGGCGAGCGCGCAGATGTTGAGTACGCTGCTGACTGCGGAGGGTGAGGCGCCGGTTGCGATCTCGGTGTGCGAGGATGCTTGGAACGACAAGGGATTCTGGCCACGACGGCGGTATGCGGTGGACCCGATCGAGCGTTTGATGGAGGGCTGGGACGCTCAGGGGGAGGAACTGCGCGGGCAGACGAGAGTGATCTTGAACATCTCGGCGTCGCCTTACTGGCAGGGCAAGCGCGCAGTGCGGCAGCAGATGCTGGGGGCGCTGGCGCGGCGGCATGGGGCGTATGTGGCCATGACCAACCAGGTGGGCGGGAACGACAGCCTGATCTTCGATGGCAGCTCGCTGGCGGTGGGGCCGGATGGGGAGGTAGTGGCGCAGGCGGCTTCGTTCGGGGAGGATCTGGTGGTGTTCGAGACCCCATCTCAGAGGGTGAAGCTGCCTGAGATCGGGCACCCGGAGGTTTCAGGAATGGAGGAGTTTGAGGCGGAGGCGACGTGGGATGCGCTGGTGCTGGGGACGCGGGATTATGTAAGGAAGTGCGGGTTTACAAAGGCGCTGGTGGGATTGAGCGGGGGCATCGATTCGGCGCTGGTGGCGGCGATTGCGGTGGAGGCGCTGGGCGCGAAGAATGTGATGGGCGTGGGAATGCCGAGCGAGTATTCGTCGGAGGGATCGAAGGACGATGCGCGGGAGCTGGCGGAGCGGCTGGGGGTGCGGTTCGAGATGCTGCCGATTCACGACGCGTATGAGGCGGAGATGAAGACGCTGGCGCCGCTGTTTGCGGGGACGCCGTTTGGGCTGGCGGAGGAGAATCTGCAATCGCGGCTGCGCGGCGTGCTGCTGATGGCGCTGTCGAACAAGTTTGGCGCGCTGGTGCTGACAACGGGGAATAAGAGCGAGATGAGCGTGGGGTATTGCACGCTGTACGGGGACATGGTGGGGGCGCTGGCGGTGATCGGCGATGTGATGAAGACGCGGGTGTATGCGCTGGCGCGGTTTGCGAATCGGGAGCGCGAGGTGATTCCGGCGGCGACGATTATGAAGGCTCCGAGCGCGGAGTTAAGGCCGGAGCAGAAGGATACGGACTCTCTGCCGCCGTATGATGTACTTGACCCGATTCTGGAGGCGTATGTCGAGCGGTACTGCTCGGCGGAGCAGATTGCGGCGGAGCAGAAGGTGGATGTGGAGTTGGTGCGGCAGGTGTTGAAGCTGGTGGAGCGGAGTGAGTACAAGCGGCAGCAGGCGGCGCCGGTGTTGAAGGTGACGCGGAAGTCGTTTGGGCCGGGTCGGCGGTTTCCGATTGCGGTCAAGTTTCAGGTTTGAAGCAGGGCAGCCGCGATGCGGCGGAAGGATGGACAGATTGAACGGCAGATTACGGATTGCGATGGGATGGATGGTTCTGGGTGTGGCGGCTAGCGGGTTTGGGCAAGCTGCGCCTGCGCCGACGGCTGGGGGGCAGATGGCGAAGCCGGCCGCGCCGGCTCCGCTGCAGATGCATACGCTGGATTCGGCGACGCAGGCGGACCCTTTTCCGCCGGTCAATCCGGCAAACTTCACGGCGGATTCGCCGTCGGTGGCCACGGTGGACAGTTATCTGCACACGATGCTGGGGTACGACCCGAACCGCATCTGGCGGGTGGCGGCGATTCAGAAGACGGCGGCTCCAGGGGTAAGCAAGGTGACGGCGATGATCTCGGAGCGGGCGCCCAACGCGAAGGTGCAGCGGACGATGTTCTATGTGCTGCCGGACGGCAAGCACCTGATTGCGCCGGACAGCTCGGGGTTGAATCCGTTCGGGGCGAGCCCGTTCGCGGAGAACCGCGCGATGCTGAAGGCGCGGGCGGACGGGCCGGCGCATGGCGCTGCGACGAAGGACCTGCTGCTGGTGGAGTTCGCCGATCTGCAGTGCCCGCACTGCAAGGATGCGCAGGCCACGATGGCGCAGTTGCTGAAGGATTTCCCGAAGGCGCGGATCGTCTATGAGAACTTTCCGCTGACCGAGATTCATCCGTACGCGATGATTGCGGCGACGTATGGGTCGTGCGTGGCGAAGGCGAGCAGCGATGCGTTCTTCACCTATGCGCAGGCGGTGTACGACGCGCAGGCGGCGCTGGTGCCGGACACCTATGTGCAGACGCTGAACAACGCGGTGACGAAGGCGGGGGCGGACCCGGCGGCGATTGCGAAGTGCGCGGCGAGCGACGCGGCGAAGAACGAGGTGAATGCTTCAGTGAAGCTGGCAAATGACATGGGGGTGGACCAGACGCCGACGCTGGCGGCGAATGGGCGGCTGCTGCCGCTGACCGGGATTCCGTATGAAGTTTTGAAGACCCTGATCGCGTTTCAGGCGGCGAACGATGGGGTGGCGGGGGCGGCTCCGGCGAACGGGTTGACGCTGCAGCCCCGGTAGCCGCGTCGTCAATACGCCGGGCGTTGGAATGACTGTAGGTGAGCGACGGCTTCGGCGGCGCGGGCGCGGAGTTGCACGAGCTCGGACTGCGGTTTGCGGCGGAGGGTGTTGTAGGGCATCTGCATGCGGAAGTTGCCGGCGAGGGTGTCCTGATTGCGCTCGAGGAAGGTCCAGTAGAGGGCGGTGAAGGGGCAGGAGCCGGGGCCTACAGATTTTTTCGGGTCGTACTGGCAGTGGCCGCAGAAGTTGGACATGCGGTTGATGTAGGCGGCGCCGGAGACGTAGGGCTTGGTGGCGGTGAGGCCGCCGTCGGCGTAGGTGGCCATGCCGAGGACGTTGGTTTCGACGACCCAGTCGTATGCGTCGACGTAGGCGAACCAGAACCAATCGGTGAGCTCGCGGGGGGAGAAGCCGCAGAGGTTGGCGAGGTTGGAGAGGACCATGAGGCGGGTGATGTGGTGGGACCAACCCTCGTCGACGACCTGGGCGACGACGGTGTCCATGCAGTGGAGACCGTATTTTACGCCCCAGTAGACGGCGGGGAGGGGGAGGGATGCACCCAGGGCGGAGG
>CAXTPN010000135.1:0-6536 GCA_964246125.1 uncultured Acidobacteriaceae bacterium
GTCTGCACCCGTCCACTCCAGGAACTCGATCTGGGCAACTGCCTCCGGTTTGAGCCAGACGCACTCTTTCATTTTCTCTGCGGTTAGTCCCTGGCCCCATCTGCCCGCCGCTGCTTCCGGCAGGTTAGCGATTGGGCATTCCGGCGCGGTAAGGTGCTTGATCTGGTCGAACACTTTGCGGCGCGTCGCGGGGACGAAGCCCGCGCGGACGCGGGATGCGTATATCAGGTCCTTGCCGCGATAGAACCCGACCACGAGTGAGTCGAGTCCAAGATTGCTTGGGATGTATCCACCGACGACGAACTCCTGGCCGAAATTGATGCGGTGCTTCGACCACAAACCGGTTCGCAATCCGGCTTGGTAGATACCATCGTTTCGCTTTGCTAACCACACCTTCCAAGCTGTGTTCCCGGACGAACTTCAGCATTTCGGCCGCTGTCCGGTCGCTCACTTCGGAGAGACCGATGTGGTCAGCAGGTTCGACCACGGAGCGAAGGATCTTCCTTCGCTCGGACAGCGGTAGCCGGGTAAGGTCGCGATTCTTGTGAACCAGAATATCGAAGGCATAGTAGACAATCTGCGACTCCGCGGAGCGGAAGTTTTGAAGCAGATTGAAACTCGGGCGCCCATTCGCGTCCAAGGCCACGAGCTCGCCGTCGATCACCGTTCCGGGTGGCAAGCGGTTCAGCGCATCCGCGATGAACCCAAACTTTTTGTTGAGGACATTTTCTCTCCGAGAGAAGAGTGTCGCCTCGCCTGCACTGCGGACGGCTTCGAGCCTATATCCATCGAGCTTGATCTCATACGTCCACTCTGGCCCTTCTGGGACGGTAGGTACAGGCAAGCATTCCATAGCCTCGATGAAGCCTCCTGTGCGTGTCGGCAGTGGAATTCCCTTTGGCATCGGTGACAAGCGACGACCCTGATTTCCGAAAGTTCTGTTGTGCGTTTGATGCTCCGGCGCGAGTATGGCGGACCCAACCTCGAACTGTGGCTGCTAAATGGCGATTAGCCGACTTGCACTGAGACATAGCGTTGCTAATTGCCTGTTCTACCGCACCTGCAATTCCAACATCGCTTAGCTGAGAACTATTCGGGCCGACCGGCGCAATTTCCGCGCCTTTGCAGTCAATTTATATGCCGATTCGTCGGCGACGCTACTTGTCTATATGACTGACATTTGCATAAACTGATGGCGGAGCCCCTTGCGCTAAGCGGGTCATGAGAGGTGCCTCTTGCTCCAGCAAGCCTGCTTCTAACTGCCAGAAGAAGTCGGCTTGATCGCCAGGATACACATCGATTGTTCCCGGAAAGAGTGAGTAGTACAAGAACGCCAGAACTGGAACTTCGCGAAGCAAAAAGATGCTGGCTTCCTCAATCTCGGGCACTGTCTCCAACTTCGTCCCTATGCGGACCTGCTCACATAAAAAGTCATATATTCGTTGTCGCTGGACGAAGGCAGCATGGAGCTCGTCAAAAAGTGTGACAGGAACAACCCTCTCTACGTCTCTCCAACGGAACACGTCCACACTCTGAGAAGGGTAGGAACTTAGCACATTGCTAATCTGCTGCTCCTTCTGACTGGTCTCCTTGTATAAGCTCGTCAGCTTTTGAACCTGTAGGGATGTTTCTTGAGAGCCATAGGTTACCCTCTCGAAATACGGGGTGTCTACAAGGCATATCCTGACCTTTTCTCCGATCTCAAGAGCATCGTCGATGACCGCTCTGAGCCACCGATTTGAGAAGCGCGGATTTCGGAGGCTTACTGCGATTAGAAAGCTCGCATCTTGCAGATTGCCCACCGACAGATGATGCGAGCGACTCATCACAAGCCAATGGCAACGGCCTGAATCCCAGGTGAAAGAAGTAAGCCTGTCCTGAGGTTCTTTCATTGCAGCGTCAGGCCCTTAAGCTGCTTCTCAGTCTCCATAACCTCGTCTTTGATCTCAGTCCACGTAGAAGCATGACGTGCACTGAAGAATAACTGAAAACCTAGAATACATACCGCTGGTAGAAGCGTTGTGAATTACGAACCTTGTCGGTCAAAGGCGGTAACCCAAACAGCACTGGACCAGTGAGAACCACTCCTGACGCGACAGCTACTATTGCGCTGACCGCCGCAAAGCGGAGGCGGTTACGAAGGACTTCGAGCCTCTTCTCGATGCGGGCTATCTCATTTAGCCAACTCAGAAAGTTGCGTAAATCTCGTTGGTTCACTTCTTCAAGGGTTCCTCGGATCACAGCAAGTGCGGGAGACGAACAGATTCGAACGTGGTCGCGAGGAAGCAGTAGCGACATGCGTTCACGCAGCCCACGCCATGCCAAAACGGTCCCGTGCTCGGAACTATGCACAAACAGCGCTGCCGCCAAATAAGCTCCATAGAACGAGAGAAATACGAGGGCTGTTGTGCCCGCCAGCTCGGTCAAGAATCTAGTCATGGAGTGACTGTCCATCGCTCCTCCTCGTGAACCAACCAATGAACATCGGAATTGCAGAGCCAACTGGTCCCGCGTATAGAGGTAAAGCGATCTGAATGTTAGCTGGCAGTGCGCCTATTGGTCCGAACGTAGCGAAACCTGTTAACACAACGCCTAGGGCAATCCCGGTAATAACCCAGATATCCGAGATAACGATGCGGTTGAGTCGAAAAATCGCAGGGATAGCCAGAACGATCAAGACTGAATACGCTGCAGCCATTACTGTGAGGATCGAGGTGCCAGAAAGGCTCCGGTGAACAAACGCAAAGCTGATGACGCTCGCGTACGCACCGCCCGCAACCATGCAGACCCGGCCCGTGCTAAGTTCGGACAAATTCAAAGTGTCTTTCATCAGGGTCTGCGTCAGAGCCATCAGCGCGGAGTCGACCGTCTCCATCATGATCGACGTTAGAGCTGCCGAAAATGCCAGGATCGCCAAGATCGCGGGCAGACTACCGGAAAGTGCGGAGTGCTTCAAAAGAGGAGGAGTCCGATGTACTCGGAACCGCTTGCCGGTACAGGAACACCAGCTGTTCTGATCGCGATGCCGAGAAGGATTCCGAGCCCCCAAGTAAGCGGGGATACGACTATCAAACGTGAGATCAGCTTTTGCAAATCTCGTGCTCGTTCCTCTGGTACAGGATTCGCTTGCAGGGAAGCGATACGTTGGTAGTTGGAATTGTCACAGAATTGCCAAAGGAGGTTCACGATCGTAAAACCAAGGATGGCAACCCACCCCCACTTCTCGCCGATTTGGCGGAACGGCCCAGCAATTAAAAATGGTTCTGATCCCCCGAGGTTCGGGCGGTGACCGTAGGCGAGAGTGACCAGAACAAGGACCGCTAGCCCAAAGACAAGAGCTCCCTGTACGAGAGGCCGGTTGCGATTACCTCGGTTCATCCAAATCAAGACCGCAAAAAGCGCGATCATCATTGCAGCGAGAGTGCTTGCGCTGAGTGGTGAGACGGAGAACGACTGCGGTATCAGATAAGCAAAAATGATGGATATGCATGCGTATGCAAAGGAAATCTGCCAACGATCAGTAATCACGACCCGCCGCATTCCACCGAAGATGCTGTATGCGATGGTGAGCAGAGTCAAGGTGAGAAAAAAGAACCACCAAATAAGGTTGGTTGGTTGGCTGCTAGCCGGGTTGGATAGCGTTGCTATGTAATCAACACAGAAATATGATTCAACATAGAACATCGCCAGAAACGCAACCATCGTCACAAGACTTGACACGTAGCGTAGCGAGTTGAATCGGCTTCCCGCAAGGAACGATGGCAGTGTTTCATGCAGGTCTCCAACCTTGATCAGTCTAGGGGCGAAGCGGGAGAAGATAAAGATTCCCAAGCCCCATGAGCAGAGATACCAAATGTTCGAGAAGCCGTAGTTGTATCCCCAGAAGATAAAGTAGAACGTCGTCGAGACCTGAAGCATGTATGCCGCTGTGCTGTTCACAAAATCGGCCTGGGAAACGTCACGACTGGAGATGAGGTACTCTTCGAGGTCTGTTGACCGCCGGGGGCCGGTCGGCTGGACCGGGGCCCTCGCAAACAGAGCAACGACAGAGAAAATAGCAATCGGTACGAAGAAGCACCCCAGGAACAAGGCACTATATAGCGAAGGGTTAATCATCGGCGATGATCCTTCCGTTTCGGAGCCGGATGAACGACAGACGCCCCTTCACGGGACACCGTGAACGACCAGCGATAGACCTGTTTACGAGGCGTAGAAAGCTTATCATGGGACCCGAAACTGCTGAATACGGACTGAGGGTTCGAACGCTCTTATGAATAGCAAATCAGATGGGGGTTGATCCTAATCCAAAGGCAAAAGACAGCGCCAGTTCCAGCAGCGCATTGAGGCGCTACGTTTTGCAAGGAACAGCAATTCAAATTGCTGCTTGGCTGAACTGGAGGGTCCATGCGATTCGTTACCCTCTTTAGGTCTCTCGTGGCGACACGGCGGTTCGGCCTGTTGCATCTTCGTGCGGTCTCAGGTCCTACACGCCTTGATTGTTTAGGCGGACAATGTGGTCTTTGCTGCCGAGCGTTCAAGGACGTTATGGTGGAGCGAAGTGAAGCGGCACCACTCGTTCAGCTTAAGATCGTCAAGGAGGTCGAAGGAACCATCCTCATGAAACAATCGGCTACGGCCTGTGCAGCACTGCATGATAATTTTTGCAGCGTGTATGAAGTCCGGCCCAGATCTTGCCGTGATTACCCGTGGTACAACATCGAAGGCAAGCTCTACTTCGACAGAGGGTGTCCCAGTATTCGCTTTGATGCTGATGGATGCCCTGACATTGACTCCATCAGGCGCTGGGAATGGTATTTGCGTGATCAGTCTCGCTTTGTTCAAGAACTTCTGACATTGTTGTGTCGAACTTGGTGAATGAGGAGGCTTTCAGAAAGATCACAGTTGAATTGCGTTAAGCGAGCGGCCCGAACGATGTCCTTGGGCTTATTCTTTAGAGTTCCGTTTCAAGCAAAGCTGCCGCCTCATTGCTTGTGTTTCTCTGGTGTTGAAAAGCGACTCGATCTTCGAAATACCGCCCAGCCGCCGGCACAAGTTTGTCGAAGGCATCGCTTCCAATCATTGGTCTGCATAGACAGGCTTTAGGCTTTAGTCTTCTAGCGATAGCAGAAGCAAAGGGAGGGGTGCGGGTGAAGGAACGGCTCCGCCACGCGCTCCGGCGGAGCGTGTCGAGCGAAGCGGGATGAGGCTACGGGAGAAACGGAAGGGGGTTCTCCCGCGCGCTGTTACAAAAAGCAAAGCGGGAGCCGTGTGGCGGCTCCCGCTTTCACCTACGCTGCGATCTGTTTCTTGGTGATTGCTGCCTTCTTTGTGACTATCTTCGGCGCGAGTTCAGGTTTAGCCGCGTTAGGCTTCGTCACCTTGGCCTTCTTTGCGTCGGCCTTCTTCTTGGTTTGTTGAGGGCTGAAGACGCTCTCGGCTTCCGCAAGGAAATCGAAGTCGCCTTCGCGTGGTATGTCGGTGTGTCCAGTCAGAGCAAGCCGGACGGCGAAGCCCGTTAGCTTCTCGTCTGGAAGGCTGGTGAGGGTTGATCCCAGAACCTCGTCCGGGGTCTGCTGGTTGTTCTCGTCGTCGCCAATGAAGTATGCGGCTACGTCTTCGGCGAAGTCGTAGGGGTCAAGGTTGATGAGGGCGTGGAGGAATACTCTCAGTTGGGCGGCGGTGAACACCGCCGGGGCATTCTCAACAATGCGCTCGAAGGTGGCCTGACGCGCTCTAGCCTCCTCCCTTGAGTGCGAAGATGCTCGGACCGACGAAGCGGGAGATCGGCACGATGCTGCACGCGGCTCCGGCCTTCGCAAACCACGGGGTATGTTTTTGTTGTTCAACGTTTGCGCGGGTCATAGTAGCTCTTCTGGCCGAGGCTGAGGCCCCACAGTTGGAACATCTTTGGGTGTTTACGGACGATCAGCCATGCGCCGCCCGCCATCATTGGAAAACTCATAATCGCCAGCATTCGGAAACCGACGAGGAGAACCGTTACGGTCACAAACACGATGGCCATCCATGCCGAGAGGTCAAGCCCTAGCTTGGCTCTCGGCCTGTTCAACGCCTGATTGATTGGTAACGGTTCTCCCCGCTTGGTCGTGTGCATGGCAGCCCCTACATGTTCTGGCCGGTAAGGGAGCCAATCCAGCCCGCGCCCCAGCCAAGAACGCCGGCACCAAAGAGCGCACCGAAGAGACCGGGTATGGCATCCTGGAATCGACCGCTCATCATCCGAATGCCGGCGAAGATCAGTCCGCCGAAACAGATCACAGCGCCCGCATAGATGGCGAACGTCTTGAAGGTCCCCATGAGCGTCTGAGCGCCGGAGAAGTCCATCGTTCCTTGCGCATGGGCAGCGCTCGCGAACGTCAGCGCAACGAGGGTGGGTGCCATCACGCGGAATGCGTGGGCAAGGGACTGCTTTGAGAAGGGTGAGGCCTTGCGATTGGCAGGGCGGTTTGGACGGCTTGTAGGGCTGCTTTGGCGGATCATTGGCTACCTCCAGCAACGGTGAATTCAGTTGCGATAGC
>CAXTPN010000136.1:0-6518 GCA_964246125.1 uncultured Acidobacteriaceae bacterium
CGGCGCTGGTGCCAGCGGCAGCCGCGCTCCGCACGAACAGCTCCGCCAGGCCGAGCTAACCCGCATCGCCCCTCGTCTAGCCGACCTAACCGAATCCGAGCGCGAAGCCGTCGAAGCCCTCACTCGCGCGCTCACAAACAAACTCCTCCATCCCCAGCTACTAGCCCTTCGCAAACCTACGGAATGATCCAGCGTCGCAGGCTTAAGCTAAAGAAGACGTCTTCGTTGTTGCGCAGCATCGGCTTCACCGTATCGACGGTATTGTCATTGCATGTTTGCCTACGATTTGTTGCGCTCAGGGCCGAAGGCCCGTCCCATACCAGCCTAGGGCGAAGCCCTAGGTTAAAGGAACGCAAAGAACCCGAGGGCTGAAGGCCCGACCCATAGATCAGGCGACAATCCAAACGCCCGCTACCCGCAGTCGCCTCGCCCTCAGTGGTCGGCTCTAGTGCTCCAAGAATGACGCTGGCCGTCTGCTGAACGACTTCCAGGCTCTCGGCAAGCATAGAAGCATTGCCGTGGTAAAGCTGAATGTAGTCTGCCGACGCGGAGCCCGTCACCAAACCTACAGCTTTCCCGACCACAAACGCCACAGCTTCGGCCTCAATCTCGCGTACCGTCTTGGTGGTTGCTGTTCGGCGTTCGGCCTTATGCAACAGTTCGTGCGCCGTTTCGCGGACGAGGGTCGAAAACTCTTCGGCCTTGGATCGTCCTGGCAGGATGGCGATGCGCCCGCCATAGCTCATGCCGAGGGCGGGCGCGATGTTGACGTTATAAACAAGCTGAATGCTCTTGAACCTCAAGAATGCGGCCAGCCGCGCTACGGTCTCGCCGGGATCACCGTTCACTTCGTGCAGTTTGGAAAGCGCCGCACCGTCGGTTTGCGACACATCGAACACACAGGCATTACGGAAGCCAAGCACGATACGCTCATTCTGCTCGTGATGTCCTTCTCGGCCTCTACGTTTGTTGCGGCGCACGCCGACGACGGGGGCAAGGATACGGATGCCTTTCTGTCCGGCTTTCACGCTGCGGCCCAGGTTCTTCCACGTCCAGAACCCCCCGCCACTCTGGTCGCCGAAGGCATCTGACGCGCGATCTCTAGCACGTTTCCGAAGGAATAGCTATGGAGCCGGCTCATCATTGTGAGATAGCTGGTGAGGGCTTCTGAGTGTCCCGCCTCCAACTGCTCAATCAGCAGCTTGATGTTGGCGGCAACGAGTTCTTGTTTCGTGGAAGGCCTTTTCTCGTCGATAGAAGAGATGTGGTTCGTCGTGTTCATGGTGTTAGCTCCTTGGGTTTGGCTGTTGCACTTCCGCGTTGAAATGCGGCATGTACATGCCGAACGCCTCCTGGCGAAGGCGAAGCACGTACATTTTCCTCGAACCCTAGCACCACATCTCAACGGGCATTCGATTTGCAGCGCTTCATCGTACACCTCACGCAAAAAGACAAGCTGCTGCAGACGAGCCTCCTAAGCCTTGCATTTGCAACACATATTAAGGACAGTTTGCAATAACATGAACTTCAGGCGAAGATAAGGCGAACATGCCTTCATCTAATCCCAAGGTCACTCAGCTGCATCAGGAAATCGAAGGCGCGTTGGCTCGGCGCTTTGTTGGAGCGCTCTCTCCTCGTACAAAAAACGAGCCGGAGCGGGCCCCGATAGGCATTGGTACTATCGATGTGCTGCTTGGCGGAGGCTTGCCGATTGGTTGCCTGTCGGAGTTAGTGGGCGTGGAGTCGTCCGGTCGAACGACGATTGCCTTGTCGTTGCTTGCGCAGATTACGGCTCAGGATACGGCTGCTGCTTGGATCGATGTGTCGGACGCGTTCGACCCTGAGAGTGCGGCCTTATCAGGTGTCGATCTGCGCCGGTTACTATGGGTGCGATGTGCAGAGCCGCCTGCTGCGCCCGCTAGTGAGGAGAGTCACTCGGTTCTGAGCGAGGATGGCCGTGCCGCAGCGCAACAGCCATCCTCCCAGAAAGTGCCTAAAGGAGGGGGCAGCCCGCATCCTCGTTCCGAGACGCATGGCATGTCCGAGGCAGTTGCTTCGCTGTTGCAGGCCCAGCCAAGGTCTGCGGCAATGCAGGACCGGCGGGCACGACGCGCGGTAGGAACGCCAGGAGCGCCAAACCGAACACTTACGCCGTTCTTGGCGGCATCGCCGCATCGCGAAGAGCAAATACCGACTGACCGCATGCCTGCGCGGCGCAGCGTCGCGCAAGCAAAGGCGAGAGAGGCAGTTGCGCCCGCTGCCGAAGGTAATAAGCTTGTGCAGCCGTACCGTCTGCCTGTGCCCGCACAAGGACTGCGCTTGAAACGCTCGCGTTCACATAACTGGGCTGCGATAGACAGAGCGTTGCGCGTGAGCGATCTGTTGTTGCAGGCGGGCGGATTCAGCCTGCTGGTGCTTGACTTTGGCAGTGTGCCACCAGAGATAGCTTGGCGCATTCCCCTCTCGACCTGGTTTCGTTTCCGAGCAGCGTGTGAGCGTACGCGCACCACGCTGGTGTTGCTGACGCAACACCCGTGTGCGAAAACGAGCGCGGAGATGGTGGTGCATACGCGCGCGGGTGAAATGCAGGCGCAGAGCGGTGTGTTGACCGGAATCAGCTTTGCAATCGAGGTCGAGAGGGAGCGCAGGGGAACAGCATCCAGCAGCAATGTTGTGTCGATCCGCAAGCCGCCGCAGGCTGAACGCGAAGGACGTTGGCATGGGCAGGCGGCATGGACGGCGCGCTCGTGAGCACGCAGCGTTCATCTCTCTATCTCTGTCTCCATGTGCCGGAATTTCCAGCGCAGGCGCGGCTAAGGCACAGACCAGAGTTGAGGAAAGACGCGGTCGTGGTTCTGGATGGCGTGCCGCCTTTGCAACAGGTGTGCAGTGCGACACGCAGGGCTCTGCGTGCAGGCATTGCACGCGGAATGACACGGTCTGAACTGGACAGCTTCGATGCTGTCGTAATGCTGACGCGCTCGCTGCCCGAGGAGCGTAGCGCGCGCAGAGCTTTGATGGCGCTTGCGGGCGCATTCACGCCACGGGCGCAAGCGCTGACGAAACGGTCGGGGACATGTGCAGTGGTGCTGGATGTTACGGGAACCGAGACGATCTTTGGACCGCCACAGCAGCTTGTCATGCGCGTGATGCGGGCGGTAGAGGAGTTGGGGTTACAGGGCAGCATTGCCGTGAGCCATAACTTTTATGCGGCGGTGTGTGCTGCGCCGTATGCGGGCAAGAACGGCATCACGATACCGCAGGGGTTTGAGGGGCGGGCAGTAGCAAAGCTTCCTCTGGCTGCGCTGCCGTTGACGGCAGAGCAGGCGAACACGTTCGAAATGTGGGGGCTACATAATTGCGGCGACTTGGCTGCATTGCCGGAAGAGGAGTTGATCGCACGCCTCGGACAGGAGGGCAAGCGCTTGCGCTTGCTTGCGCGCGGTGAGCTGTCGCATCTGCTAGTGCCGGAGGAGGAGGTCTTCACGCTGGAAGAGCAGGTGACGTTTGAGTCACCTATGGAGATGCTGGAGTCACTGCTGTTTGTGCTGGGGCGCATGCTGGACCAGTTGATTCAGCGCGCGGGCGCGCGTTCGTTAGCACTGGCTTCGGTCACGGTGAAGCTGCAACTGGATGGCGCCGTGGCTCAGGATGCAGCCGATGTGAGCGCAGACGCAAGTGAGCACGTTCGTACCGTGAAGCCTGCGTTGCCCCTGATGGATCGTGACCTTTTATTGAAGTTGCTGCATTTGGATTTACAGGCGCATCCTCCGTCCGCTGCGGTGATTGCCATTCACCTGAGCGCTGAGCCTGGTGATCGCAGCAAGGTACAGCTTGGATTATTCAGTCCACAATTGCCGGAGCCGACGCGACTGGACATTACCCTAGCCCGTATCGCGGCCCTGGTTGGCGAAGACCGCGTTGGACGTATACGGCTGCTGGATACGCATCGTCCCGATGCTTTTGTCATGGAACGATTTACCTCGCCGTCGTCGCTTGCAGCGCGTCAGTCTTCCCTTGAAGGAAGGGTGATTGGTTTGCGCAGGCTGCGTCCACCGCTGGTTTTAGCGATGCGGTCGGACGATGGCAGGCCGGTTACGTTTCCGTTGGAGGGCAGAAAATATGCAGTGAACGAAGCCTACGGGCCGTGGCGTCGCAGCGGGGAATGGTGGTCAGCCACAGTATGGGCACATGAGGAGTGGGACGTGCGTGCCGCAACACATGAAGGCGATGTGCTGCTGTGTGTGCTGGTGCACGATCTGTTGCGCCAGCACTGGCAGCTAGAGGCGCTGTATGACTGAGGCGGGCTATGTCGAGTTGCATGCCAGCAGCGCCTTTAGTTTTTTGGAAGGTGCGTCGCAGCCGGAGGATTTGATTCGCGCCGCCTTTGCAAGCGAGATGCCTGCGATGGCGCTCCTCGATCGCAATGGTGTATACGGTGCCGCGCGGTTTCATTCTTCGGCGGAGCAGAACAAGATACAGGCCCATATCGGGGCGGAAATCGCTGTGCCGGAGTTCGGCATGCGCCTAACGCCATCAACCGCACTGCCGCACCAACACGCGTCAGAGCCCTCAAGGGTGCCGTTGCTGTGTGCGTCACGCGCCGGATATCAGAACCTATGCCAGCTTGTAACGCGCTTCAAAATGCGCCAGCCAGGGAAAGCAGAAGGCTTTGCCGAATTGGCGGATATAGAAGAATTTCACGATGGGCTGATCTGTTTTACGGGAGGCGATGAAGGGCCCCTTGCATCCGCCATCGCGCGTGGTGGTGAAGTCGCGGGCCGAGACTGTGTCGAACGGCTGGTGCGTATCTTTGGGAGGCATAACGTGTATGTCGAACTGCAACGTCACGCAGACCGGGCAGAGGAAGCACGTAACCAGACGGCGCTGCACATCGCCGAAGCGCTACGCATACCCATCGTCGCAACCAATGGTGTGCGCTATGCCACGCCGTATGAGCGCGAGATTCTTGATGTCTTCACCGGCATACGGCATCACCTTTCGCTGGACGAAGCAGGCCGTTTACTCCAGATGAACTCGCAACGGCATGTGCGCAAGCCGAGTGCGATGCGCAAGATCTTTCGTGATCTGCCCGAAGCGATCGATAACACGCTGCTGATCTCGCAGAGGCTCGATTTCAAGCTGAATGATCTGGGGTATGAGTTTCCGCGCTTCGATACGCCATCGGGAGAGCCGGAGATGGTGTTTCTGCGCAAGCGTGTCACGGAGGGAATCCAGACTCGATACAGGCCGAAACATGATGATGCCTTGATGAAGCGGGCGCAAACGCAAGCTGAACGAGAGTTGCGCTTGATTGAACAACTGGGCTTCGCGGGCTACTTCCTCATCGTTTGGGACATCGTTCGTTACTGCAAGAGCAACGACATCCTTATCCAGGGACGCGGCAGTGCGGCAAACTCCGTGGTTTGTTACGTGTTGGAGATTACCGCGATTGATCCGGTCGGCATAGACCTGCTCTTTGAGCGTTTCCTGAATGAAAATCGCCGAGAGTGGCCGGACGTGGACCTCGATCTGCCGAGCGGCGAAAAGCGCGAGCAGGCGATCCAATATGTCTACCGTCGCTACGGCGAACTGGGCGCAGCCATGACAGCGAATGTCATCACCTATCGCGGTAAGAGCGCGGCGCGTGAGGTGGGTAAGGCGCTCGGTTTTGATGAAGAAACATTAGGCCGCTTGTCCGGCCTGATCGGTCAATGGGAGTGGCGGCGCAAGGATGAAACGATTGGCGATAACTTCAAGCACGCAGGCTTCGATCTACAGCACTGGCGGATTGCAAAGTATGTGGAGCTATGCGAGCGCATGCAAGACCTGCCGCGTCACCTAGGCCAGCACTCGGGTGGCATGGTCATCTGTCAAGGGCAGTTGAATCGTGTCGTGCCGCTGGAACGTGCGTCGATGATGGGACGCAGCGTCGTGCAGTGGGATAAGGAAGACTGCAACGATCTTGGGCTGGTCAAGATTGATTTGCTTGGCCTCGGCATGATGGCTGTTATGAAGGATTGCCTGACGCTCGTGCCGCAGCACTATAACGAGTGCCCCGACTTGGCGCAGCTTCCTTACGATCAGGACGACGTATGGAACACACTGTGCGCCGCCGATACCGTGGGCATGTTCCAGGTGGAAAGCCGCGCGCAGATGGCGTCGATTCCGCGCAACGCGCCCCGTAAGTTTTATGACCTGGTGGTACAGGTCGCCATCATTCGCCCTGGGCCTATCGTGGGAAAGATGATGCACCCCTACATGCGTCGTCGGCAAGGCCGTGAGGATATCACCTTTCCCTGCGACGAACTCAAGCCGGTTCTAAGACGCACGCTTGGCGTGCCGCTGTTTCAGGAGCAGCTTTTACGTATGGCGATGGTCGTGGGAGAGTTCACAGGGGCAGAGGCTGAAGAGTTGCGCAAAGCCGTGGGCATGCGCCGCAGCTGGCAACGCCTGGGCGAGTTGATGGTCAAACTCCGCGAAGGCATGACACGCCGCAAACTGGCGGAACATACGCA
>CAXTPN010000137.1:0-6498 GCA_964246125.1 uncultured Acidobacteriaceae bacterium
TCATCCTTCGCTCCACCAGCGCCTTTACTCCGCGCCTGCTCAACCAGGCACGCGTCGCCTTCCTCCGCGACCTTCAGTACGAGACTCCCCAACCTCCCCTGCCGCAGGAGCCCGCCATCGCTCCCGGAGGACTCGCGCCGGAGGTCAACATCGGCCCCAACGGCCTGCTCTTCGGCACCCCCGCGTCGCTCTCGCAGCTTGCCTACCCCGACGAGCGCCGCGTCCAACTCGCCGACACCCTCACCCTCACGCGCGGCCACCACCTCATCGAGCTCGGCGTCGACATATCCTTTGTTCACGATCGTGTCGCCACCCTCGCCAACTCCGCCGGCACCTTCCGCTACGACAGCGGCGTCACCCGCGGCTATGCGGGCGGCCTCGTCGACTTCATCACCGACTTCACCTTCAACGTCAACGCGTCGCCCAACGGCGGCTGCCCCGCCATCACCGCCTCCGTTCACCTCTTCTGCTTCCGCAGCTACTCACAAAGCTTCGGCCAGGCCTCTACAGAGTTCTCCACGCAGGAGTACGCCGGCTTCCTCGAAGACACCTGGCACCCGCGCCGCTCGCTCGCCCTGCACGCGGGCGCGCGCTACGAGTACACCCTGCTGCCCTTGCCGCAGTCGCCCAACGCCGCGCTGGACGCGCTCTTCGGCTCGCGCGGCGCCACCTCCGTCTTCCCCGAGGACCGCAACAACCTCGGCCCCCGCGCCTCCGCCGCCTGGCAGCCCCTCGGTCCAGCGCGCGGCACCATCCGCCTCGGCTACGGACTCTTCTTCGGTCGTCTCCCCGGCGCGACGATTCGCAGTACACTCGCGGACACCGCCATGCCCTCCGCCACCACCGCCATCCGCATCCGCCCCTCCGCCGTCGTCTCCTGCCCACAGGTTCCCAACCAGGGCTTCGGCTATCCCTGCGCCTTCCTGGGTCAGCCCACCGGCGTCGTGGCCAACACAACCTCCGCGATGGTCTTCGACCGCCGCTTCCGCCTGCCCGCCGTCCAGCAGGCCTCGCTCGCGCTGGAACGCACCTTCCCCAGAGCAACCATCCTCACAGCAACCTACGTCATGAATCTCGATCGCCAGCTCCCCAGCTCTACCGACCTGAACATCGCTCCCTCCACTCAGCGCGCCACCTTCCAGTTGCAGGGCGGCACCGGAGCCCCAGGCGTGCGCGACGGCGAAGTTTTCGTCCTCCCCGTCTACACCGCGCGCGTCAGCCCCAGCTTCGGCCCGGTCACCGACATCCTCTCAAACGTCAACGCAACGTACCACGGACTTACCCTCGAAGCCACGTCTCGTCCGCTGACCACGCTTTCGTTCCACGCCGCGTACACCTGGTCGAAGGCCATTGACTTCGGCCAGGCCCAATCCGCCACGCCGCGCACCGACGGCCAGTTCGACCCCTTCACCAACGCCTATGACAAGGCGCTCTCCTCCTTGAACTATCCCTGGGCCTTCCACGCCACAGCGGTATGGGCACCTCGCCTCGCGGAAGGCCCGGCGTGGCTGCACCAGGCTGCGGACGGCTGGCGGTTCGCACCCATCGTCACCGCCCGAGTTGGCCGGCCCTACTCGTTCGACCTCTCGGGCGGCACCTTCCTGCCCGGCGGCCACGAAAGCATCAACGGCTCGGGCGGCGCGCTCTACCTGCCCACCGTCGGACGCAACACGCTGCGCCTTCCCTCCACCCAGAAGGTCGATCTACGCGCCCAGCGGACCTTCCGCGCCGGTGCGCGCATGCAGGTCGAGGCCGCCGCCGAAGCCTTCAACCTCTTCAATCATCGCAACGTCTCCTCCGTCACCCAGCGCGCCTACCTCGTCGGCACGGCCGTCTCGGGCGTCACGCCGCTGGTCTTCCAAAGCGCCGCCGCCATCGCCGCCGAAGGCCTCAACACGCAGCCCTTCGCCACCTCTACCGCCGCCTCCACCAGCCTCACGCAGCAGCGCCAGATCCAATTCAGCCTGCGTCTTCAGTTCTAATAGTTGCGAAGGCGTTCACGAGACTTGCAAGGATTCATCGACGCACCCAGCGCGCGTCGGGATCAGCCAGGATGCGCGCCAGCCGATTCTTGGCGGGAACGACTCTCCCCGCGAATCGCGCCAGCAGCCACACATACGCCGACCGCCGCTTCAACGTCAGCTCCGCCACCCGCTCCTTTAGGAAGGACCGCCCGATCGGCTGCGGCGTGCCGCCTTCGATGTAGAGCCGCGTCGTACCCCGGCCAATCTCGTGTTCGATTAGGTACGACCGCATCACTGTCGAAAGCGAGTACAGGGGCAGGTCCGCGCGATTCATCTGCCAGTCGATCTCGACAAAGCGCCCATTGCCGCGCATGCCTACCAGCGACAGCCAGCGGCCGCTTCGGTCGGCAACTCCGCGCAGCATAGTGTTCGGCAGCGTGCGCAGCGTCTCGAAGCGCCACGCGGCCAGCTCGTCCGTCACCGCATAGGTACACTCGCGGTTGAACGCCAGAAAGTCCTCGCGGCTGATCTCCACCTCCGCCACGAACCTGCATCCCAGGTCGAGTTCGCTGCGCCGCCGGTAGTATCGCAGGTTTGATCGCGTACGCTGCCCAATGCGCGCCAGCGTGCGATCGAACGTGCGGTAAAGCGGAAGATAGAGCGGCATCTCCTGCTCCGTCAGCATCCACTCAAAACCGGTTCCATCACGAACACCGCGCTGCAACTCGCTCGCAATCGCCGTCCTGCTCAGCCCCGCCGCCGGAGCCTCCTTCCATGCTCCGTCCCAGAACTCCGGGCCTGTGTGCGTTTCGCTGAACGCGATGTGAACCACCTGCGCCCCGCGCTCCAGCAGCATGCGAGCCACAACCGCCGCCATCCGCGCCCTGCACTCCGGTGCCGCGATCACCGTGCGACGGCCCGTGGCGTCCGCGGTCGAAAACACCCGCGTTCCCCCAAGCCATGTCCTGTACTCGAAGATCAACACCGCCCCATCGATCGCGTCGCTCCAGGTGTCCCGCATCAGCAGGAGGTAAGGGGTCTTCTTCATCGCGTCGGGAGTGGAAAGAAAGTATGGCAGGCTGTCGGGCTCGCCGCTCTGCCCGCACCTTCGCGCCAGTTCGGCAAGCACAGGCTGCGCCTTCAGAATCGCCTCACGGCCACGCACCAGCTGAAGGCCCGGCACTCCCGGCAGGTGTGCGCGTACCCGCTCTTCGCCGGGCGAATGCGAGGATAACAGGGACGACGAGGTGGTTCGTTCCATTTTGCGAGACTCGAGAAAGAGCGTGCACAGCGACGGCGCTCCCTGCCTGGAGAGCACTCCTGCCTACTAAGACCATAGTCCGGGCTCACACCGCAAGCCATTCCCGGCGCGAGCGATGTCGTCAGCTGTCTACACTGATTTCGCTCAACCGTGCAAGACCGGCTTGCGCCGCTCCGTCTCCAGGTAGGTATAGCGAATCCGGTGGATCACCGTGATCGTCGAAAACAGGGCCAGCACCCAAAGCGCCGGAGCCATCACCCCCCAGCGGTTGCACAGCGCACCCAGGATCACGCACACGATCCGCTCCGGCCGCTCCATAAATCCCACCTTGCAGCTTCCGATCAGCGCCTCCGCCCGCGCCCGCGTGTAGCTCACCATCACGCTCGCCGTCATTACAAACGCCACCAGCCCCACATAAAATAGCCGGTTCCCGCGCGCATAGTAGACCAGCAGCCCAAAGAAGATCGCCACATCCGAGTAGCGGTCCATCACCGAATCGAAGAACGCCCCAAACACGCTCACCTCCCCGGGCTGCCGCGCCACCCGCCCCTCCACCATATCGAAGACGCCCGCGCCAATAATGGTAAGCCCGGCATACACGAAGTAGCGCACCGCATGATCGCCGCGCGCGAACCCGAAGAACAGCGCCGCCACGATATTGATCAGCAGCCCGATAAACGTCAACGCGTTCGGCGAAATCTTCGAGATCGCCAGCCCATTGACGATCTTCTGCAGCAGCCACCCGCTGCCCCTGCCGAACGCGCCGGTCCAGGTCATCCTTGCCGCTACCCTTTCGCCTTGTCAACTTCTTCCAGCGCCAGATCGTGAATCGTCGCCAGCTTCAGCACCTCCAGCTCGCGCTTGCCGTTCGGCGTTACCACGGTCGCCACGTCGCCCACCACCTTGCCCAGCAAGCTCCGCCCGATCGGCGAGGTCGTCGAAATCAGCCCCTTCGCCACGTCCGACTCCTCGCTCGTCACCAGCTGGTACACGATCTCCTCGGCCTTCGACGAATCGAACACGGTGATCCGCGACCCGAACCCCACCTTGTCATGCGGAATGTTGTCCAGGTTCACCATCGCCAGCTCGCCCATGCGCTTCTTCAACTGGCCCAGCCGCGCGTTCACGAAGACCTGCCGCTGCTTCGCCATGTGGTACTCGGCGTTCTCGCTCAGGTCGCCCAGCGCAACGGCTTTTTTGATCTCCGCCGGCAGCTCCGTCGTCAACTCATATTCCAGCGCCTTGATCTCTTCGGCCAGTTTGGCTTTTACATGCTCGGGCATAGAAACTCAACTCTTCACGCACTCCGGCAGCTGCGTGCTCTTCTGAAAATTCTAGGTCAGACGGTTCTTGCCGTCACAACACGCGATCCTGCGGCGTGAACTGAAACTACGATTATACTTCGCGTCCTTCCGGCACATCCGCCAGGCGACCACCTCCACACGACGGAAAAAACATTCAACCATATGGTTGACAAGAGCCCTCAATCGACCATATATTCAACCATATGGTTGAACCTCAGCAGGATCGACTCGACGCCGTCTTCCACGCTCTAGCGGATGGAACGCGCAGAGCCATCCTGCGCGAGGTCACCCACAGCGAGCGAGCGGTCGGCGAGTTGGCGAGACCCTTTCCTATCTCGCTCGCCGCCGTCTCCAAGCACCTGCAGGTGCTGGAGCGCGCACAGCTCGTCCGCATCGAACGCCGCGGGAGCCACCGCATGGTCCATCTCAATCCGCAATCCTTCCGGGCGGCGCAAGACTGGCTCGCCTTCTACGAAACGTTCTGGACGGAGCGCCTCGACGCCCTCCAGACCCACCTCGAACAGGCGGATGCCTCCGCCAGAAAAGGCCGTTGACCATGCCCACCCTCGAAGCCGCACGCGAAGCCTCAACCCCTGCCATCGATCCAACCTTCTCGCTCGAACTCACCCGCGTCATCGCCGCCCCGCGCCACCGAGTCTTCGACGCCTGGACCCGCCCCGAGATGATCCGCCAGTGGCTCGGCCCCGCCAACACGTCCTGTTCAGCCGAAACCAACCCCGTCGAGGGCGGCGCCTACACCATCCACATGGTGAGCGGAAAACCACACGAAGGCCAAGGGACGGGGACCTGCAACGCGCCTACCAACACCACCACCGTTCGCGGCACCTACACCCAGGTTTCGCCCTACGATCTGCTGCAGTTCACCTGGGCCGCCGACTGGAGCGAGCACGAGAACTCCCTCGTCACCCTCCGCTTCCGCGACGTCGAAGGAGGCACCGAGCTCCGCCTCCTCCACCAGAAGTTCCTCACGGTCCAGTCTCGTGACGGACACAACCAGGGCTGGAACGCCTCCCTCGACAAGCTCACCACACTGCTCGCGCACTAACCTCAAACACTCGGCCGCGCAACTGCCCGGGTGCCCCATCTCAGACAACATCACCGTATGAGGTGGGGTGCTCAGATTCCACGTTCCTCCGAGCTTCCGCATTCGCCCGAGCCTCCAGAAATGCCTGCAAAATCAGCACCGCCGCCACCTGGTCGATGATGTTCTTCCGCCCCACGCCCTCCGCGTTCGGCGCCCGCGAGTGCCCCAGCGCATCCAGGTGCCGATGCGCCTCCGCCGTCGTCAGCCGCTCGTCCCACAGGTGTACGGTCAGCCCCAGTTCCGTTCGCAGCGCCTCGGCAAACGCCTGCGCCCGCGCCGCCTGCGGGCTCTGGTCCCCCGACATATACAGAGGATTCCCCACCACTGCCTCGGCGATCGGCCCATGCTTCCGCATCACCCGCGCAATGGACTTCAAATCATCCTTAAGCCGCCCCCGATGCAGCGTAAACAGCGGTTGCGCCGTATACCCCAGCTCATCGGACAGCGCCAGCCCCACGCGCCGCTCCCCTACGTCGAACCCAAGAATGCGCCGCACCGTACTCACACCAAGAGTCTACCGCCCGCAACCCAGCAGGGCGTATGACAATAAAGAGGGACAGCTCAAACCCCTGGTCTGATCCGTTCTTATCCCGCCTTTGTCCTTATTATCGTCGTAACGCCCCTGCCTCCAGAATTGGCCAACCATGAAGTCCCTCCTCAAACTTCTCGCTCTCCTTCTCGTCGCGGCCGCCGCGCTCGCCGTCTACCTCATGGACTACGACCGCTTCGGCCCCCGCCACGAAACCTTCGTCGACATCCCCGCCGGTGTCGGCACCGCCGGCATCGCCGTGCGCCTTCAGTCCGCCGGCGTCATCCGCAGCCGCTTCGTCTTCGATCTTCTCCGCAAGGTCCACGGAGGCACCC
>CAXTPN010000138.1:0-6456 GCA_964246125.1 uncultured Acidobacteriaceae bacterium
GCTCTATGGATTGGCGCCGGGCTTTGGGGGGGACCGGCTGGGGCTGGTGGGCGCTGACGAGCCGCGTTATGCGCAGGTGGCGCGCGAGATGCTGACCGCTCACGACCAGGCATGCGACGCGGTGCACGCGGAGCTGATGCCGCGCAGCTATCATCGCGCGGATATTCAAAACTCGCTGCATTGCCTGCTCTCCGGGACCGTCACACCGATCCTTTATGGGCAGCCGTGGCTGGAGAAGCCGGCGCTCTACTACTGGCGCGCGATGAGCTTCTTTCGCGAGTTCGGCGTGTCGGACTGGTCGGCGCGGCTGCCGTCCAGCTCGGGTTCGGGCTTTCTTATTCTGCTGATCTTTCTGCATATGCGGCGCTTCCGGCCGGGGGGGCATCTGGACGCGGCGCTGATTACGTTGTCGTCGATCGCGATCTTGTCGTTTTCGCGCGGAGCTTCGACGGACATGCAGCTGGCGGCCCCGTTTTGCATCGGCATGCTGGGCTGGTACGCGTGGTATGAGACGGGGAAGAAGTTGTGGCTGTTCGATCTCTACTTCTTCGGCGCGGCGGCTACATTAGCCAAAGGGCCTGTGGCGCCGTTCCTGGCACTGGTGATTATTTTTTTGTTTGCGGCGTTGCGGCGCGAGTGGAACCTGTTTCGCCGCACCATCTGGCTGCCGGGCGTGCTGCTCTACCTAGTGATGGTGCTGCCCTGGTACATCGCGGTGCAGCGGCGCAACCCTACTTTCGTGAAGGTGTTTTTCCTCGAACACAATATTGAACGGCTGGTCACGAATCGATTTCAGCACCATCAGCCGGTGTACTACTACCTGATCGTCCTGGTGCTGGGCCTGATGCCGTGGACAGCGATTGCGCTGCGGGCGCTGGTGGACGCGATTCAGATTTCGATTGCGGAGTGGAAGGTGCGGGGCAAGAACCTGCCCTACCTGGGCCACTCGCGCGCGGGCGACGCCTTTCCCGAGTTCCTGGTGCTGTGGGCGCTATTTCCCATCATTTTCTTCAGCTTTTCCGGCTCGAAGCTGCCCGGCTACATTCTTCCTTCGATTCCTCCGCTGACCATCCTGACGGGCGACTATATCTTCCGCAGCCGCCGGGGGGGGCTGCCGCGTTGGCTGCTGTGGTCGCACGCAGCGCTGTGCGCCGTGATGGTGTTCGTCCTGACGCTCGCGCCGCAGCATATGAAGTACGAGACGCTGGTTCCCTCGGCGGCGTGGCTGATCACGGCTGGTGCAGTGGCGCTGGCTACCGCGCTGATCGTGGCTTTTGCCATACGGCGGCTGGGAATCGCGCAGGTTCGCAACGTGACTCTGGTTCCGGTGTGCGCGTCGCTGATTTTTTTACTGGGGTTTCATGGCAGCGACCTCGACCTGAACTACTCGGCGCGTCCGCTGGCGCAGGTAATCGCAAGCCAGGCGCCCAATGAGCGGATCGTGGCGACGCTGGGGGTCAAACGCGACATCGACTACGGGCTAGCGTTCTATCGCAACCAGCGGATGATCCACTATGACGATCCAGGGGGCGTACCCGCTGCGGAGCACGTTCTGGTGATCCCGTCCGCTCGCCAGACGGACCTCGACCACTATCTGACGGGCCGCATCTACGAGCCGCTGTTCCTCTACGAGACACAGGGACTGGCCATTTATAAGGTGTACGCGGCGCACTGAGTATGCTGGATGCATGAGCGCCTCTCCGAACGCATGGACGACCCTTGCTCACCTGCTGCGACCACAGGGCCGCAAAGGCGAGATTCTGGCCGAGCTGCTGACCGATTTTCCCGAGCGCTTCGAATCCGGCGCGCGGGTGTTCCTTGCCAAGCCGGGCTATAGCGGACCGGAAGCGGAGGCTCGCAGCATGACTGTGATGGGGCACTGGCTGCCGGTTGGGCGAAATCATGGACGGGTCGTGCTGACACTTGCGGGGATTGGGTCGATCGAAGAGGCGGAAGCGCTCGCAGGATTGGATGTGCTGGTGCCGGTCACGGAGCGCCTGGAACTCGAAGACGATGCGGCGTACATCAGCGATCTGATCGACTGCATCGTGTATGACAACGGGACGCGGATCGGCGCGGTGACAGGGGTGGAGTTCGCCATGAGCTCAGACGGGGCGCGCCGCCTCGCTGACGCCGCTCCTCTGCTGACCGTACTCACCAACGCAGGAGACGAAGTTTTGATTCCTTATGTTCAGGCGTTTTTAGTGTCGCTGGATGTTGCCGAAAAACGTATCGATATGGCGCTGCCAGCCGGGTTGATCGACCTGAACCGCGCGCCCTGATTTGCCTTATGACCTTCGACATCATCACCATCTTCCCAGACTTTTTCGCCGGACCGTTCCAACACGGCGTTCTGAGCCGAGCCATCGCGACGGGCTTGGTCCAGATTCGAACCCACGATCTCCGCACCTTCACGAACGACCGCCACCGCACGGTGGACGATAGGCCCTTCGGGGGCGGGGAGGGCATGGTGCTGAAGCCGGGGCCCATCTTCGACTGTCTGGAGACGCTGAACCTCGCCGCAAAACCTACCCGCGATCCACGAAGAGAGACGGTGATCCTGCTCTCGGCTCAGGGGCGGCCCTTCACGCAAGCAGCTGCGGCGGAGTTGGCGACGATCGAGCGGGCAGTCTTCATCTGCGGCCGTTACGAGGGTGTGGATGAGCGCGTGAACGATATGCTGTGCGATCGCGAAATCTCGATCGGCGACTATGTGCTTTCGGGCGGCGAACTGGCGGCCGCTGTTGTGATCGACGCCGTGGTGCGACTGCTTCCGGGCGTGCTGGGCAATGCCAAGTCCGCAGTACATGAGAGCTTCGGAGCGGAAGACGCGGGTTCCGCGCATGCGCCGGGGGCGGTGCCTCCAAGCACGCACGGCTCGGGAGGGCTGCTGGACTACCCGCACTACACCCGCCCGGCGGAGTTTCGCGGGCATACCGTGCCGGAGGTTCTCGCGGGGGGCGACCATGCGGAGATTCGCGGTTGGCGCCGCCGGAAATCGCTCGAGAAGACCTTGCGCAATCGACCGGATCTTCTGCTGACGGCCGCTCTTACGGATGAGGACCGCGCCTACCTCGCTACGCTCTCCGCGAGCTGAGGCTGGTCTAGCTTTGTACGGATTGCATGGGCGGCTGCGGAGCAGGTGCGGGGGGCAGGGTGTAGAGAGCGTCGGGGATGAGTATCCAGGCGGCGATGTAGACGAGGATGCCGAGGCCGGAAGTGAAGAAGGTGATGACCGAGAAGAGTATACGCACAACGGTAAGGTCCCAGCCATAGTGGATGGCGAGGCCGGAACATACGCCGGCAATCATCCGGGGAGAACGTGGGCGAACGATGCGGGCGCGGGTGTAGATGCCGGGATTGGAGAGGGCGGCTCCGCAGGAAGAGCAGAAGTTGGCTTGCGCGACGAGCTCCTTGCCGCAGTGAGAACAAAACATGAGAGTGCCTCCAAAGGTCAGTGTGCCACAGGGCTGACTGAAGAAAGAGTACGCCGGCACCGTGAGAAATGTTCCGCTTCACCATGAAGTCAGTCGGCGGTTACACCGTATGCATTCAGGACTGCTTTCAGGGTGAGGATGCCTTCGAGATTGTGGATGTTGGCGCGGTTGACGACGGGCAGGAGATCGAGATGGTTGGCGCCCATGCGCTCGAGCGCGAGGTCGAGGCCCTGATCGGCATGGACGTGGGGAAAGGCAAGCGGGTCAATGAGGGCGGAGAGGGGAGTTTCGGAGGATTCGGGAGGCTCCTGCTGGAGGCGTGCGAGGGTCATGACGCCGATGACGCCGCCGGGACCCGAGAGGAGCCAGGTATGGGTGGGGCCGGATGGCGCGGAGGCGAGGGCCTGGCCGACGGTGAGCGAAGCGGAGAGTTGGCAGGCGGGAGCTTGCGATGCGGGCTGCATGACGGCCAGGACTCGGCGCTGCGTGGTCTGGCGCGACTTGGCGGATGGAAGGTGGATGCCATCCTGGATGGCGATGGCCTCGTAGATAGGCTCGTGCTGGATGCGGGAGGCGATGAAGAGCGAGATCATGTTGGCGATCATGAGGGGGACGATGACGGCGTAGTCCTGGGTAAGCTCAAAGATCATGAGGACGGAGGTCATGGGGGCGCGGATGACTCCGGCGAAGACACAGCCCATGCCGACGAGGGCGTAGGCGCCGGGGTTGGCGGTGGCGGCGGGAAAGAAGTGATGGGCGACGGTGCCGACCAGACCGCCGGTCATGGCTCCCATGAAGAGGGCAGGGCCGAAGATGCCGCCGGCGTTACCGGAGGCGAAGCTGACCGCGACGGCGATGAGTTTGAGGACGATGAGGAGCAACATGAGCCTGACGGCGAGGCTGTTGTTGAGGGCCTGGCCTACGATGCTGTACCCGACGCCGAGAACCTGCGGGACGAACAGGGCGATAAGGCCGACCAGGACGCCGCCGATGAGGGGTTGCGCCCAGCGAGTGTGCGGGGGCAGGCGGAGGAGGCTTCCGCGGATCTTGAGCAGCAGGCTGGTGAAGGCGACCGCGACGATGCCGCCGGCGATGCCCAGGACGGCGTAGACGGCGAACTCGGCGGAGCTTACGAGTTGGTAGGAGGGAACGGTGAAGAGCGGGTGATTGCCGAGGCAGAGCCGAAGGGTAAGCCAGGCGGTGGCGGAGGCGACGACGACGGCTCCCATGACGGGCGCGTGGAGGTCGCCCATGATCTCTTCGAGGGCAAAGATGACGGCGGCGAGCGGCGTATTGAAGGCGGCGGCTACGGCAGCGGCGGCACCCACGGGGATGAGACCGCGGACCTGGTCGGGGCGCAGGCGCAGGAGTCGGCCGAGGATGGAGCCAATGCCCGCGCCGACTTGAACGGATGGGCCTTCGCGGCCGAGAGGGATGCCGCTGGCGATGGTGGCGGAGGTGCAGAAGAACTTGCCGAGGACGGTGCGGAGGGAGATGTAGCCGTCGCGTGCGAAGAGCGCGGCCTTGGTTTGAGGGATGCCGGAGCCGCGGGCTTCGGGGAAGAAGCGGAAGATGAGATAGCCGATGAAGAGCGAACCGGCGATGGGGAAGAAGGCGCGTCGCCAGGGGGCTCCGCCGGCGGGGTAGAGGCGAGTGCCGAGCCGCTCGCTGACAAGGATGAAGGCGACAACGGCGAGCCCGGTGAGGACGCCGATGACGACAGCGAGGAGAATGAAGATGCGGTTTCCGGAGAGGCGGAGCTTGGCAATGCGGGTAACGAGCAGAGCTCTCCACTGACTCGCGCCGCCCGTCTGAGTATTTTCCGTCAACATGACCCCCCCCGCAAAGTATGCAAAGTATTCAAAACAGGCACGTTAAGTCTGGACTTCGGTATGGACTTCGACTAAGACGCAGAAGCGGAAGTGTGCTGCGGCGTGGCCGGCAAATCTTCTTTCGCTCTATGTCTATTGTACAGGGTGTGTCAAGGGTTGATGCTCAGGGGGGAGGCCGGAGCGGCGGAGAAAGGATGTAAGATGCCCTTGTGTCCAGCGACAGGAAACGATGACATACGTCTGGGTAACGGTTGGGAGCGCAATCGGCGGCTTGCTGCGGTATGCGCTGTCGCGCGCGATGGAGCCGGTAAGCGGCGGTTTTCCCTACGGCACGTTTCTGGTGAACGTGATCGGCTGCTTCGTGATCGGCTACTTCGGCACGCTTACGCTGGCTGGGGGCAGGTACGCGGTCTCGGAGAACGTGCGGGTTTTCGTGATGGTGGGCCTTTGTGGGGGATTTACGACGTTTTCTTCGTTCAGCCTGCAGACGTTTGAGCGGCTTCGTAGCGGGGCGTGGGGAGTGGCGCTGGCGAACGTAGTGGTGTCGTTGGTGGCGTGTCTGGCGGCGGTAGAAGCCGGGCATCTGCTGGCGAAGAGATTGAATGACCGGGTCGCGATTGTGCAGACGACGGACGAGATTGAGGCGGGCTAGGTCCTGCTATGGAGTGGCGCGGCCTAGGTGAAGGCGAAGGCCGGCTTCGGCGAAGATGGGGCTGCCGAGGGTGAGGAGGGGGGTGCGGGAGATCTGCGGACGCTGGTTGGTGAGGTTCTGGACGAGAAATGTGACTGCGAGGCGACGAGTGAGATCGCGTTGGCCGGAGAGGTCGAGCGAGAAGAAGCTGTTGAGCGGGAACTGATTGTTGGCGTCGTCGAAGGCGCGACCGCCGGCGCGGGCAGCGAGGGTGAGTTGGCCGACATGAGGGGTGGAGGCGCGAAGCTGGGCGGTGAAGGACTGGCGCGGGACCTGGGGGATCCAATTGCCGACCAGGCCGGGTTGGGCGGAGAACCTGGTTACCGTGGAATTGGCGAACTGGTAGCCAAGGGTGGCGGAGATGGGGCGTTGGGGGCGGATGTCGACCGCGAGTTCGAGACCG
The DNA here is from genome assembly GCA_964246125.1 of uncultured Acidobacteriaceae bacterium. Lineage (GTDB taxonomy): Bacteria > Acidobacteriota > Terriglobia > Terriglobales > Acidobacteriaceae > Edaphobacter. The sequence goes on from CAXTPN010000138.1 coordinate 6,364, forward strand.
CGGCTGCGGATCTGGCCGAGGTTCTGGCGGGGGGGGGGGCGGGTAGTGGCGGGGTGGGAGCGGGGGGGGGCGGCGCGGGGGGGGGGGGTGTCG
>CAXTPN010000139.1:0-6454 GCA_964246125.1 uncultured Acidobacteriaceae bacterium
GTGGGAGGGCGTGGGGCTGGCGTCGTATCTGCTGATCGGGTTCTACTTCAGGAAGAAGTCGGCTGCGGATGCGGGCAAGAAGGCGTTTGTCGTCAATCGTATCGGCGACTTTGGGTTCCTGCTGGCGATGTTCGCGATCATTAAGCACTTCGGCACGTTGAGCTTTACGGATGTGTTCGCGCAGATAACGGCGCACCCAGAGTGGCATGCGGGCTGGCTCACGACGATTGCGCTGCTGCTGCTGGTGGGGGCGGCGGGAAAGTCGGCGCAGATACCATTGTATGTGTGGCTGCCGGATGCGATGGAAGGGCCGACGCCGGTTTCGGCGCTGATCCATGCGGCGACGATGGTGACGGCGGGCGTGTACATGGTGGCGCGCTGCCATACGTTGTTCGACCGCTCGCCCGCGGCGCTGGCGGTAGTGGCGGCAATTGGCGCAGCGACTGCGATCTTCGCCGCTTGCATTGGGATTGTGCAGCATGACATCAAACGGGTGCTGGCGTATTCGACGATCTCGCAGTTGGGATACATGTTCCTGGGTTGCGGGGTGGCGGCTTATTCGGCGGCAATCTTTCACCTGGTGACGCATGCCTTCTTCAAGGCGCTGCTGTTCCTTGCGGCGGGTTCGGTGATCCATGCTTTGAGCGGTGAGCAGGATATGCGGGTCATGGGCGGACTTCGGAAGCGCATTCCCGTGACGTTCTGGACGATGACGATGGGAGTGTTCGCGATTGCGGGGATACCGCCGTGGGCAGGGTTCTTTTCCAAGGACGAGATACTCTACAGGACCTTTGCAGATCAAGACAATCCGCTGGCGAAGTTGCTGTGGGTGGTAGGGCTGATTACGGCTGGGATGACTTCGTTCTACATGTTCAGGCTCTGGTATAAGACTTTTTGGGGCGAAGAACGATTCGATGAGGAGCACACGCTTGCGGCGCATGGGGCGGCGGTTCACTCGAGCGCTTCGTCGACGCTGGCTATGGAAGCCGAGCCTGACGAAGGTCAGGCGACACACAAACATGGGGTACATGAGTCGCCATGGGCGATGCTGCTGCCGCTGGTTGTGCTTGCGCTGCTGTCATTTGTGGGCGGTTGGGTGGGAGTGCCTACCGCCATGCATGGACATAACGAGTTTGAGCATTTCCTCGAACCGGTGTTTCAGTCGACAGGAACGCTTGAGACATTGGCGGCAGCAGGGCACCAGTCGCATGGTTTGGAGATTGGACTGGCAGTGGTATCGGTCGCGACTGCTCTTGCCGGATGGTTCCTGGCGTGGCTGTTCTACTCCAAGAAGCCGGGGACCGCGGCTGCGCTGGCCGCGAAGGCGAAACCGGTGTACGGACTGGTGGCGAACAAGTTCTATGTGGATGAAATTTATCACGCGGTGTTCGTGACCGGGCTGCTGGGGTTCACACGTTTCTTTTTGCGCGGCTTTGACATGGTTGTGGTGGATGGCGCGGGCAAGCTGATGAGCTGGATCGCGCTGGATATGGGCGAGGTCGCCCGGCGCATGCAGTCCGGCAACATCCGTTCGTACGCGGGTTGGCTGGCGCTGGGCGCGGCGGTGGTGATGGCGGTGATGGTGTTTGGCCGCGGAATCTGGGTTCACTGAGGAGATGATGCATATTGACCACTCCATTCTGAGCATCATCGTCTTCTTCCCGCTGCTGGGTGCGGTGGTGCTGGCGCTGCTGCCCGACCACGGCAAGACGATGCAGTGGGGCGCGCTGATCGTGACGCTGATCACCTTTGGGCTGACGCTGCATCTGCCTTTTTACTACGACAAGGCGACAGCTTCAGGGACGTTCAAGTTTGTGTCGGATCATGCGTGGATTGCCACGCCGGCGATCCGTTATCACCTGGGCGTAGACGCGCTGGGAATGTGGCTGACGGTGCTGACGGGCTTCCTTGCACCGCTGGGCGTGCTTGGGTCGTGGACGAAGATCGATTCGCGGCGCAAGACGTTTTATGTGCTCTTTCTGCTGCAACAGGTGGCGATGCTGGGCATCTTCGTGGCGCTTGATCTATTCCTCTACTATGCCTTCTGGGAGCTGTCGTTAGTGCCGATGACGATCCTGATTGCTACGTTTGGGCGCACGAAGGAGCGGCGCAGGGCGGCGATCAAATATTTTGTGTATGCGTTCGTGCCTTCGGCGCTGCTGCTGGTGGGCATGCTGTGGCTTTATGCAAAGACAGGCACGTTCGAGCTGACGGAACTGGCGAGGCTCGCGGGGGCGCATGCGATCTCGGGCAACGCGACTGCGTTATGGCTGTGCTCGCTGGCATTTCTGATCGCCTTCGCGGTCAAGGTGCCGGTATTTCCGCTGCATGGCTGGTTGAAGGATGCGATTGTGGAGGCTCCGACTGCCGCGGTGATGGTGCTGGCCGGCAAGACGGGGCTGTACTCCATTCTGCGTTTTTCGTTTGCTATCTTTCCCGAGCAGTCGCACCGTGTCGCGCCGCTGATGGTTGCGTTGGGTGCCATCGGCATCGTGTATGGATCGCTGATTGCGATTACGCGCAAGGACCTGAAGGAGCTGGCGGCGTACTCAACACTGGGGCACCTGTCGTTTGTAACACTTGGCATCTTTACTTTCACCGTTGCGGGGCTTGATGGAGGCATCTACCAGATTCTGAACCACGGCATCTCGGGCGGCGCCTTGTTCCTGCTGCTGGGGTTTCTGTTTGAGCGTTACAGCACTTACGACATGCGCGACTTGGGCGGCCTTGCCGCGAAGCTGCCCTGGATGGTTACGCTGTATGTGATTACTACGCTCTCTCTCATAGGGCTGCCGATGTTGAACAGCTTCGTGGGTGAGTTCCTCATCCTGACCGGCACGCTGCAAGCGGACAACCCACACCACGGCGCGTGGACCGTGCTGGCGACGACTGGGGTCATCTTGAGCGCGGCGTACATGCTGCTGCTGATTCAGCGCGTCTTCTATGGAGAACTTGGGCCGATGTCAGAGGAGGTTGCGCCGCGTGATTTGAATGCTCGCGAGCACCTGGCACTGTGGCCGCTGGTCACGTTGATGCTGGTCATGGGGGTCGCTTCGACGTATTGGATGCGGACGCTGGATGCGAATGCCATGGCAACGGTTCCGGCGCGGGTAGAACCGCCGCCGGTAAAACTTATGGAGGCGGAGACATATCACCAGCCGGGCTTTGTCGATCCCGAGCTGAAGGCTGCGGCGGACAGGGCTCTCGACCACAAGAATGGAAAGTCGCAAGGGAGCACGAAGACGTCTTCGGCTCCGGAAGGCAGGCGATACTGATGCATTGGAATGTGAATACGCTTGCGCTTCTGCCCGAAGGCATCCTGACCGTCGCGGGTGTGCTGGTGATGATGGCGGAGCCGACGCTGAAGCCCGGAGCGAGCCGCAAGCCACTGGGGTGGCTGGCGATCGTGGCGACGCTGCTTGCGGGGGCGGCAAGCGTTTACCAGCTACATGTCTACAATCTTTCAGGCGTGATGACTGCGTTCTCAAACAGCATCCAGGTCGATCCGTTTTCGGTCTTCTTCCACCTCGTCATCGTGTCTGTGGTGCTGGTCTCACTGCTTGGGTCGCTTGATTACTTCAAGGGCAATGCGACGCACGCGGGCGAGTACTTTGCGCTGGTCCTCTTCGGGGCCGTAGGCATGATGTTGATGACCTGCTCAGTGGAACTGCTGATGGTGTTTGTGGGGCTAGAGATTTCTTCCATCTCGACGTACATTATGGCGGGCTTTCGCAAAGGCAAGGCTACAGGCGCAGAATCTTCCATCAAATACTTTCTGCTGGGATCGTTTGCCACGGCATTTTTCCTCTACGGAATCGCCCTGGCGTTCGGCGCGACGGGGTCGACTTCGATTGCGGCGATTGCGGCGGCATTGGGAACGACCGAGACACCGCGTCTGGCGTTCCTTGCGCTCGCGATGATTGTGATTGGCCTCGGCTTCAAGGTGTCGGCCGCACCGTTTCATGTGTGGACGCCGGATGTGTACCAGGGCGCTCCTTCGCCGGTCGTTGGCCTGATGTCTACCGCCCCGAAGGCAGCCGCGTTTGCAGTGCTGCTGCGGATCACGTTCGCCGGCTTCGGCGCGATGGAGCATCGCTGGTCCGTGCTGATGTGGGCTGTCGCGGTGCTGTCCATGACCATTGGGAACCTGGGCGCGCTAAAGCAGAAGAGCGTCAAGCGCATGCTGGCGTACTCTTCGATCGCGCATGCCGGATACCTGCTAGTGGCGTTCACTGCTTTTCCGCGGAATGGGATCGCGTCGGCCTGCTTCTACACCGCGGCCTACTCGGCGATGAATGTCGGCGCGCTCGCGGCAATCACGCAGATCAGCGGATACAACGAGCACACGCGAACGATCGAAGACTTTACCGGCGTGGGATTACGTCGACCCTGGCTTGCGGGGCTGTTTGCGTTTTTTCTACTGTCGATGATCGGCATTCCCTTCACAGGCGGATTCTTCGGCAAGTTCTATGTGTTCTCCGGCGCCATCGCGGGCGGGCATACCTTGCTCGCGGTCATCGGTCTGCTCAATTCCGGTCTTGCATGTTTTTACTACCTGCGTTTGCTGGTGGCGATGTACGCGCGCCATCCGCATGAATTGGGCAACGATCGCGCGGTGTTCGCTAAGTTAAGCGTTCCGGCTGGGCTGGGACTAGCCGCGGCTGCACTGGGAACGCTTGCACTGGGCGTAATGCCGGGACGGGTGCTGACATTGGCGAATCGCGGAGCATCGAGCATCCTTGCCGAACCTATCGGATCGCCCACGGAGACACCTCTAATTCGATGAAGGCCGTTCGGCCTTATCGACGACCATCGCTTCCACAGGTCCGCGAGTCGCTGTAATACGCAAGCCGAGTTGCTCCTGAAGGGCCGAGAATAGAGGCGGACTCGGCGCTTCGGAAGATGCGACTGGCACCTCTCCGCCGAACTGGGTCTCGTCTGGAGCCCACTGCAGGTCGAAGTCGTACCTGCCTGAGAGGCCGGTTTTGTCCACGACGGGTCGATCCAAAACGGCTCTTTGCAGCAATGAAGTAAATTCCGCCATCGTCGCATTGCGCGCCGGCAGCACAATACGCTGCGGGTACACCGTGCTGATGAGTGCGGCAGGCTGATCTGAGGCTGCCATGCTGCTTTTCAGCCTCGGCCCATTCTTGGCGACCTCCAGTACATAGATGGAAAAGTCTTTTTGTTCACGATGAAAGCTGAGTTTGAACCGTTCCGCCAACAGGCTGCGAAGCATTGCCATCTGCTCACCGCGGGTAGGCTGAACCTCGCCGGGCGTGACCGCAACAATGTCGTAGCGATCGGATTCGAGCCAGGCGGGTCCGCCGGAGACGGCTTTCGAGGAGAGGTCGTAGGCTGCCGCGATCAGTAGCTTTAAAGTGTAGTTCTTCGCGATAAAGCGATTGGATCGCTCCAGCCTGATATAGCGGCCGCTCTTTGCGTCGAAGTCCACAGGCTTGATGGTTGCCACTTCGAATGCGTCGAATTTCGGACGGGCCGATTGGGCGAATATCCCGCAGTGACAGACAAGAAGCGAGGCAATCGCGATCTCTCGTATTCTCACGTTGCACCTTTTACAATGAATCAAACAGATCGGCCTCCGCGCGAGCGGAGGCCTTTGTTTAGAGCACTATGCCGAAACTAGCTGGTGCGGATGAAAAGCAGCACGAAGGTGAAGAGGGTAAGGGACTCGATGAAGGCGAGGCCGAGGATGAGGAAGAGCTGAATGCCAGGGCGCGCGCCGGGGTTGCGGGCGAGGGCTTCGGCGGCGGAAGCGGTGGCCCGGCCCTGGCCGAGTCCGCACAAACCGGCGGCAATGCCCATGCCGATACCGACGGCGAGCGAGCCGTAGCTGGGACCGGCGGGAGCGTTCGTGGCTTGGGCGAAAGCGGGCGACGCGAAGCAGAGCGCAGCCAAGGTCATGAAGAAGTATTTTGAGAACTGAAGCATGCGAACCATCATTGAGACTCCTGTGCCCCCGTCGGGATGTTCGCCGCCAGTGGGTGGTTGATGCTCACCGTACTGGCACCCTCACGCTATGCGGCGAGTGCTGCGACCGGCCGAGAGGGGGCACCCCGCGGCCGGTGAACTGATAGCTCCCGGCTTCAGCCTGGAGTGATGCAAAGCATCAATGGTCGTGCGCGACGGCGAGCGAGAGGTAGACCGTGGCGAGGATCATGAAGACGTAGGCCTGAATGATGGCTACTCCGAAGTGGAGCGCGAGGAAGACCAGCGGAACGCCGACAGGTATGAGCGAGAAGAAGGCAAGGGTGACCATGTCGCCGGCGAACATATTGGCGTAGAGACGGACGGTGAGCGAGAGCACGCGGGCGAAGTGCGAGATGATCTCGATGGGCGCCATGAGGGGGTAGAGCCACCAGACAGGGCCTACGAACTGCTTGTAGTAGGAGAGGCCGTTGGCGCGGATGCCGTGGTAGTGGTAGTAGAAGAA
>CAXTPN010000140.1:0-3978 GCA_964246125.1 uncultured Acidobacteriaceae bacterium
CTCCTCCACCCGCGCCCCGGCGCGCCCAGCCCGTGGCGCGGGTGGAGGAGGGGGAGGTAGCGGCGGTCCAACCGGCCTTCAGCCCGGCGCCTATACACTCCGGCTGACGGTTGACGGCCAGACCTACACCCAGCCTGTCTCGGTCAAGCCGGACCCGCGCGGCCTGCCGGCCAACAACAGCACCGAGGAGCCAAATAGCTCTTCCTAGAGCAAGTTGCATCTTGCCTATGTAGCGCCAACAGCACGTCATTCTGAGCGAAGCGAAGAACCCCTGTATTTCGTCTTTGCTGTTGTTGTCGCAAACCATCAGCTAGTTGCTCTAGTTCGCCGGCTGCGTCGAATGCGATGCTGCCGCCGCCAGAATGTCTTGCAATTTTAGGTACACGGCGTTCGTCCACCCGAAGCCGACAACGTTGCTCTTGTATCCCGCGGCCACCTGCACGTTAGCCGAACCGCTCGCTACGTTGTACTTTTCGCGAATGGTCCCATCGCGCAGGAAGTTTTCTAGGACGGTTGCATCGAACTCCCTGGCGATGCGCGCGGCGTCCTCATGAAAGCCCCTTTGCTCCAGTCCCCAAACCGCCAGCCACGTCGTCGGAGCCCAGCCGAAGGGCGCGTCCCACTGCACGCCGGATTGCGTATCGCTGATGGTAAGCCCGCCGGTCGCCTCGAAAATGTTCAGGTGCGAGCGCACCGCCGCGGCTTGCGTGGGGCTCACGGCGCCTGCCCACAACGGATAAAACGTGCTGATGAAGCGATAGGCAGAGCGCTTGCCGGCCCTGAAGTCGTAATCGAAATAGAGCCCGCCGGCATCGTCCCACAGGTACTTGTTCATGGCGGCGCGTCGTGCGTCCGCCCGCCGAGTCCACTCTTCAGCCTCGTGCGCCCGACCTAGCAGCGCGGCAAAGTGCGCCATATCCTGCTCGTAGCGAAACAGCAGACTGTTCAGGCAGACTGGCGCAAAATCGCTGGTCGAGCCGGAGAACGGGCCGAAGCGGAAGCTGGTATCGAAGCCCGACTCACGCATGGCGCGGTCGCTGTCGTAGTACGCCGCCGAAAGCCGGTGTCCATCCACGACCGCGTGCGCGCACACACGCGACGCCGCGACATCGCAGCTGGTCTTCACCAGCGCCGCAGCCTGGGCGGCAGTGGGAGTGTCAGTGCTCGCGACAAGGTACTCGGGGTGCTCGGCGGGATGCGCCAGCAGCCAGCGGATCACGTCGGGGTAGTAGCTGGAGTCGTCCGCCATCTCCGGCACCGGACCCGCGCCCAGATCGTGATAGCGGGCCAGGCCGGTAGTGCCCGCCTGGTGCTCGGGCGAGAGCCACAGCGCGTAGTCGCGTTGTGCGTAGCCGTAGGCGCGCGCCAGCCATTTGGCATCCGGCTGCGAGCCCGCCGGCGGATGCTCGTACACCTCGCGGATCATCGACGAAAGAAACGGAGGCTGCGAGCGCGTGAAAAAGTAGGTGCGGTTCGCGTTCAGTATGGCGCCATAATGCTCAATCTCGAAGAAGAAGTTTTCGACCATGCCACGAGCAATATCCGCGTGGCCGTCATGCACCAGCCCCAACAGAATGAAGTAGCTATCCCAGCCGTACATCTCGTTGAAGCGCCCGCCCGGAACAACATATGGGTTCGGCAGATAGAGCAGCCCCTCGACGCTGAGTTCAGTAGGACGCACCTCCCCGATGTGGTGGATCACTCGCGGCAGATGGCGCACGTCGACGTGGCAGGCATCGTGCATCGCGGCGACCGCCGGCGGCGTAGGCAAATCAGCCGGCAGGTACATCACTGGAACCGTCTGCACCTTCAGGTCGGCGACCGACTTGCACTCCGACATGGATCGCGAAAGCGTGCTCCAGCCGTTCGCGATGTACTCGCGAATGCGCGCCTGGTCGGCGGCCGGAGCAGGGGATTGAGCCTCCGCCGCGATGCGACATGCAAACGCGAGAACTACCAGAGAGCGAGCTATGGAAGATAGGACCATCGGTATCTACTGCACACTCCCTACCCAGCTTGCAAACGGCGGAAGCGTGATGTTCTTGAGCGATGTGGCCGTCTTCAGAGAGGGGTCATCCGTCGCCAGCGTCTTGACGGTCGAGCCGCTCACGCCGGAGCCGGCTAGATCGAGCGAGACGGTCTTCGGCTCGGCGGTGAAGTTTATCGCAACCACTACTGCCGCGCCCGAGCCCGTGGAGCGGACGTAAGAGAGCACATCGGGATTGGCGCTGTCCAGCATGGTCATATTGCCGTCGCGCAATGCGGCATTGCCGCGGCGCAGCGCGATGATCTCCTTGAACCAGTTCAGCTCGGAGCCGCGGTCTTTCGACTCCACCTCGACGTTGATGCTCTTGTAGCTCGGCGGGACCGGGAGCCACATGTTGGCGTTCGTGCTGAAGCCTGCCTGCGGTCCCGGCGTCCACTGCATCGGCGTGCGCTCGCCGTCGCGGCCCTTCTCCTTCGGCCAGCCGGTGATACCAATCGGGTCCTTCACGTCTTCCTTGCGCGTCGGCGTCGTCGTCGGCATGCCCAGCTCTTCGCCGTAGTACATCAGCGCGGTCGCCTTCGTGGTGAAGAGCACGGTAGCCAGCAGCTTGTTGATCTGATCGTTGTGGCTGCCGTCGCCGTAGCGGTCGATCGCCCTCACATTGTCATGATTATCAAACACCACCAGAGGCTGCGAACCGTGAACCTGCGTCTCCACCTCCTGAATGCGCTGACGCATCGTGCCCGCGTCCAGCTTGGCGTGGTCGCCGTTGAAGCCGACCAGCATATCCATTGGCAATTGCAGCTCGTCGTGCGCTTCCCCGCCATACCACTTGTCCAGCTCCGCCGTATTCGGCAGGTAGGTCTCGCCGATCAGTACGCGGTCGCCAGGGTACTTCTCCACCATCGCCCGCATCCGCCGCATCACGTCGTGAACCTCCGGCAGGTTGTCGGTGTAGATGGTGTGCAGGTTCGGATCGCCCTGCGCGTTGAGCCCGCCGGTTTCTGGCTCGTCGCGCATCTGCGGGTCTTCAAACAAGGTCGGAATCGCGTCCAGCCGAAAGCCCGCCACGCCGCGATCCAGCCAGAAGCGCATCGCATCGAATGCCGCCTTCTCGACCGCCGGGTTCCGCCAGTTCAGGTCCGGCTGCTGCTTGTAAAACTTGTGATAGTAAAACTGGTGAACCGCCGGAACCCACTCCCAGGCCGAGCCGCCGAAGAGCGAAACCCAGTTGTTCGGGGGCACCTTGCCGTCATGTTCATAGCGCTTCTGGTAGGCCGTGACATTTGGGCCATCGGCGGAGATGCCATCGTTCCACATATACCAGTCGTGCTTCGGATTCGTGCGCGAGCTGGCCGAATCGATGAACCACTGGTGCTTGTCCGACGTATGGTTCAGCACCATGTCCAGCACCACACGGACGTTGTGCCGCTTGCCCTCCGCGATCAGCTTGTCCATGTCCGCCAGCGTCCCGTACTGCGGGTCGACCGACTCGTAGTTTGAGATGTCGTACCCAAAATCGACCTGCGGCGAGGGATACATCGGAGCGATCCAGATCGCGTCCACACCCAGTCCCTGCAAATACCCCATGCGCGAGGTGATGCCGTTCAAGTCGCCGATGCCGTCGCCATTCGAGTCCTGGTACGACCGCGGATAAATCTCATACACGACCGCATGCTTCCACCAAGGATCGGAGCTGGCCGTCAATCCCGCAGCCGCGAAGTGACTTGCGGCACGCGCCTGCGCCCCCGCGAACGAGCAGCCGCCGCAGGCCAGCATCGCGGCCAGTGCCCACGCCAGCGACTTTCCAGCCGCTGCAAATTTGAGCGGTGCGCGTTCGATACGGAAGAATTGGAAAGAAGTGCGGAAGAGCCAGAAAGCCATGAATTCCCTCCAGGAGAATGTCCGAGAACTATAGCATTCTCATGGCTGCGGCTGCGCGTTTCGCCCAGCGCCGCCGCCCGCATGACGCACTCAAAGCGAGAAGGTTT
>CAXTPN010000140.1:3988-6424 GCA_964246125.1 uncultured Acidobacteriaceae bacterium
AACGCTTTGTTTGGGGGGGGGTTGCGCTTTCACCCACGCCACCCCCCCCGAATCTCGAACTCAAAGCTAGAAGGTTTTGATGAACTCGATCAGTGCCTTCTTGTCCGAGTCGCTCAGCCCCGGCTCCTCGCCCAGCATGTCCGTGCCGAAGTAGTGGCCCTTGTTCACGACGAAGTCCGGACACTTGTCGAACTTCACCAGCTCCGGCTCCACGCCCGCGAAGATCCTCTCCACCTGCTCGTCCGTCGGGTTGGGCGGCAGCTTTTCCAGGCCGTGTTTCAACCGGATGATGAGGCTAAACACCTGCGCGTTATGGTCCAGCCGCGCCAGCCAACTGGTGCTGTCGCTCATCAGGTCCAGGTTCGAGAGCAGCCCCACCGGCGTTCCCTTCGGAATCGGCCCGATCTGAATGCCGTCCTCGCCGAACAGCCAGGGAAAGATCGCGTGCTCGAACTTCGTTCCGCCGGTCAGCGGCTCCGGCAGAAAGCCCGCGGGCACGCGCAGATAGCTCTGCTGCGTCGTGCGATCGATCAGCGAAGGCGCACTGCCCAGCACACCGCCGATGCGCGGGTCCTTCGCTCGCTTCTCCGGCCACAGCAGCTGCTCGATCGCATCCTCGAAGCTCCGCATGCGCGCCTCCACCGACGGGCTGGCCTCGAAGTGTCCCACCGAATTATTCAGCAGCAGCGGCGTCGTCGACCACACGCTGATCAGGCTCGGCACCCGCGTGTACCCGCGGCCGCCCGCCGGCATCTCGTACTGGCTCTCCTTGCCCGTATAGGGGTCGACGATCGGAACGCTGCCCACCGACGGCAGGTCCTTGTAGGTCCGCGAGGAAAAGTTATCCCAGATGTTGTTTTCGAGCGCATTCGTTGCCAGCGGACTGCACGCATTCGTCTTCAGCAGCGTCAGCGGAATCCGCGCGTCGGTCGACAGATAGTTGTCCTGAAGGAAGTCGTCCTTGAGCACGATCTCCTTCATCTTCGCCTTGAAGTCGTCCGTCTTGGTCAGCGCCCAATACCGGTTCCAGCAGCTCAAGTAGTCCTTGCCCGAGCAGCCCGCAAGCCCTTGTCCTGGAGCCGTCGCAACGTCCGGCAGCTTGCTCGAGTGGCAGCGCGCGCAGCGCTCCGCGAACACCACCTTGCCTTGCGTCAGCACCGCCTGGTCGTGCGTCAGATACGCCGCCCCGCCCGGCGCGTCCGCCAGGTGGTGCGCGTCCGTGCTCTTCAGCGCGAACAGCGCTAGATCCACGGTCTGCGTCTCATTGGCATTCCAATAGCTCGAATTTTTCCGCGCCACCGCGATCTCGATCGGCGACGTTTTCTTTCCGCCAACCAGCGCGTTGAAGTGCTCCAGCCACTCCTCGCTGAACAGCCCGATGTTCAGGTACACCCGGTTCAGCGCGCCCAGCGCCCCTACTGAGTCCGCACCGTCCTTCAGCACATGCGGCGCCAGCACCTGGTCCGGCGCCTTGTAGAAGCTCGCCAGAAAACTATCCGGCGGCACATAGTCGTTGAACTGCTTGTTATTCAGCCCGCCCCCGGCCAGCGTCTCCTGGCCCCACTTCGAGCCCATCATCAGCCGCGCCTTCATTCCGTACACGGCGTTCATCGTCCGCGGGTTGTTGATGTTGTCCGTCGATACCAGCGACGTATCCAGCGACCCCGGCTTCGACGAGTGAAACAGTTGGAACACGAAGCTGCTCTGGTCCGCCTGCCAGGCAAAGATGCGGTCGATCCAGAAATACTGGGCGCCCACCCACGAGCTCAGGTTCTCCCACTTGGGATTATTGGGATCGGCGGGCGGCTTCAGGGGGTTCGGCCCAACGTGGCAGAAGCCGCACGACATGCCGACACGGTACGGCTTCACCAGGTGCGGATCGTTGTAGTAGTCCGGATCCTTGTAGTAGCGCGCCGCGTTCCAATGCGCCTTGGCCTTTTCGTCGAACGCCGGATTGGGAAACAGCCGGAGGCCCACAATGCCGGTCCCGTACCCGTAGTAGGAGCCAACCGGAACCGTCGTGCCGCGCGCGCCGATCTTCACTCCCGGATACTTTTCTTCGTTCTCGAAGGGGTCCGCGGGGCAGTCCGCTTTGCGCTTATCCAGCCACAGGCCGAAACGGTTGGGGTCCGGTCCCGTCGCCTTCTCGAAGCAGGGTTCGTTCACCAGGCCAAGGTAGTCCCAGCGATTGTCGCGGCTCGCCGGAAGTCCCGGCGCGGACGAGAGTGTTTTGAGGAAGTCCAGCGACTCAAGGCTCTTGGCCGAGATCAGATCCCAGAAGCGGTCGTTTCCGGCCGTCCACACAATCCAGTTGTTGCGTCCCTTTACCTCGTCCGTGGTCAGCGGCACGGCACCGTCCATGTCGTGGTAGTAGTCTTCGTCCGCGCCAGGCAGGCTTTCGGGCGTCGGTCCCGCCTGCATGGCCTCGTCCTGCAC
>CAXTPN010000141.1:0-3480 GCA_964246125.1 uncultured Acidobacteriaceae bacterium
GGTGAAACGGCTGCTGGGGTGAGCGGGGAGGACGATGACAGACAGCGGCAGGAATGATGTGGATTTCCGCAGGATGACAAACAATCCCCTATCGGACGCCCCATTTGAGCTTGCTGCGGAGGACGTTGAAGAGGCCGTTGGGGCGGAGGCGCAGGAGGCGGACGGAGGAGTTGGAGCGGCGGCACTGGACCTGGTCGCCGAGCTGGAGGTCGACGGCTTCCTGGCCGTCGATGGTGAGGATGATCTGGTTGGGGACGCCTTCGACGCGGATGGCGATGGTAGATTCGCCAGGCATGACGATGGGACGGATGGTGAGCAGGTGGGGACAGATGGGTGTGACGACCATGGCGTTGACCGAGGGCATGACGATGGGGCCGTTGGCGGCGAGATTGTAAGCGGTGGAGCCGGTGGGGGTGGAGACGATGACGCCGTCGGCGCGGAAGGTGGCGACGAGCTGGTCGTCGATGAGGACGGTGTAGTCTGCCATGCGGGCGATGGTGCCTTTGGCGACGACGACGTCGTTGAGGGCGTCCCACTGCTGGATGGCTTTGCCGTTGCGGAGCAAGGCCGCGTGCATCATGGTGCGGAGATCGATGTCGGCGACGCCGTTGCACCAGTTTTCGAGGGTCTGGTAGAGGTCGGCGAGGGGGATCTCGGTGAGGAAGCCGAGGGAGCCGAGGTTGACCGAGAGGATGGGAGTCTGGCTTTGAGCGAAGACGCGGGCGGCGGAGAGCAGGGTGCCGTCGCCGCCGAGGACAATGATGAGCTCGGGCGCATGTGCGGGAAGCTGGGTGCGGTCGATGCCGGGGCGGTTAAGGTAGGCGGCGGAGTCGGCGTCGAGGAGCGCCTCGTATTCGTGGGCGCGGAGCCAATCGATGAGCTCGGGCAGGAGGGTGGCGACCTCAGGCTTCTGCGGCTTGGAGATGATGGCTGCCTTGTACATTGGCTTTCAGTGTAATGGCACGGAGGAATGCCGAGCGCCGATCAGGACGATAAAGGCTGATTTCAAAGCAGAGGGCAAATGGACTGAGGGAGACAACTGACAGTCGGGGCCAGTATTGATACCATAACTGCGTGGCGCCAACGCAGAAGATACTTGAACGGATGCGCAACGAGCCGAACGGCGTCAGGTTTAGCGAGTTGATGCGAGTGTGTGAGGAGCATTTCGGCAAGCCGAGGCAGTTGGGCGGCAGTCATGTGATCTTCAAGACGCCGTGGCCGGGTGATCCTCGGGTAAACATTCAAAACAGCAGAGGGATGGCCAAGACTTATCAAGTGAGGCAGGTGCTTCTAGCCATCGACAAGTTGAAGGAGGAACAACGATGAGCACGGATCATTACACCTATCGCGTGACGTGGTCGCAAGAAGATGGAGAGTACCTTGGGCTGTGCGTTGAGTTTCCATCGCTCTCATGGCTGGCGGCAACCCCGGAAAAGGCGCTTGCGGGGATCCGCAAGGTCGCGGAGGAGGTGGTTGCCGACCTGCGGACCAACGGGGAAGCTGTGCCCGAGGCTCTCGCGGAAAAGACCTATAGTGGCGAGTTTCGGGTGCGGATCCCCCCTCTGGTGCATCGTTCGTTGGCGATGCAGGCTGCGGAGCAGGGTGTTAGTTTGAACCGGCTGGCGAGTGCGAAGCTGGCGGGCTAAGTTGAGGTCCCAGGCTCCGGCTGCGCGTTCGTTTGGAAGGTGGCGTGGAGGAGGTATTCGTGGTTGCCTTCCATGCCGCGGATGGGGGAGTCGATGAGGTTGAGTGCCGTGGCGTTGCGGGATTGAGCGCAGTAGGTGACGCGGTCGATGGCGAGCCGGCGGGCGGCGGGGTCGCGCACGATGCCGCCTTTGCCGACGTGCTCGCGGCCGGCTTCGAACTGGGGCTTGATGAGGATGACGGCGGTGCCTTGCCAGGGGGCTTCGGGTGTTGCCAGGGCGCTCAGGACGGCGGGCAGAACGAGCGTGGCGGAGATGAAAGATACGTCCATGGCGAAGAAGCGGATGGCGTGCGAGGCCAAGCAGTGGGGGGCGAGCAGCCGGGCGTTGGTGCGCTCCATGAGGGCGACGCGGGGGTCGCGGCGAAGTTTGTCGGCGATCTGCCCGTAGCCGGTGTCGATGGCGAGGACGGATTGTGCGCCGCGTTGGAGCATGCAGTCGGTGAAGCCTCCGGTGGAGGCTCCGATGTCGAGGCAGGCGAGGCAGGCGAGGTCGATGGCCCAGTGTTCGAGCGCGCGCTCAAGCTTGAGGCCGCCGCGGCCTACGAATTTGAGGTCGTCCCCCAAAAGACGCAGCACGGCATTGTCGGCGATGGACGTACCCGGTTTGTCGACGCGCTGGTCGTCGACGAGGACGCGGCCGGCGAGGATGAGGGCGTGGGCGCGCTCCCTCGACTGAGCGTGGCCGCGATCTACGAGAAGTTTGTCGAGGCGCGTCTTCATTGGGGATTTCTCGTTTTCGCGGAGGACGGCGAGCGCCTGGAAAAGGGTGACTTTCGATTTTTAATCAAACCCGGTAAAGTGCTTAGGAACCTGTTGCCGGCGATGGTCCGTTACCGGAACAGGGTTGCACATCCAATTATCGTAGCAATCTGTTGAGCTGATGGGTGCGTTGAATGTACAGAGAAACGGGAGTATTGAACATGCCGTCGCCATCCTCTTCGGATGACGCTACGCTGCTGAGTCTGGTGCAGCGTGGGGATGAGCAGGCGATGGCATCGCTGTTCGACCGCTACTCGAAGGTCGTGTACTCGGTCGCGCTGCGCGTGTTGCGCGACCCGACGTCCGCGGAGGACGTGTTGCAGGAGATCTTCATGCAGATATGGCGGAATCCGGATGGTTTCATCGCGACGCGGGGCAGCCTTGGCGGCTGGCTTGCGGTGGTGAGCCGGAATCGGTCGATCGACGCACTGCGACGCAAGCGGCCCATGGAATCGGTGGATGAGATTGCGCTGGCTTCGCCGTATAACTTGTCCGACGAGGCGGAACGGAACGTCATGATCGAGAAGGCGCGAGGCGTGATCCAGACGCTGCCGACCGATCAACGCAAGACGCTGGAGATGGCATTTTTCGACGGTTTGACGCACTCCGAGATCGCAGAGATGACCGGGGATCCGCTGGGCACGGTGAAGACGAGAATCCGCAGCGCGCTACTCTCCCTGAGAAAGGCATTCAACTCATGATCCCGGTCAAACATATCGATCCCGACGATCTGGCGTTGTACGCGATGCAGCTCCTCCCTGCGGAAGAGATGGAAGAGATGAGCATGCATCTGCAGCACAGCGCCGAGGCCCGGCGCATGCTGTCCGAGATTTATGGCGATCTTTCGATCCTGGCGCACTCGGCAGAGATGCAAGCGCCGCCTGCGCTGGCGCGGCAGCGGCTGATGAAGCATGTGGCGCGCGAAAAGAAGGTTGTGCCGATCGACCTGTATGCGCAGGCGCCGGGAACGTTTGCTCCGCGCGGGGGCGCGAGCCTGTTCGACGAGGAAGCGCCCC
>CAXTPN010000141.1:3490-6395 GCA_964246125.1 uncultured Acidobacteriaceae bacterium
GTGGCGCAGGTCGGAGCTTCCGCGGAACCGGCGGAGTTCCACCCGGAGCCAGTGAAGAAGAACGCGGCGGCGAAGGTGCTGCCTTGGGTAGGCTGGGCGCTGGCCGCGGGCCTGGCGCTTCCTTTGGTGAACCTCTACCGGCAGCGCGAGCAGATGAAGCAGACGCTTACGGCCAACGACGCGCAGTTGCAGCAGGCGAACGAGCAGTTGCAGCAGACGAATGAGAAGCTGCAGAAGACGCGGGTGTCCGCGGAGCTGGCGAATAGCGTGCTGGAGACGGTGAAGGATCCTAAGGCGGTGCATGTGACGCTGACGGCGTCGGACCAGAAGCCGCCGCCGCAGGGCCGCGCGAGCTATGTGGCGGCGAGGGGTTCGCTGGTGTTTCTGGCCAGCAACCTTGATCCGCTGAAGGCGAACAAGACGTACGAGCTGTGGCTGATTCCGGCGAATGGACAGGCACCGATTCCGGCGGGGACGTTCAAGCCGGACGCTCGCGGGAATGCCAGCGTGGTGATGCCGCGGCTGCCGAAGGGCGTGATCGCGAAGGCCTTCGGGGTGACCATCGAGGATGCGGAGGGATCGACGACGCCGACGGCCCCGATTTTGTTGAAGGGGGCTGCGTCTTAGAGGCAGGGAAGAGGGATAAGGGATAAGGGAAGAGGGATAAGGGAAGAGGGAAGAGATTGCAAAAAGGCCACCTTGCCTAGGTGGCCTTTGTTTTCTCTTCCCTTATCCCTCTTCCCTCTCCTAGGGGGCGGTCATGCGGACGGCTACGCCGCTGCCCTGGAGCGAGAGGTGGGTGGTGACGGTGTCGAGGTCGGTGCGGATGACAGTGATGTCGGTGGAGTCGGCGGCGGTGACGTAGACCTTGCCGGTGGGGGTTCCGGTGGTGACGGCGATCCAGTTGGGGTGGCCATGGATGACGGCGTCGCTCTGGTTGATGCTGGCGGCGGCGGGGATGGTCGCGATAACAGTGTTGGTGGTGAGATTGATGACGGAGACGGAGCCGGGGGTGGATGCGTTGCCGGCGTTGGCGACGTAGGCCTGCGAGCCATCCTGAAGGACGGCTATCATGACCGGGTTTATGCCGACGGGGATGTTGGCGATGACATTGCCGAAGCCGGCGGCATCGACCGGGTTGGCGGAGTCGCAGTTGGGGTTGGAGGTGACGGTGGTCGCGTTGCAGAGCGGGATGTTGACGATGGTGACGGAGCCGGGGGTCGTGCCGTTGCCGGCGTTGGCGACGAGCAGCTCGGAGAGGGTGGGCGCGAAGTCAGCCCAGACCGGCGCGACGCCGACCGGGACCGTGCTTTGCACCGTGCCGCCGGAGGTGAAGGTGTCGGGCGCGTTGGTCTGGGAGTTGATAACGGAGACGGAGTTTGAACCTTTGTTGAGGATGAAGGCGCGACGGCCGTCGGCGGTCATGACGCCGTAGACGGGGTTGACCCCGACCGGGATGGTAGCGGAGAGGGTGTTGAGCGAGGTCTCGATGGCGGTGGCATGGCCGGGCGCGCCGGCTGCTCCCTGGACCAGCGCATAGGCGCGCGGCGCATTGGGGCTGACGACGGTGTAGGTGGTGCCGGTGCCGGTGGGCAACTCGGACCGTAGGGTGGGCGGCACGCCGGAGGTGAGTTGGGCGATGGAGTTGCGGCCGGGTTGGGCGACGTAGAGGTTGACGCCCTGGGGAGTGATGCTGATTGGGTTTGAGCCGGCGAGCAACGTGGTTTGAGCGATGTTGCTGCCGATCAGGCCGGTGGAGACGCCGAAGCTGTTCAGGGTGCCGTCGCCGTTGAGCGTGTAGCCGATCCCGCCCGAGGTATCGAGGACGAAGAAGAGCGGATTGACGCCGAGCGCGGTGGTATCGAGGATGGTGTCGCCGGAGACGTCGATGATGGTAACGAGCCCGTTGGCGGCGGCGCCGTTGGAGGAGACGGCGACGGCGTACTTGGTGGGCTGGCCGGCGGGGCCGACGGGGTTGATGGAGCTGACGACGGGCCGGTAGGTGTTGCCGCAGCCGGCGAGGGCGAGGGCGGCGAAAAGATGAGCGGACCTCAAGAGGGTGCGCAAGGGGAAAGATGAAGGTGCGGGCGTGCTGGCTTGCGCGTGATTGGGGTGCAAAACTGCTCCTGCGGCGGTACTTTTTGTAGTCTGGTGGTTGGTGAGATTCTTTAGGCTCAAGGCTCGATTGTAAATCAACGAGGGGTGGGGTGAAGGTTGGTCAGGGAGAGAAGAAAGCGCATTCCGGAGGAGCGGGACCGGCGGCAGTCGAAGTGGCTGGTAGCGGTGGTGGGCGTGTTGCTGGGCGTGTTCGGCATGGTTGTGCTGCTGATCAGCGGGGCGTGGCTGGATTTGAACTCGGCTGTGTTGAGCGATGCTCTTTTGAGTTTGACGTTTGGCGCGGTGGCCTGGGGGATGAAAGCCGCGACGAAGTGGGCCGCCGTGTGGGGAGGGGTCATCTGCCTGCTGATCACGCTGGCCACGGGCGGCGGAGCGCGGGCGCCGGTACGGTCGGGACTGGCGCCGCTGATCGCGCTGTTTGTGCTGACGTTTGTGGCGACGCGCCTGGGCCGGAGGCGCAAGGCTGCGCTGGGGCTGGCGGAACAGCGGCAGGGGCGCGGGGCTTCGCAGGTGATCGCGAACCTGGGTATGGCGGGGCTGGTGGTCGCGGGGCCGTTCTCGGCATTGTTGGATTGGATTGGGCCGCGGGATCGGGACGTGCCGCTTGCGCTTGCCTTGATGCCGGTGCTGCTGCTGGCTGCGCTTTGCGAGGCTACTGCGGACACGGTCTTGTCGGAGATTGGGCAGGCGTTTGGCGGCACGCCGGTGATGTTGACGACGTGGCGAAGGATGAGAGAGGGGACTAACGGAGCGGTTACCTGGGTGGGGACTCTGGCTGGAATAGGGG